>CAZPJM010000075.1:0-18627 GCA_964586865.1 uncultured Enterobacteriaceae bacterium
CTCGGGCGGCGCCTCGGTGCTGGCGGCGGTGGGGGCGGGCTCGGAAGCCGGCTCCGGCGTGGCCTTCTTCCCACAGGCCGCCACCGTGAGTCCGAGGACCAGGGCGAGGGAGATGGTGCGCATGGGCTCCTCCTGGAGGTCCCGGCACCCTATCGCACCGGGTCGTGCCCGGTGGTCATCGTTCGTGGTCCGCGATCAGTCGAGCAGGTCGTACTTCTTGAGCTTGTAGCGGAGGGTGTTCCGCTCCAGGCCCAGGATGGTGCCCATCTGCGGCCGGTCGCCGCCGGTGATCCGCATGGCCTCCTCGAGGATGGCCTTCTCCACGCTCTCCAGGTGATTGGAGAGGGAGAAGCCCGGCTCGAGGCGAGGCAGACCCGCCGCTGTCGTGGGCGTCACCTGGATGTCCAGCGCGCCCCCGCCCATCACCACCGTGCGCTCGGCCAGGTTCACCAGCTCCCGCACATTGCCGGGCCAGGCGTGGGAGGTCAGTCCGCGTCGCTGGGCATCGGTGAGCTGGGGGCGGGGTCGCTTGTAGCGCTCGGCGAAGCTGTCGAGGGCCTGGTCGAACATGGGCAGGATGTCCTCGGTGCGCTCGCGCAGGGCCGGCATGCGCACCACCACCACCGCCAGCCCGTAGTAGATCTCGGCGAGCAGCGTGCCCTCGGCGACCTTGCGCCGGGCATCGGGTCCCGAGGTGGCCACGAGCCGGACCCCGGGGGGCACCCGGGAGAGGGAGCGGTGGAGCTGCCGCTGGAGGTCGAGCGCCAGGTCGTCCAGGTTGGGCAGCAGGACGGTGCCCTCGGTGGGCCATGGATCGTCCCGGCCCAGGTCCCGGGTCTGGAAGGGCAGGTCGGGGTTGCCCATGCGGTGGAGCGCCAGGGCGGCGTGGCCCCGCCCGGCCCCCAGCTCGCCCTCGATCCAGCACGGGCTCGGGACGTCGGCAGCGGTCCGCAGGAGCTCGAGCATCCGGCTGGCGGCGGGGGAGCGGGCGACGAAGGGACCGGCCCGCGGCCCGCGGCGCACCGGCGAGGGGGTGTGGGAAGGCGGGCGAAGGCTGTCCAGGCGAGCCTCGATCTGGGCCACCGAGACGGGCTTCGTGAGGAAGTCCCGGGCCCCCAGGCGCATGGCCTCCACCGCCACCTCCACGTCGCCGAAGGCGGTGAACACGACGACCTCGATGGGGGGACGCTGGGCCCGGGCCGCCTCGAGGACCTGCAGGCCGTCCACCGGCTCCATCTTCAGGTCGGTGAGCACCACGTCGGGCTGGTTCCGCTGGAGCCAGTCGATGGCCGAGCGGCCGTCGTGGACCGCGGTCACCTCGTCGCCGCCGCGCTGGAGGTTGCGGGCCATGGCGTCGGCCGCGGTGGCGTTGTCGTCGACGATGAGGACCTTGAGGGGCGTTCCGCTCATGCTGCATCCGTCGAGGGGGCGTCCGGCCCCACGTTAGCCGGTGCGGACGGGGCGGCGGGGCGCGGGATGGTGACGGTGAAGCGGGCCCCCCCGAGGGGGCTGTCGGCATGGTGGACCCGGCCCTTGTGGGCCTCCACGACCTCGCGGACGAGCGCCAGCCCCAGGCCGGTCCCGCCGGCGCGGCCGGACACGTTGGGCTCGAAGACCCGCTCCGCGAGGCCCGGATCCACCCCCGGTCCATCGTCGTCCACGTGCAGCTGCACCTCGTCGTCCAGGACGGTGGCGGAGATCCGAACCTGGCTGCCGGCGTGCTGGATGCCGTTCAACACCAGGTTCTGCAGGCTGCGGCCGACGAGGGCCTGATCCAGCACCAGCTCGATGTCCGGCAGGGCCCCCTGGGTGAGCTGGATGCCGTCGGTCCGGGCCTGCCGCTCCAGGAGCCGCACCACCGTGCCCACCAGGGTGGCCAGTCGGGCGGGGCGGCCGTGGAGATCCAGATCGGCGCCTACGCTCCTCCGGAGGAGGCGATGCACCACGTCGTCGAGCATGCGGATCTCCTGGCGGATGGCGGTGGCGTGCTCGGTGCGGGCCGTCTCGTCGGGCTCGGCCTGCAGGAGGGTGGTGAGCAGCTCGATGCTCTGCAGCGGATTGCGCACCTCGTGGGCCACCAGGCGCGCCATGTTCTGGACCAGGCGGATCCGGGCCGTGATGGCGTCCTCGCGTTGCTCCATGGCCAGCGCGGCGTCGTTGAGGTGATAGATGAGCTCGTCCAGCTCGGGAAGGCCGGTGGGGTGGAGCCGCACGTCCCGCTCCCCGGCCCCCACCCGGACCAGGGCGGAGGAGATCCGGGAGAGCGGGGTGAGGAGGCGAAGGATCAGGAGGGCCGTCACCAGCGCGACGACCAGGATGACGAGGGCCATGACCAGACCCAGCGAGAAGGGCGAGAGGAGGGTGGTGTCGACCGCGGCCAGGACGGCCAGATCGTCGGCCTTCCGGCAGGCCCAGGCCCACCGCTGGCCGTCGTCCATCTGGAGGTAGTCATGGCCGGGCTCGCGACAGAGCGCCTGGAAGCCATCGCCGTGGCGCCGCAGGAGCGCCTGCAGGCTCGCATCCCCCACCTCGACGGTGAGATCCTCGCCCCGGCGCACCACCACCGCGGCCGCGTCGAAGGCCCGGTAGGGGAAGGCGGCCTCGTCCTCGCCGTGGGAGAGGCGCAGCTCGGCCAGGAGCTGGGCGCGCTTGGCGGCCACCGACAGGCCCTGGTTCCAGCTGAGCCCCACCACCAGCAGGGCGGCGGGGAGGAGGGCCAGGGCGGTCAGGAGGCCGGCGAACAGCCCCATCAGGAGGGGGACGGCTGGCCGGCGGATGGTGGGCCGGCCCGGCCCGGTGGCCCCATGGCCGGAAGGCCCCGGCTGCGGCGGGCCGCTCAACGGCCCGCGTTGAAGGTCGTGGACTCGTCTTCCATGTCCGTGCTGGTCTCGAAGGCACGGAGGCGGATCTCGGTGCCCTCCAGGCCCGAGAGGCGGTGCTGGGCCGCCTGGACCCCCGGACGCGACAGGTCGGCCTGGGTCTGCAAGGCGCTGTAGTAGGCGCGCCCGAAGTCGTAGGTCAGGTTCATGGGGTTGCCGCAGCCGGCGAGGCCAGCGGTCAGGACCAGGGCGAAGGCGAGGGGACGGCTCATGGGGCCTCCTGGGAGGTGTCGTCGAGGGCGAGGCGCTCCAGGGCGTCCCTCGCCCGGTCGTGTTCCGGGTCCAGGTGCAGGGTCTCGGCGTAGCGGTCGCGCGCCGCCTCGAGCTCGTCGAGGCGCTCGTGGGCCAGGCCCAGGTTGTACCAGGCGTCGGCCGGGCGGTCGGCCGCGCGGAAGGCGCGCTCGGCGGCGTCCCGGTCCCCGTACTCGAACAGGGCGAAGGCCAGGTTTCGGCGGTAGCGGGCGTTGGCGCCGTCCAGGGCCACGGCCTTCTCGAGGGCCGGGATGCTCTCGGGGTCGTTCCGCACGGTGTAGAGCAGGTAGCCCAGGTTGTTCCACGCGGCGGCGTGCTGGGCGTCGTGGTCGGTGGCCTCGCGGAAGCAGGCGATGGCCGCGTCGGGGCGCTCGGTGTCGGCGTAGAGCAGCCCCAGGGCGTACCAGGCCGCCGCCTCCCGCGGGGCCGCCTCGGTGGCCGCGGACAGGAGCTCCTCGGCCTTGTTGTACAGCTCCTGGAGGTAGAGGGCCCGGCCGCGGAGCAGGTCCACCTCCCAGCCCTCGGCGCCGTCGGCCTCGGCCAGGGTGATGAGGGCCAGGGCCTGCTCGGGGCGGTCGGTCTGGAGCATCTGGGCCGCCAGCGCCAGGCGGGTCTCCTCGAGGCCGGCCTCGGTCTGCCAGGGGGCCGGATCCACCACCTCGGTGTTCTTGGGCGCGCACGCCGTGAGGGCGGCCAGGAGGAGCCAGCGGCGCAGCATGCTCACCGACCCAGGGCGTCGCGGACGCGGATGGCCGCGGGGCCCATGAGGACGACGACCAAGCACGGCATGAGGAAGAGGATCATGATGATCGTCAGCTTGGGCGAGACCTTGGCGGCCTCCTCCTCGGCGCGGGCCATGCGCTTCTGGCGCACCAGATCGCCGTGGACGCGCAGGGCCGTGGCGATGGAGGTACCGAACCGCTCGGCCTGGGTCATCATGTTGACCAGGCTCTTGATCTCGTCGAGCCCGGTGCGGGTGGCCAGGTGCTTGAACGCCTCCATGCGCGGGACGCCCGCCGCCACCTCGTGGTTGACGAGCTGGAACTCGAGGGCCAGCTCGGGGGCGGCGGAGCGGATCTCGTCGGCCACCCGGCGGAAGGCCATGTCCAGGGCCAGACCGGCCTCGACCGAGGTGACCAGCAGGTCGAGGGCGTCGGGGAAGGGCGCCAGCAGCTTGCGATGCCGGCTCTCGATCCGGCGGTTGACCACGTACATGGGCGCGAAGTACCCGACCGCCGCCAGGATGAAGGCGCCGCCGACCATGTAGTACACGTTGAGGTTCGCCAGCAGCGGCGCGCCGATAACCGGGAGCAGGAAGACGAGGGCGACCCGGATCCCGTTGAAGAACTCGGAGGCGTTGCGGCTGCGGTAGCCGGCGTGCATGAGCTTCTGCTTGAGCAGGTTGCGCTGCTGCTCGTCGGTGGGGGTGGCCAGCCGCGAGAGGCGCTGGGCCACCGCTTCGGCGATGCGGTTCTCCTTCTCCCGATCGGACTCGAACCCACCGGAGGGTCCGGTGCCGGTCATGTCCTTGAGGCGGTCCGACGCCGTGCGCTGGCTGCCCACCAGCATGAAGATCCCGGCCGTCAGCCCGACGCCCACCACGACGAAGGCGAAGCCGATGAGGAGGAGGGTCGTGGTCGGCATCTCAGACCTCCACCTGGGAGAAGGTGTACATCAGGAATCCGCCGGTGGCGTACAGGATGAAGATGCCACCGAGCATGTAGTAGCCCCAGACATCCGTCCACAGCGGCGTCAGGTACTGGGGGTTCATGACCATCAGGATGAGGAAGACCGCGACGGGCAGGCCGCTCAGGATGAGCGCCGAGAAGCGGGCCTCGGAGGTGAGGGCCCGGACCTTGGCCTGGAAGAGGAAGCGGTTCCGGATGGTGTTCGAGATGGCGTTGAGCACCTCGATGAGGTTGCCGCCGGTCTCGCGCTGGAGCAGCACCGACGAGACGAACATGCGCAGCTCGAACAGGCGCGGGTTCCGCTTGAGCAGGCCGGTGAGGGCGGTGCGGTAGTCCCGCCCGAAGCGGACCTCCTCGAAGACCCGGCCGAACTCGCCAGCGAGGGGGAGGGGGAGCTCCTCGGCGCACATCTTGAAGGCATCGGAGAGGCCGAGGCCGGCCTGGAGCGAGCGGGCCATGAGGTCGAGGGCCTCGGGGAGCTGCTCCAGGAGCTTCTTGCTCCGGGCCTCGGCCTTCTGCCGGATGACCACGTAGGGGACCAGGGCGGCGAGCAGGCCCACCAGCAGGCCCGGAGCGCCGATGAAGAGGAAGAGCCCCAGGCCCACGCCGCCGGCGATGAGGGCGCTGTAGAGGAGGAACTGGCTCACCGACCACGGGGTCTCGGACTCGGTGATGATGTCGCGCAGGTGCTGGCCGAAGCCGCCCAGGGCGTTGGCGGCCGTGTCCTGGCCCAGGTCGCGGAACAGGCTGGCCTCGTCCTCCTCGGAGACGACGGTGCCGAGCCTGCGCGCCAGCCGCTCGTACTCGGCCTGCCGCTTGGAGACCCAGGTCCAGTAGAAGCCCTGGCTCACGCCGACGATGGCGGCCACGACGGCGGCGCCGATGACGACCCAGATCCAGATGGGAAACGCCGCGAGCACGTCAGACCTCCTGGACGAAGCGGAACAACTCGTTGGAGAGCCGGATACCGTTCGAGGCGAGACGGTCGGTGAACTTGGGCCGCACGCCGGTGGCGCGGAAGCGGCCCCGGACCCGACCATTGCCGTCGACGCCGGTCTGCTCGAAGACGAAGATGTCCTGGGTGGTGATGATGCTGCCCTCCATCCCGGTCACCTCGGTGATGGAGATGATCCGCCGGGAGCCGTCGGGCAGGCGCGCCTGCTGCACGATGAGGTCGAGGGCACGGGCGATGGTCTCGCGGATGGCCTTGTCGGCCATGTTGGGCATGCCGATGCCCACCATGGTCTCGAACCGCGCCAGGGCGTCGCGGGCGGTGTTGGCGTGGACCGTGGCCAGCGAGCCGTCGTGGCCTGTGTTCATGGCCTGGAGCATGTCGATGGCCTCGCCGCCGCGGATCTCGCCCAGGATGATGCGGTCCGGCCGCATCCGGAGGCAGTTCTTCACCAGGTCGCGCTGGGTCACCTCGCCCTTGCCCTCGAGGTTGGGAGGCCGGGTCTCGAGGCGGACCACGTGGCTCTGCTGGAGCTGGAGCTCGGCCGAGTCCTCGATGGTGATGATTCGCTCGCCCTCGGGGATGAAGGAGGAGAGCACGTTCAGCAGGGTCGTCTTGCCGGAGCCGGTGCCGCCGGAGATGACGATGTTGAGCTTCGAGCGGACCGCGCCGCGGAGCACCTCGAGCATGGGGCGGGGCACCGAGCCGAAGGCCACCAGGTCCTCGGAGGTGATGGGCACCGTGCCGAAGCGCCGGATGGAGACGGTGGCGCCGTCGAGCGCCAGGGGCGGGATGATGGCGTTGAAGCGCGAGCCATCCCGCATGCGGGCGTCCACCATGGGGGTGGTCTCGTCGACCCGTCGACCGACCGCCGAGACGATGCGGTCGATGATCTGCATGAGGTGGTCGTGGTCGTTGAACTGGATGTTGGTCTTGACCAGCTTGCCCTTCCGCTCCACGAACACGGTGTAGGGCCCGTTGATCATGATGTCGCTGACCTCGGGGTCCCGCAGCAGCGGCTCGAGGGGGCCGAGACCGAGGATGTTGTCGAGGATCTCCTCGACGAGACGCTCCCGCTCGAGGCGGTTGAGGGGGAGATTGCGCGCCTCGACCCGCTCGGTGAGGGTGGTGCGGAGCCGGGCCGAGAGCTCCTCGCGGGGGGTGTTGCCCACCTGCTCGAAGTCGAGCGACTCGATGAGCTCGTTGTGCAGATCGGCCTTGATCCGCTCGAACTCGGCCGCGCTGGCCGCCGACCGGGAGGCGGCGGCGCCGCCGGGCCCTCCCTTGGCGATGCGGGACTGTGAACCCCGAACGCGATCAATCAGCCTCGATCCACCCATGGGTCATCACCCTCTGCCGAAGAGTCCGAAGAAGAAACCGCTGCCGTCCTCTCCCGCCTCGACATCGACCGGGTCGCCATCGTCAGTGACGATGGCCATGAGGGCCGAGATGTCGCGGGCCACCTCGGCCCGGCGGTTGATGTCGCGGATGAGCTTGCCCTCGTTGACGGCCTGCCCGACGGTGCGCGGGTCGTCGACGACGGTGGCCGCCACCTGGATCCCCAGGTTGTTCTCGATGTCCGAGAGCGCCACGTAGGCGGCCTTGTGGAAGCGGTTCACCACCAGCTTGATGCGGTCCCGCTCGATGCCCAGCCCGGTGAGCAGGCGGATGCGTCGGAACGCATCCCGGACCGAGATGACCGTGGGCTCGGTGATGAGCAGGACCATGTCGGAGACATTGCAGGCCATGAGCGTGGCCTCGTCGACCGCGGATCCGCAGTCGATGAGGACGAACTGGTAGGCCTGGGCCGATGCGTTGATGACCGAATAGACATCGTCAGCCGTGTACTCGAGCCCCGGCTGCGGCTCGCCGGGCTGGGCGAGGACGTGGACCTTGCTCGAGTGGACCGTGGCGGCGCTGGTGAGCATGCGCTCATCCATGCGGTGGGCCCGGGGGAGCACCGACGCCAGGTCCTCCTGGGGGTTCAGGTCCATGATGGAGGCCAGATCGCCCATGGACATGTCCATGTCGATGGCCATCACCCTGTGGATGCCGGCCAGCTCGGCCGCCACGTGGGCGGTGAGCAGGGTGGTGCCGACCCCGCCCTTGGCCCCCACCGCCGAGACCACCATGCCCGTGTCCTCGGACTCGGTCGGGGCGAAGGCCGAGTCCTTGACCACCTGGCGCAGGCGGTTGGCGTCGTCGGGGAGGACGACGAACTCCTTGTAGCCGACCCGCATCGCCGAGAGGATGGCGTCGGCGGTGCTGGCCTCGGAGAGGGCGACCAGCACCGTGTCCGGGAAGTCCCTCACCAGGGCCTGGGCGATGGCCAGGGGGGCCTCGGTGCCCTGGGAGAAGCTGACGATGACCACGTCGGGGCGGGCGCGCTGGACCTGTCCGAGCGCATCGCCGAAGCCCACCGGGTTGCTCGGCAGCACCGCCTCGCCCACGAGGGTCTCGCGGACCCGGCCCATCTCTTCCATGGTGAGTCCGACCAGGACGACAGAAGCGGCTGAGCTGGCGGTGCCGATGTTGCGCACGAGAGGTCCCCTAGCGCTGCAGGCCGATGTTGCCGGCGGGTTCCGCGGTGCGAGAGCCCGGGCGCCGGTCGAGGCCGAGCAGGAAGAACTGGATGTCGGTGGTGTTGTTGTCCTCCGTCGTACCCGGTGCGGCGGGGACCTCGCCAGGGCCCAGCGGACGAACCAGCCGGGGCGTGACGAAGATCATCAGCTCCCGCTCGTCGCGGAAGTGGCGGATGTAGCGGAAGAGGTTGCCCACGATGGGAATGTCGCCGAGGAGCGGGAACTGGGCCTTCTGGTACTCGGTGGACTCGGTGAGGAGGCCGGCCATGGCGAAGGTCATCCCCGAGCCGATCCGGACGTGGCTCTGGGCCTTCTGGGTCAGGAAGCCCGGGACCTCGAGGCCGGCGATGCGGCTGGTGGTGCCGAAGTCCACGTCCGAGACCTCCACGTAGACCCGCAGGTCGATCACGTCACCCGCAAGGACGGTCGGCACGAAGGACAGCTTGATGCCGTACTCCTCGAACTGGACCATGACCATGCCCTGCATGCCCGGCGCCGGGATGGGGATGCGGCCGCCCGACAGGAACTCGGCCTTCTGGCCCGAGAGGGCCACCAGGCTGGGCTGGGCCAGGGTCTTGGTGAGGCGGTAGTCGTCGGTGACCGAGAAGATGCCGGCCAGGCTCACCGCCCCCAGGTCGAGGGTGCCCAGGATGTCGAAGGCACCGGCGGCGGGGGCGTTCACCAGGCGACCGGCCTGCAGGCCGTTGAAGCCCGGATCCAGGATGGCCGGCAGGGCGATGGAGTTGGGGCCGTCCGCCGCCGCGAAGCCCCGGGGGTGCTGGGCGAAGAGGTTCACGCCCAGCTCGCGGAGACCGCTCCGGGAGGCCTCGGCGAAGATGACCTCGAGCTGCACCTGGTGGTCGCCCCGCACCGACATGAGGTTGACGAACTCCTCGTCGAAGACGCCCGCCACCTGGGCGACCTGCTCCAGCGTGTCCAGGTCGTCCACCGGGCCCTGCACCACGATGTGCCCGCCGAGGGGGTAGACCCGGGGCGGCTCGCCCTCGACGATGGCGTCGATGCGGCGGATCAGGTCGGAGAGGTCCTGGTGGACCAGGATCTCGAACACCTGGGGCCGGGAGGTGCCCTCGAGGGTGACGATGAGGTCGGTGCTGCCGACCGCGACGCCCTGGACCTGGTAGCGGGTGCCGTCGAGCTGCTGGATGCGGGCCACCTCGGGGTTGGTGATGGCGATGGCCTGGACGCGGCCGGAGAACTCCTGGACCTTGGACTTGCCGACCTCGATGTCGATGAGGTCGTCCTGGGCCGTGGCGGGCAGGGCCAACACCAGGGCGCCGAAGAGGCAGGAGAGGGCGGCGACGAGTCGAGCAACGCGGGAGAAGGAGGTCATGTCCGGGGCCTCACTGGGTGGGTGGACGTGCGGCAGGAGGGGACCACAGAGGAGGGTCGGGCGCGAGGCTCACGGGGCGTCGGCGTCGGTGCCGGCCGGGGTGCGCTCCTCGACTTCCCGCACGGTCGCGCCCTCGATGATGCGGACCTTGTTCGGATCTTGCACGGGCTCGGGATCGGGCGTGATGACCTGGGGCCCCGGGCGCGGGGTGTTGCGCGCCACGTCCTTGACCCGGACCGGCTTGTTGGCCGCGCCGATGAACTCCCCGGGCGCGACGCCGTGGACCTCCTGCCGGGTGACGTCCACGTGGTTGCGCAGGGTGAGGGTCAGGGTGCCGGTGCGCTGGGCGTGGGTGACCATCTGGGCCTCGACCGGAGTGAGGGCCAGGGTCACCGAGGGGGCCACCCGACCGGTGGCGGCCGAGCCCTGATCGTCCAGAGCGAGGCGCTCGTCGACGGCGAGGACCTCCTTGGCCTGGAGCAGGGTGCGGGTGTGGGGCTTCTTCTTCTTGGGATCGGTCCCCGTGAAGAGCACGTCGACGAAGTCGCCCGGGTTGACGAAGCCGGCCACCGCCTGGGCGCCGCGGAGCTCGATCTGCAGGGCCCGCTGGCCCTTGGGGATGAGGGCGGTCAGCCCGCGGCCGGCCTCGGGATCGGCCAGGCGCTCGGTCCGCAGCGGCTCCCCGGCCAGGACGCGCTCCTGGGGGACGCGGCCCTCGATGGCCTCGATGGAGTCGGCCATGGTGTCGAGGAAGAAGGCGTCGGGGACCCGCCGGTGCTCCAGCAGATCCTTGTTGAGGGTGGTGCCCTGCTCGATGGTCTGCTTGGCGACCACGATCTCGACGAAGTTGTCGGCGCGGGCCTCGGTCTTCTTCTTGACGCTGCGCTCGAGCGACTGGAAGACCACGAAGAGGACGAGGGTGGCCAGTCCTGCCGCGATGACGGACAGGACGAGGAAGATGATGGCCATCCGGCGACTGCCGCCCGTGGTACCCATGGATCCTCCGGTCTCGGGGCTCGGGTCCCCCGAGGACTCCCGGTTCGGTAGCGTGGTGGTGGGGCGCGGTCGACCCTAGCACGCCGACGTGGGCGGTCCCGGCGGGGGCCAGGGTCCTGGAAGATCCGGGACGGGTCGGGATCGGGGGGCGCGAGGGGCGGTGACCTCGGCCCTGTCGGTGTCGGCGGCCGATTCCTGGCGGCCCAACGAAGACCGCCGACCCCGGGGTGGGGTCGGCGGTGGTCGCGACGCGCGGACGAGGCGCCCGCGGCGCCGACGTCTCAGACCATCAGGAGTTGATGGCGGTGGAGACGTCCTGGAAGGTGCTGGACAGGGAGGTGCCCAGGGCGGCGACGGCGGCGATGATGACGACGGCGATGAGGGCGGCGATGAGGCCGTACTCGATAGCGGTGGCACCCTCGTCGTTCTGGAAGAACTTGGTCATCATGATGGACTCCTGGTCGGTTTGAAGAGTGGGTTGACCCGGCGCCTCGATGCGCCGCACCCGCACTATGTCCGGTCCCAGGAGTCGCTACAAGGGTTCTGGAGCGAAAAATTTTTTGCGACCCTACGATCGTTGAAATGACGGCACCGTAGCGCGCGAAAATTTCTTTCGACCGCCTGTCCAAGCCCGACCGGTACGGGTCTGCGGGCCCCCGGACCCGATCGGCGCAATGGGTCAGCCCGACTCGGGCAGGGACTCGCGCAGGTAGGTCGGGGTCTCGAAGCGGCAGTTGGGACACACCCGCCGCCGGCGGTGGCTGTCGGGTCGGGGGAGCAGGCAGCGGGCGCACGTGTAGCGACCGAAGCGCTCGAGGCCCTGCCGCACCAGGTCGGCCAGGCAGCGGATGAAGCCCGGCTCCATCCCCAGCGCCGGCGCCCGTCCGAAGTGCGCGATGCCGGCCTGGTGAGCCACCTCGGCGTACTCGATGTCGATCTCGTGCAGCGTCTCGATGTGCTCCGACACGAAGGCCACCGGGACCAGGCACACCCGCTGGCCCCCCGCGGCGCCGATCTGCCGGAGCACGTCCTCGGTGGCCGGCGTCAGCCACCGCACCGGACCCACCCGGCTCTGCCAGCCCACGTGGACCGGCCCGTCCCATCCGAGGTGCGCGATGACCCTCCTCACGCTCTCGTGCACGTGGTCCAGGTAGGGGTCGCCGCGGCGCAGGTAGCTGACGGGGAGCCCGTGCGGCGTGAACACGAGGTGGATCGGGCCTTCCCCGGGGAGGTCGGCGACGCCGCGCCGGATGGTGCTCGCCAGGGCCTCGATGTAGTCGGGGTGGGCGTGGAAGGCGGGGGCGAAGTGGACCGGCCAGTGGGAGAGCCCATCGTCGCGGAGGGCCTGGTGGAGCATGTCGAAGGAGGAGCCTGTGGTGGCGAAGCTCCAGTGGGGGAACATGGCCACGGCGATGACGCTGTCCACGCCCTCGGCAGCCAGCTCCCGGAGGGCCTCGTTCAGGGTGGGCGCCGTGTACTGCATGCCCACGGTGACAGGCAGGCTGTCGTCGGCGAGCTCGTCCCGGACCGCCTGCACCTGGTCGAGGGTGACCGGGACCAGCGGGGACCAGCCGATCATCTCGTAGTTCTCGGCCACCGAGGCGGCGCGCCGGCGGGCGATGGCCGGCAGGGCCAGGCCCTTCACCCCCTGGGGGAGGGGCAGCACGTCATCGAACAGGTTGCGCAGGAAGGGCTCGAGCTCCTCGCGGCGCTGCGGGCCTCCGAAGTTGATGAACAGCACGCCGGGACGCTCGATCATGCGACCTCCACGGGGGGGGCCTAACCACGGAGGCCGCGTCGGCGTGCCGTGACGGCCGGGGCTGCAGGCGACGCTACCGGCGGGCCCGGCCTCCCGCGGAGGGGGGGGCTCACCCCAGGTGCTCCCGCAGCCACCCCTCGTGCTCGTCGGCTCGGGCCCGGGCGGCCTCGACGAGGGCGTCGAGGCGCTGCGCCTCCTGGTCGACCGCAGCCAGGGTCCGGTCCAGCCGCGCCAGGGCAGCCTCGATGGTGGAGGGCGCGTCGGTGACCTCGCTCGGGTCGGGCAGGTCCAGAGAGAGGGTCGTGTCCTCGATGAGCACCGCCACCTGCTCGCAGAGGGTCGCGGTCATGGTGCGCGCCCCCAGGGTCGGGTTCGGGGGCGCGAGCAGGTCCCGGGCCTGGGGGATCAGGGTCGAGAGGAGGATGCGGAGCGGCTCCAGGACCTGGCGCTGGAGCAGGAGGCCCTGCAGGGTGTGGGATGCCTCGGCGTGCTCGCGGCGATGGGACTGGAGCGCTGCACGGTGCCCGTCGTGCTCGGGCGCCATCAGGGCCTCGCCCTGGGCCTTCGACAGGTGGTGCAGGCTGTGCTGGTGCTCGCGGTACTCGGATGCCACCGGCTCCAGCAGCTGGATCAGGCTCCGCATCTGCTGCACGCGGGCGGTGAGTCGGGCCAGACCGGTGGCCGCGGGGTCGGGGGCGGCCTGGCGCAGCGCGTCGAGGTGGGGGAAGGCCTCGATGGCCTCCTCGATCACCGGCTCCCCCGGCGTCGCCACGGGCAGCTCCGGGGCCAGCTCCGCTTGGCGCCGCAGCACCTGGAGCTCGGTCACGATCAGACGGGCCCGCCGCACCAGATCCGCGGCCACCTCGGACCGGCGGGCCTTGGCGCGCACCTCGCGGATCTCGTCTCGGTAGGGGATGTCCATTCAGGCCTCCGGGGGGAGGCTACCCCCCGCGGGCGCGCCGCGGAAGGTGGGGTCCCCGGGAGGCTCGTCGAAGAGCAGCTCGAACAGATCGTAGTGCTCGTCCGACATGCCGATCGCGCGGTACACGGCTCGGGCCGCCTGGTTCCGACGATCGACATAGAGGCGCAGTCCGGCGGCGCCCTCGGCCCGCGCGCGGGCCTCGACGTGGGCGTACAGCGCGCGGAACACGCCGCGCCGGCGCCACGCGGGCGGCACGTAGACGCTCTGGAACCACCACACCGGTCGGGCCCGCCAGTCGCTCCACTCGACGGTGATCATGCACTGGCCCACCCGCTCGCCCGCCACCTCGGCGATCACGTAGAAGGCGCCCACATCGCCCCGGAAGACGCGGCGGGCCCCCTCGAGGGAGGCCTGCCGGTCCAGGGCCAGGCCCTCCGTCTCGCGTGCCATGGCCCGGTTCCAGGCGGCGATGGCCTCCGCCTCGTCCGGACGGGCCGGGCGACAGCGGACGCGGCTCCAGCGCTCCCGCAGCGCCGCCTTCCGGACCTTGCCCATGGCGTTGCGCGGCAGCGCCTTCACCACGTCGATTCGCTTCGGCACCTTGTACGGGGCCAGCGAGGCGCGGGCCCGTCGACGGAGGGCCTCGGGGTCCGGGGTCGCCCCGGGGGCGGCCACGACGCTGGCGACGACCCGCTCGCCGAGGTCAGGATCGGGCACGCCCACCACCGCGGCGGCCGCCACGGTCGGGTCTTCGAGGAGGACCGCCTCGACCTCGGAGGGGTAGACGTTCAGGCCGCCCGACAGGACCATGTCCTTGCTGCGACCCACCACGTGGACGTAGCCGTCAATATCGACGAAGCCAAGGTCACCGCTGCACATCCAGCCGTCACGGATGGCCTCCGCCGTGCGCTCGGGCAGCCCCAGGTAGCCCTTGAAGACCGACGGGCCCGCGATGCGGATCTCGCCGACCTCGCCCTGGGGCTGCTCCTGGCCGGTCCGGGGATCGACGACACGGACCCGCGCGCCCGGCACCGGCATGCCCACCGCGCCGGGCCGCCGCTCTCCCTCGTAGGGGTTGGACAGGACGATCCCCACCTCGGTCATCCCGTAGCGCTCCAGGATGGTGTGCCCGTACCGTGCCTGGAAGGCCCGATGGTCCCGGGCGGGGAGGGGCGCCGAGCCGGAGGTGAACAGGCGCATCCCCGACAGGTCCGGATCCGCGGCGGGGGGGCGGGCCAGCAGGCGGGCGTAGAAGGTGGGGACGCCCATGAAGACGGTGATCCCGTCGTGCGCCATGCGGTGGATGGCCTCGTCCGGATCGAAGCGCTCGGCCAGGTGGACGGTGGCGCCGGCCCGGAGGGCGGCGTGCATGGCGACGAAGAGCCCGTGGACGTGAAAGAGGGGGAGCATGTGCAGCAGGACGTCGTCGGGGGACCAGCGCCAGGCCTGGTGCAGGGCGTCGACG
Source organism: uncultured Enterobacteriaceae bacterium (assembly GCA_964586865.1). Classification (GTDB taxonomy): domain Bacteria; phylum Myxococcota_A; class UBA796; order UBA796; genus REDI01. The sequence goes on from CAZPJM010000075.1 coordinate 14,847, forward strand.
GTGGCCTGGAGGTTGTCGTGACCCAGCAGGGCGCCCTTGGGCCTGCCCGTCGTCCCCGAGGTGTACAGGAGGACCCCGATGCGGTCGGCGGGGAGGGCCTCGGGCAGGGCCGCCTGGGGGGACCCGGCGACCTCGGCCGTGAGCGCGGCATCGGCCGGGACCAGGGCGGCCCGGGTGGGCGCCAGGTCCGGCAGGCGATCCGGGACCAGCACCGCCAGGCGCGCTCCGGCGTCGGACAGGTAGAAGTCCAGCTCCCGAGCCGGATAGGTGGTGTTGAGGGGCAGGCTCACCGCGCCGAGTCCCAGCGCCGCCAGGTGGAGGACCAGGAAGGTGGGGCGATCCTCGATCTGCAGGGCCACCACATCGCCACGACCGATGCCACGGGCCTCGAGCCAGCCCGCCGCCCTCCGGATGCGCGCGTCCAGCTCCCGGTACGTCCACGAACCCGCCGGGCTGACCACCGCCGGGTGGTCGGGACGCCACCGGGCGCGCAGGGTCTCGAGCCACGACATGGGGCCTCCTCGGGCGGGGACAGGCCCTATCGCGACCGTGCGGCCCTTGTGGGCGGCCCCCGTGTCAGGTACATCAACGCGGGTAGGAGGCGAGCGATGCGCACCGTCATGATGGCTCTCCTCGCCCTCGGCCTCGCCGGGTGCGACCAGGACCAGTTCCAGTACTCCGGCTTCCAGATGGTGGACTTCTTTCCCCTGGAGGGCGACGTCACCGGATGGACCTTCGGCAACGTGGACCCCGGCGTGGACTACCGCCTCATCCGCACGCTCACGCCCGAGGAGGACGTGAACCCGGAGAGCCGTGGGGACGGGCTCGTGGTCTGGACGTGGAGCGTCGAGGCGGTGTGCGTCGAGGACACCGAGGACTGCGCCGAGACCGGGTGGCAGTACGACCTGAGCCTCTCCTCGAGCAGCCGGCGTGGCGTGCTCATCCACGGCTATGAGCGTCCCGACACCGGCTTCGTCGCCTTCGACCCCCCGCTCGAGCTGGCCGAGAGCCGCATGGCCCTGGGCGATGCGACCACCACCGACAACGTGGACGGGCACAGCTTCACCTCCACCCTGGTGGGCCTCGAGGACTGCGAGGACACCCTCGCCGTCGACTGGGAGTGCGCGCACCTCTCCATCACCAGCGAGCCCGAGGGCCACTGGCTCACGGGCGACTGGTGGGCGACGGCCGGCTTCAACATCGTCGCCTTCGAGCGGCAGGAGGATCCGGGCAAGTGGCGCATCATCCGCAATCCCGAGCGTCCCTCCACCGACTGACGCCGGCCCTGGGGCTGGTCCTTTTCGGGGCGTGCGGGCCGCCGCCGCCCACCTTCGAGGTGCTGGCGGTCGAGCCCGAGCGGGGCGCCATCGCGGGTCCGGGGGCGGTGGTGCGGCTGACCTTCACCGAGGCGGTGGATCCGTCGACCTGCACGCCGGAGACGGTGTGGCTGGGACGCCTGGCGCCCGATGGGCGGGTGAGCCTGGCGCCCGGCCTCGAGGTGGAGGTCGACCCGGAGGAGCGGATCCGCCTGCTCCACGAGGATCTGGTGCCGGGCACCTGGCGGGTGGCCGTCCAGACCGGCGTGGATGGCTGCCTCTCCCGCGCCGGCGATGCGGTCGCGCCCTTCGCCTCGGACTTCGAGGTCCGGCCCGGGGGCGGCTGAGGGGCGAGCCCACGGGGCGCGAGCCGGGATGGGGTGGAAGGCGGATCGTTCTCGTGGGTTAGCGTTCGGGCCGCCGAGCCCTGGAGGCGCCGATGCTCCGCTTCGTCACCGTCCTGTTCAGCCTGCTCCTGGCCAGCGGATGCACCCGCTCACTCCAGCTGCAGGTCCTCGAGCCCTCACTGGTCACCTCCCCCCCCGACATCCACAGCCTCGCGGTGGTGGATCGCAGCCGCGCCCGCAACGTGGGGCAGGGGATCCTCGGTGCCCTGGAGGGCGCGGTCACCGGCGAGGCCATCGGCGCCGACAACGAGGGCCGCTCCCGGGCCATGTCGGCGGTGCTCATGGGGCTCCGGGACAGCCCGCGCTTCGACGCGGCCGAGGCCTTCGTCCCGCGCAAGGAGCTGGAGTCCAGCCTGTTCGACAAGGAGCTCTCCTGGGGCACGGCCAAGCGGATCTGCCAGGACGCGAACTGTCAGGGCATCGTGTCCCTCGAGGCCTTCGACAGCGACTCCGACACCCAGGTCCGCACCGAGATCGAGACCGACACGGACGACAACGGCAACGAGGTCAAGCGCACGGTCTTCATCGCCTCGCGCCGCACCCGGGTGACCACGGCCTGGCGCTACTACGATGTCGTGGGGAAGCAGATCATCGACGATGTCCGCACCTGGGACGAGGCCCACACCTGGACCGAGCGGGGCGGCACCCGCGAGGCCGCTCTCTCCGCGCTCCCCGTCCAGACCCGGGCCGTGGCCTACGTGGGCGAGCTGGCCGGGGCCTCCTACGCCCGCCGGATCGCGCCCACCTGGGTGGTGGTCACCCGCTCGTGGTTCGGCGGCGGCTCGCCCGAGATGAAGGAGGCGCGGGACCGGGCACGGGCCATGGACTGGGCCGGCGCCATCGACATCTGGGACGGGCTCTACCGCGACCACCCGGAGGCGAAGATCCGGGGCCGCGCGGCCTTCAACCTGGCCCTCGCCGCCGAGCGCGAGGGGGACCTCCAGAACGCGGCGGCCTGGGCCACCGAGGCCGCCGTGCTCCTCGCCAACGGGCGCGCTCGGGGCTACCGGCGCACCCTGGAGCGGCGTCTGGCGGATCAGCAGCGCCTCGAGGCCCAGATGGAGCTGTCCGAGCCGGGCCGCGTGCAGCCCGAGCGCCCGGCCCGGCCCCAGAAGCCGCGGAGTCCGGTCCGTCAGACCGGCGGCGGCGCCCGCTCCAACCCGGGGCAGGGCAACCGCTGAGGCGGCTCAGCCCTCCGGCGCCACCGGCAAGCGGCTGATCCGCGGGCCGGCCTCGACCGGCTCCAGGATGGCGACGCCGGCGACGGGCCAGTTGGTGTACGAGCGCAGGTGCTCCAGGTACCAGGCCAGCCCGTGGTCCCGGACCACCCGGTCGGCCATGCGGGTGGCGTGGCGGACGGTGGGGGTCTCGTCGGGGAGGACGAAGCCCACATGGCTGATCCAGATGGGCTTCCAGGGACGATCGACGCGGACGGTGAGGACGATGCTGCCGGGGCGGATCCGATCCACGGCGTCGAGGGCGTCGTCGAGGGAGAGGACGTCGAGGGCCATGGGTCCGAGGGGCAGCTCCTCGTCGCGGTGGGCGAAGCGCCCGCGGGCCCGCCACGAGGCCCAGGTCTCGGGGGTGACCTGCCGCTCCACGGCGGTGACCGGGCCGTAGGAGGCGGTGGTGTCCCGGAGCCACCCGGCCTCGAGGGCCCGCGGGATCCACTGGAGCTCCATGAAGTGATGGCGGGCGACGTAGCTCGGGTCGGCGTCCCCGTAGCGGAGGCCCAGCCGGATGGGGGCCGCGTGGGCCGGATCGCCCGCCATGGAGAGGGCGAGCACCTCCTCGACGAAGGTGAGGCAGTCGTAGACGTCGTACCGGGCCAGGGGATCCGCATCGACGCCCCCGCCCTCGCCCAGGCCGTCCGCCCGGTAGGGACGGCCCAGCATGGGGTCGGAGACGGCCTTCATCCGCTCGGCCAGGGGGCGATGGCGCGCAGCGCGGGCGGCCTCGAGGAGTGGCGGCGGGACGGCACCCAGGGGGGGCGGACCGGCGCCGGGGGGAGGCGCGGCCGGGGGGAGGAGGCCCTCGGCGTCCTCGGTGGCCGCCGGC
>CAZPJM010000076.1:0-18185 GCA_964586865.1 uncultured Enterobacteriaceae bacterium
CGGGCCGCCCCTCGACGACGCGTCCGTCCGTCGACCGGACGCCGAGCCGCACCACCCGGCCCTCCACCGGGGTGGGGCGCACCCCCGCCGGCGTTCCGAGCGTCGACCGTGTGGTGGATCGCCACCGCGGCGTCGAGGCCCGCTCCAACGTGGCCGTGCGGCGGCCCGACGGCACCACCATCGACCGGACCACCGTGGTGCGGCGCGACTATGAGCGCGCCCGACATGGCCGGACCCGCCCCGGCCAGGTGCCCGGGGATGCCCGTCGCCCCGACCGTCCGGGGACCCGGGCCGGCACCCGCGTGCCTCCCCACCGCACCCGCGACCACCGCTACGCCCGCCCGAGCTGGCGGGTCGTCCGGACCCACCCCCGGGCCGGCCACCGGGTGCCTGCCCGGACCTGGTACCGCCCCTACTACACCCGGTGGTACTGCCATCCCTACTACCGCTACCGCTACAGCACCACCGTCATCGTCTCCTTCGGCTGGAACGTGAACCCATGGGTGTCCACCTGGGCCCCGCCCCGCCGGGACGGCTGGATCTGGGTCGACGGGTACTGGCGCTCCGGCTTCTGGCACCCCGGCTTCTGGCGGCCGGTGGCCCCCGCGCCCAGGGCCGGCTTCGTCTACGTGCCCGGCTGGTGGAACAACACCGTCTACGTCCAGGGCTACTACCGGCCCCAGCAGCGCGACGATGGTGACTGGGTCTGGGTCGAGGGTCACTACCTCGAGGACGGCACCTACGTCTGGGGTCACTGGATGCCCCGCAACCCCGGCCCCTCGGGCTACGTCTGGGAGCCTGGCTTCTACGATGGCGAGACCTACGTGGACGGCTTCTGGCGGCCCCAGTACCGGCGCGGCTTCGCCTGGGTCAGCTCCTACTACGACGAGGACGGTGTCTTCCACGCCGGCTACTGGATGCCCGGACAGGCCGAGCCCGGCTTCACCTGGATCCCCGGCTGGTTCGACGGCGCCACCTGGGTCGAGGGCTACTGGGTCCGCGACGATGAGTTCGACAACGCCGACGTGGACGGCTGGCAGCCCGAGTCGGGCTGGGACGCTGGCTGGGGGGATGGCGAGGTGGTCGACGAGCGCGACGACTTCCCGGTGATGGACGACAGCGCCCCCCTGGCGCTCCCCATCGAGGGCTGATCGCCCCGGCCCTGCCCCCCGCGGGCGGGGCCGACCTGCGTCCAGGGCTCACGTCCCGGGGGGCCGCCACCGGGTCAGATCCGCCTGGGTGAGCCGGAACAGGGCCACCCGGGTCCTCCAGGGCGCCACGGCCAGGCGCCGCCCCACCGGGCCCTCCCCCTCCAGGACGGCCGCCAGGATGGCGCGCGAGACCCGGACCGACCAGGGGCGGTGACCCTCCATCGGCACCGTCAGGCGCACCGGGTCCGGCGGAGGGAGCTGGAGGTCGCGCAGCGCCGGCCCGGGGACCGGGGTCCAGCCCGCCAGCGACCCGGGATCGTCGAGGGGGGGCTCGATCGGGGGCCTTCGCCCGAAGAGGCCGGTGAAGGCGCCGCGCTCCCCCAGGCGCGCCTCGAGGCGTGCCCACCCGGCGCGAGCCAGGGGCAGCAGCGGCGCCACGTCCTCGTCGGCCAGCGCGTCCAGGCTCGCCGGGGCCCCGACGCTGCCCACCAGGTGCAGTCCCTGCCGGCGGGCCCGGTCCGCCCAGATCTTGAGGGGGCGGTGGTGGACGTGGTCGGGCCCGAGGTCCATGGCCACGTAGCCGTCGCCGCGACCGACCAGCCGCCCCACCCGGGGATCGCACGCGGCCGTCGCCCGCAGGCCCCACCGCAGCCGGTCCAGGCCGGACCCGCCAGCCATGGTCTCCTCGACCGCGGCCAGGGCGGCCCGGACCCGTGCCCACGGGTGGCGGGGGGTGTTGCCCGTCAGCAGGAGCCGGCCGTGAGGGGCGAGGGCCCCGGCCAGCGCCCCGAGGAGCGCCGCGTCGTCGGGTACGTAGTCGGCCACGGCCCGACAGAGCACCAGGTCGAAGGGCCCGAGCGCCTCCAGGGCGGCCCGGTCCGTCAGATCCACCTGCCGCAGATCCGCCGTCGGCCCCAGCCGCTCCCGGGCCGCCTCGAGCATGGCCGGGCTCCGGTCCACCCCGATCACCTCCAGGTCGGGTCCGGACAGGGCCGCCACCTCGGCGCCGGTCCCGCAGCCCGCCACCAGGATCCGGGCCCCCTCCCGCGTCACCGAGGGGGCGCCGGGCTGTCCCACGTCGAGCCAAGCCATGGGCAGCCGGATCGGGTCGGGCTCCCCCTCCCAGGCGCGACGGTACAGGCCGGTGTCGTCCATGGCATCGTCCTACCCCGCCCGGGGGGCCACGGGCTGCAGGGCGTCCGGCGCCGTGCCGATACCCGGGGTAGCCCAGATGGAGGCGATATGCGTCACCTGGCCCTGCTCCTCCCCTTGCTGGCGTGTGGCTCGGCGGGTGGAGACCCGGCCGGCCCGATGGTGGATGCCGACGGCGATGGCTACCTGGTGGAGGTCGACTGCGACGATGCCGACGCCGAGGTGAACCCGGGCGCCGACGAGCTCTGCAACGGCGTGGACGACGACTGCGACGGGTCCGTCGATGTGGATGCGGTGGACGCCAGGTGGGCGTTCACCGACGCGGACGGCGATGGCTTCGGCGATCCGACCCGCGGGGTCCTTGTCTGTGTCCTCGGCGAGGATCAGGTCCAGGACGACACGGACTGCGATGACGCCGATCCCCTGGTCCACCCGGACGCCGACGAGGTCTGCGATCCGGCCGATGTGGACGAGGATTGCGACGATCTGGTCGACGACGCCGACGATGACGTGCGGGATGCCTCGCTGCGCACCTTCTTCCGGGACGCGGATGGCGACGGGTATGGAGATCCCGACCAGATCCTGCGGGCCTGCGATCCGGGCCCTGGGCGGGTCGAGGACGACACGGACTGCGACGACGGCGACCCCGGGCTCAACCCGGGCCAGGTCTGTCCCGGCATGTGGGATGGCCCGTGGTCCGGCATCCTCGAGGTGGATGTCGCGGTCCCCCGGATCGACCTGGAGGCCTCCTGCACGGCGACCGGGGCCTTGCTCATCGCCGCGACCGAGGAACCGGCGCTCCGGACGGTGGGGGCCTGGCGCTGCGAGGGCCCGGACGACGCCGGGGGCGAGCTGACCATGGAGGGCGCCTTCACGGCAGTGGACGCCGTCGACGTGTTGATCTCGCTGGATGGCGAGGACTTCGTGCTGCCGGCGATGTTCTCGTCTTCATCCGGATTGACGGGCCAGCACGAGGTTCGTCGGGAGATCGACGAGCTGGCGTTCATCGTGCGCTTCGATCTGGTGGCCACGCCGGACTGAGCCAGGCTACGGCGGCGTCCAACGCCACCGGGTGCGGCTGCGGGCCGCCTCCCACAGCCGCTCCTCGCGGTGCACCCAGCGGCGCCACCAGCCCGCCCGGGCATCCTCGCCAAGCAGGGCCTCGGCGCCGAGGGCGCGGGCCCGCTCGGCCACGGGACGGAGGGTGAGGGCGGCGGCCACCGAGACGTTCAGCGACTGGGCCATGCCGTGCATGGGAACCTGCACCACCCCGTCGGCGGCGGCTCGGGCCCCCTCGGCCACCCCCTCGAGCTCGGCCCCGAACCACAGGCAGACCGGTCGGTCCACCGGCACCCGCTCCGGGGCCCGGCTGTCCGGGTCCAGATCGGCCACCCAGAGCCGGAAGCCCGCCTTCCGCAGCTCGTGGACGGCGGCGTCCACGCTCTCGTGGTGGTGCAGATCGAGCCAGCGCTCGGCCCCCCGGGCCGTCCCGGCGGTCGCCGTGAAGTGACCCTCGACCAGGTCGACCCGGTGGATGCCCAGGGCATCGCAGGTCCGGAGGATGGCCGAGACGTTGTGGCGATGGTGGACCGCCTGGATGGCGCAGGAGACGCGGCCGAGCCGGGCATCGAGCACCGCCTCCATGCGGTCCAGGCGCCGCGCGAGGCTCACCCGCCCTCGGCGCTGGGAAGGGTGATCCTGGGGTCCTTCTTGCGACGCCGATACAGCACGCAGGTGCGGCCGATGGTCTGGGCCAGCTCGGCGCCACACGCCCGCGCCAGGGCCTCGCCCGTCTCGCGGGTGTCCTCGGGGGCATCGCCCGACACCTTGACCTTGATGAGCTCGTGGCGCTCGAGCTCGCGGACGGTCTTGGCCACCACGGGATCGCTCACCCCGCCCACCCCCACCTGCACCACCGGCGAGAGGTGGTGCGCCAGGGCGCGGAGGTGGCGCTTCTGCTTGCCGGTCAGGGGCATGGGCCCTCCAGGGCAGGCCGGGGCTATCGGTGCGCGGCGGGCCCGTCCAGCGAGGGGGCGGCTCGGGCCCCTGGGGCGCCGATCCGATGCCGAAGGGGACGAACGGGGACAGTTTCTGGCCCCGTCCTGCGGTAAATGGACTCATGCAGGTGCGCCACCGGACCCGCCATCGCTCCACCCCCGCTGCCGGCTCCCCGGGCCACGACGATCCGCCCGGCCGGCTGGCGACCATCCTGGCCTCCATCGGGGTGGCGTCCACCGCCGCCCTCGCGGTGGCGGTCCTGGGGGTCATCCTGGTGGGCGGGCTGCTCCTGGCGGCCCTGGTGGTGGCGCTCGTCGGCATGGCCGCGGTCCTGGCCTGATGGCCCGGCACATGGCGCCCCGCTGCGGGGCCTCGCCCCTCAGGCCCCGGCGCTCAGGCCGTCCTCGCCGGGCAGGGGCAGGTAGCGCTGGAGACGACCGCTGCGCGGGTCCCCCTCGGGGGTCTGGGCGTGCAGGTGGGCCACCAGCTCCTCGGCACGCCGCTCGCCCCGCTCCCGCCCGGCCAGGGCCAGGGCGTAGGCCTCGTCCCACGAGGGGGCGCCCTCGATGGGGGCCTCGTCCAGGAGCTGGAGGGCGCGCTTCGTCTCCATGCCGTCCTCCAGGTAGAGGGTGGCCAGCAGCCGCTTGAGGGCCGGATCGGGCGGGCGGGCCGCGCAGGTGCCGCTGGCGCACTGGTTCTGGTGGAGCCCCTGCTCGAGGGCCCGCATGGCCTCGCGCCGGTGGCCGCCCTGGACCCGCACGTGGGCCAGGAGCAGGTAGAAGGCGGGCTCGAGGGGGTGGCGCTTCACCAGGTCGCGCAGCACCGCGTCGGCCTCGGGGAGCTGGTCGGTGGCGGCCAGGAGCTGGGCGAAGAGGAAGCCCCCCAGGTTCGGGGCGCGGGTGCGCAGGTCGCGCAGGACCCGGAGCGCCTCGTGGGCATCGCCCGACTCGGCCAGCACCCGGGCCAGGAGCAGGCCCGAGTGCTGCTGGCCGATGGCGTGGTGGCCGCCGGCCAGGTTGGCGAAGGCCCGGAGCTCGCGGGCGGCGGCCTTGGGATCGCCCAGGGTGTGGGCGGCGCGGGCGCGCTCCCACCGGACCAGCGCCGCCTCCTCGGGGAGGTGGAGGAGGAGCTGGAGGGCCAGGTCCGGCCGGCCGTCCTCCAGGTCGAGGATGGCCCGGGCGAAGTCGCCGCCGAGCTCCTCGACCGAGCCCTTCAGCGACTCGGGGTAGTTCTCCACCACCAGCGCCAGGCGGGCGCGGATCTCCTCGGCGTCGGGACCGGCCACCTCGTCGTCCAGGCCGAGGGGGGCCAGGGCGCCGTCGCCGGTCTGGTGCAGCGGGTCGATCTGCATCAGACGGGCCTCCTCGGCGCGACGCTTCTCCTCGAGCTCGGCCTCCTGGGCCTGACGGATCTCGCGGATCTGCCGCCGGGTGTCCCGGAAGTCGGTCTCGCGGCCCGTGTCGTGGTGCTCGGCCGCGAGCCCCATGTGCACCCGGACCCGCTCCTCGTCGCCCGCCCGGGCCCAGGACACGGCGGCCTCCAGGTTCATGGTGACCAGGCGGTCGTGGGCCTCGGCGCGGAGGCTGGCCGCCTCGTCGCCCTCGAGACCGAGGAGCTCGTCGCGGGCCAGGGCCGGATCGTCGGCGTCGAGGGCGCGGCGGGCCCGGGCGATGCGCTTCTCGGGGGACGGGCGGAAGAAGTCGAGCAGGCCCATCAGGCCTCCAGGGCAGCGGCGGCGGCGGTGGCGGCCTGATCGGGGGAGAGGTCCGGGTCCACCGGGATGGCGAGGTCGTCCCAGTGCGAGACGTCGTCCTCGGGCAGGTCCTCGGAGGGCTCGTCGGCCGTGCCCGCCAGGAGGGCCTCGTAGCGGGCGATGGAGCCGAAGCGCCGGTACTCGGGCAGGAAGGCCAGGGTCCGCGGATCCACGCGATCCACGTAGAGGATGCCGTCCAGGTGGTCGCACTCGTGCTGGGCCACCACCGCGGGGAAGCCCTGGAGCACACAGGCGCGGGGGAGGCCCTGCCGATCGAGGAAGCGGACGTGGATCCGGGCCGGCCGGGCCACCCGACCCCGCAGGCCCGCGACGGAGAGGCAGCCCTCGAACATGGCGGCACGCTGGTCGGTGAGGGGGGTGAGCACCGGGTTGACCCAGATCTCGGGGCCGTCGGCATCATCGAGGGTCAGGGCGACCAGGCGCACCGAGAGGTGGACCTGGGGGGCGGCCAGACCGGCCCCGTCGTACTCGTCCATGGTGGCCAGGAGGTCTTCGCAGGTGCGCTGGAAGGCCGGGGTCGGGATGACCTCCGGGTCGACGGGGTCGGCGACCCGACGCAGGATGGGGTGCCCCATCTGGGCGACCTTGAGGATGGCCACTTCGCCTCCACGCGAGGATCCAGGGTAGCCGGCCCGAGGGCCGTCCGGGAAGGTGGGCACGGACCCGGGGCGGGCAAGGGTGGGCGGTCCGAGGGCCGCCGTGCCGTTACGCCTCCGCATGGCGGACACCGGACGCGTCTCCCTGGCAGCGCGGCGTCTGGCGGGTCGGGCGGTGGATCTCGGCCTGCTGGTGGCGGTGCTGCTCGTGTGGGGGATCCCGGTGGCCGGCGGTCTGCTCGTGGATCCCACCCTGGCTACGGCCGCCGGTCCCGGGGGGCCCCGCGGGGGCCTGACCGGCACCGAGGTCGGGGTGTTCGGTCTGGGCCTCTCGGCGGTGCTGCTCGCGCTGCAGGTCCCGTTCCTGGCGGGGTCGCGGACCCTGGGGCTGGGGGCGGTGGGTCTGGAGCTCCGGTCCGACGGCCGCCGGGCGCCGCTGCACCTGAGCCTGCCCGGCACGCTGCTCGTGTGGAGCCTGGGGGTGGGGGCGGTGCTCGCCTTGCCCGCGGCCCTGCACGGGGTGGTGCCGCTGGAGCAGGGCTTCGCCATCCTGGGCGTGCTGGCGGGCGTGGTCGATGCGGGGGTCGGGGTGGTGACCGGCCGCAGCATCCTGGACCGGGCGCTGGGCACCGCGGTCGAGCGGCGGGCCTCCCCCGAGGCCCCTCCCGAGGCGGCCCCGGCCACGGGCTGGCAGCCGGGCCAGCGCCCCCGCTCCCGGAGCGAGACGCGGGTGGACCCCGAGCTGGTCCACTGGCGCCAGTCCTTGAGCGACGATGTGTTGTCCGCCTTCCTCGGGCCGGACCCGGGGCCGCTCCCCCAGCCGGCGCCCGAGCCCGAGCACGTGGAGCACGTGGCGGGGGAGGCCCCGACGCGGTGGACCGAGGCCGACCTGGCCCTGGCCCGCCGACTGCGGGACCGGCTGGCCACCGCCGAGGGAAGCCCGAGCCTGCCTGGGTCGACCGGGGGGCCGGAGGTCGGGACGCCCCGTGAGGCCGGGCGGCCGGAGGGCGCCGGGCGGGGGCGGGCATCCGGACTCTCGGAGCCCCCCGAGCGGGGCTGATCGGGGCTGATCGGTCGCTGATCGGGGCTGATCCGCCGGGCGCGTCGCCCCCCGGGCGCTCACCCCGCCCGAGCCTTTACCGCCCGCCAGAAGGCCTCGGCGGCGCGACGGTCCCCGGGCCCCCCCGCCCGGTGGGCGGCCCGGTCGAGCAGCTCCTGCAGCCACGCCAGGACCTCGGGGGGGCGCCCCTCGGCCACCCGGAAGACGTCGCCGTCGGCCAGGTACAGCTCGACCCTCGCCATGGAGCCCTCCCCGGCGATGCGCACCGCGTCCACGTCCTCCCAGAGCACCCGCCGCGGGCCGGCGCTCAGGCCCCCCACGTCCAGGCGGATCCGACCGGGCCCACGGTCCCGGGAGGCCACCGACAGGGCCGAGACACCGCCGAGAATCGGCCCCACCGCCACCAGCACCGCCATGATCACCAGCCCGTGCCGCTCGGCGCCCGCCGGGGCGTGGACGGCCCACCACAGGGGAGGCAGGCCCACGCCGCCCCCCAGCCCCAGGCCGAGCACCGCCGCCCCCCAGGGCCGGGATGGCCGGGGGAGGGTGATGTCGAGGCCGTCCAGCCGGGTGTCGACCGTGACGGCGTCGGGGGGCGTGGTGGGGCCGCGGCTCATGGTCCTCCCCCCCGGACGTATCGTCGCCGGGATGCCGTTGCGCGGCCTTCCCCAGCCGTTAACCCCGTCGTCCCCCGAGTGGAGGTTCCATGCCGCTTCCCCGCGTCCCGGGCGCCGACGAGGTGTGCCTCTTCGTGCACACCGCCGACGGCCGCGAGGGCCCCCTGTCCCGTCGCCAGATCGCCAAGCGTCTCGAGGACGGCCTCTCCCCCAAGGCCCACCTCTGGATGGAGGGCATGGAGGGCTGGGAGCCGCTGTCGGACCACGAGCAGCTCACCGACGATCTCGGCGAGCCGCCCGGCGCGGTCCCCCAGGCCCCCGGCGAGTCGGACGACGACTACAAGGACCGGCTGTTCGGCGATCTGGTCGAGGGCTCCTGGGCCTGGCTGTACGAGCACGAGTTCGCCGGCCACATCGACGAGGTCTTCCTCGGCGCCATCATCACGTCCACCCTGGACGCCGGCTACGCCCTCATCGACATCACCAGCGACGGCACCCGGCACTACCTGCGCTTCGAGGAGCCCGAGGCCAACAGCCGCCTCATCGTGCGGCTCAACCACCTCACCAACACCCTGGCCACCGCCCGGGTGCTGGGGCAGCGCGCCCGCGTGACCCTCGGCTACGGCGAGCGGGTCCGCAACATCGGCAAGATCATGAACGCCCTGCGCTCCGAGATGCAGTCCGGCTACCTGCAGCCCGAGCCCGGCACCATCACCGTCGATGGCGACCTCCAGTCCGGCTACGTCTACGTCCAGGTCGAGCTCTTCCTCGCCATCGACGAGTACGTCAGCCCCACCTACGACATCGACTACGACCGCCTCACCGCCCACGTCGACGCCACCGCCCACGCCCTGCGCAAGTACCTGCGCGGCCGCTTCCAGGAGGGCTGACATGCTCGGCTTCCTTCAGCAGTTCGCCCACAAGGCCGAGATGCGCGAGTCCCGCGACGAGATGCTCGTCGGCGAGATCGTGCGTGCCATGGCCCGCAAGGGTCACCCCGCCATCTCCTTCCGCGCCAACGAGGGGCGCCAGGTCATCCGGTTCAAGACCGTCCGGGACCCGATCCTCAACAGCGTCTTCGTGGCCCTCGACCGCAAGACCGGCGGCTCGGCCCTCTCCGAGGCCGTGCTGGGCAGCAAGGCCACCCTTCGGATCACCGCCGAGGTGAAGAACCGCCTCGCCGATCCGGACGACCTGATCCACATGTACCGCACCGACCTGCAGAACCTGTTCAAGATGCCGGTGATGGGTGGCATCAAGCTGAACCACCAGCTCAACAGCGTGCTGGCCACGACCCAGACCATCATCGAGATCAACGACTACGTGGGCAAGGGCGAGGACGGGGCGCAAAAGCTGGTGGCGCTCCTCGACAAGACCATCGGGGCCCTCACCGAGAAGCTCGAGCCCTACAAGAAGTAGCGGCGGGCCACGGTGGCCTCGGGCCGGGCCTCGTCGTAGGCTCGGCGCCATGTCCGGCCCCCTCCGCATCGCCCTGGTGGTGGCCCTGCTCGTGGCGCACCTCCTCGCCATGGCCGGGGTCTGGCCCGAGGTCCGCCGCTCGACCCACGGCCGCGACTACGCCAGCTACCACTACGCCGCCGCCGAGGCCCTGGCGGGCGGCGATCCCTACGACCGGGCCGCCCTCTCGCGCCGCGCCCGGGAGGAGGGCACCCGGCGCCGGGTCTACCCGTTCCTCTACCCCCCGCCCTTCCTGCTGGCGGTGGCCTGGTCGCCCGGCCTGCCCCTGCCGGTGGCCTACCGCGTCTGGTTCGGGGTGAACGTGCTCTCGGCGCTGGTGGTGGCCCTGGCGCTGGCCCGGGGCCTGGCTCCCCTCGGACCGCCGGCGGGCCTGCTCGTGTGCGGGGCCCTGGCGCTGTGCACGGCGGTGCCGAACAACGCCCTCATGGGGCAGGCCAACCTGCCGGTGCTGGCCCTGGCCCTGCTGGGGCTGTGGGCCGAGGACCGGGGGCGCGGGGTGCTGGGCGGGGTCCTGCTGGGTCTGGCCGTACTGCTCAAGCTCAGCCCCGTGCTGCTCCTGGGATGGTGGATCCTGCGGGGCCGGTGGCGGGCGGTGGCCGCCGCGGGCGTCACGGGGCTCGTGGGGCTCGGGGTGGCGTGGGGGGTGCTCGGGCCGGGCCCGCTGTGGGGCTTCCTGGTCGAGGTGCTGCCCACCCTGCGGAGCGGGGGCTACAACGAGCTGGGCCTGCCCGTCTCCCTGTTCGGCAACCACGGCCTGCCCAACCTGTGGCACCAGCTCCTGCCGTCCGGGGGGAACCTGCTCGGGCCCGCCCCCCAGGTGGGTTCCGCCGCCACGGCCGTGGCCCTCCTCGCCGGGGTGGGGTGGGCCCTGCGCCCGAGCCCCGTCGATCCCCTGTCCCGCTGGGCCCAGCCGGCCGCCATCCTGGTGCTCACCCTCCTCCTCCCCGCCTTCACCTATGAGCACCACCTGGTGCTGGCCCTCCCCGCGGTGGTCGTCTCCCTGCACGCCCTCGCCACCGGGCGCCTCTCGGTGCTGTGGGCCCTGCCGGTGGGGCTGGCCGCCGCCGCCTGGGCGGCCGATCTGGCCACGCTGAAGACCCTGGCGTCCGGCGCGCCCGACATCATCGCCTGGCTCGTGCAGGAGTCCAAGACCGCCGCCCTGCTGGTGCTGCTCCTGACCACCGTGCGCCTGGGCCGCGCTCCGTGATCCGGGCCACGGCGCCCGCGGTCCCCGCCCCGCTGCCCAGGACCGCGGTTACCAGCGCGGACTGGGAGTGCCATGGCTGACCAAGGCCCGACGCGCCGGCCCTTCGACGCCGACCTGGGCGTGGATGAGCGCCGCTATCCGCTCCACGAGCGGATCTACCTGTTGCTGGCCGCCACCTTCGCCGTGCTGCTCGTCCTGACCAACATCATCGGCATCAAGCTCTTCGACGCGCCGCTCTACGGCATCACCTCGAGCATCCTCTTCTTCATCCCCAGGAGCGAGGCGGGCTTCGCCCTGACCGCGGGGATCCTGACCTACCCGCTCACCTTCCTGGTGACGGACCTCGTCTCGGAGATCTACGGGAAGCGCCGCGCCGACTTCATGGTGCTGCTGGGCTTCCTCATGAGCTTGCTCATGCTGGGCATCACCCAGCTCGCCATGCGCGTGCCCCCCCACCCGTTCTGGGTGCCCCCCGACGGGGGCTTCTACGGGTCGGTCGAGGGCTACCAGCACGCCTTCGAGAGCGTCTTCAGCCTGAACGGGGTGCTGCTCTTCGGCTCGATGCTGGCGTACGCGGCGGCGCAGCTCACCGACAACTGGCTCTACCACTTCTGGAAGCGGCTCACGAAGGGGCGGCACCTGTGGCTGCGCAACAACGGCAGCACCCTGGTGAGCCAGGCCGTCGACACGGCCATCGTCAACTCGATCCTCTTCTACCTGGGCTTCGGCTGGGAGCTGTGGCAGGGGGTCGAGGTGATGCTCACCATCTACTTCTACAAGCTCATGATCGCGGCCCTCGACACGCCGCTCATCTACCTGGGCGTGTGGCTCCTGCGTCGGATCCTCGGACGGACCGACGGGGAGCCGGCGCCCGCCACCTGATCCCGGAGGTCCCATGCGCCGTCGCGCCCTCATCACCGGCGCCGGCAAGCGCGTCGGCCGCGCCATCGCCCTTGAGCTGGCCGAGCACGACATCGACATCTGCGTCCACTACCGGAGCTCGGAGGAGGCGGCCGAGGAGGTGGCCCAGGCCTGCCGTGCGGCCGGGGTCGAGGCCTTCACCGCCCGGGCGGACCTGGCCGATGCCGACCAGACCCGCGCCCTCGTGGAGGCGGTCCGAGAGCGGTGGGACACCCTGTCGCTGCTCGTGAACAACGCGAGCCTCTTCGCCTCCGATTCCCTGGAGGAGACCTCCCTCGAGGAGCTCCGCAAGCTCCAGGCCGTCCACGTGGAGGCCCCCTTCCTGCTGGTGCAGGGGCTCGTGGACCGCCTCCGCGCCGCCGCCGAGGCCGATCCCGGGCTCGAGAGCAGCCTGGTGGT
The DNA here is from genome assembly GCA_964586865.1 of uncultured Enterobacteriaceae bacterium. GTDB lineage: Bacteria > Myxococcota_A > UBA796 > UBA796 > REDI01. The sequence continues at coordinate 12,355 of CAZPJM010000076.1, forward strand.
GAACCTGGAGGACATCTCCCTCGAGCGGCCGTTCAAGGGCTTCGTCGCCTACAGCCTGTCCAAGGCGGGCCTGGCCATGCTGACGAAGGTGCTCGGCAACGAGCTGGCCCCCGCGGTGCGGGCGGTGGGGGTGGCGCCGGGGCATGTGGCCTGGCCGCCCGACTACTCCGAGGAGGACCGGAAGCGGTACCTGCGCCGCATTCCCATGTCGCGGGTCGGCAGCCCCGATGAGGCGGCGCGCCTGGTGCGGTTCCTGCTGCTCGAAGGGACGTACATCAATGGTGACACGGTGAAGATCGACGGGGGACTCGCGAACCGGTATTGATCCCGAGGCCGGGGTGGGGTTCCCCCACAGCTCCCCGGCTCCGGATCCGATCCCCGGGTCCTCCGCCCCTGCGTCCCGCCGAGGCCTCCATGACCGAAGCGCGCATCCGCCTGCTCATCGGCGCCGCCGGCGTCCTCGGGGGCGGCGCGGTGGGCTTCTGGATCGCCGCGTCGATGCCGGCGGCGGGGCAGGCGGCCGGACCCACCGACCCGGTTCCGGTCCAGCGGGCCGCAGAGGCGTCGCCCGTGCCCCGGGACGACGAACGGGCCCTCGTCTGCAGCCGCGGTGGCCCCGACGACCTCGGCCGTCTCCGCACCCGGTGGTGCGAGGCCCAGCTCGCCGAGCACGCCCGGAGGGCCCGGATGGTCCGCTCGCCCTGGCCCGACGACCTGGGTCCCGAGGAGCCGACGGCCTGGGCCGCCACCATGGAGGCGCTCTCGGCCTGCGATCTGCCCTTCCGGATCGAGACCGTGGAGTGCACCGAGTACCCGTGCCTGGCCACCGTCCGGTGGCAGGGCGAGGACGACCCGGAGGCCTGGCGCCCCCCGGAGGACTGTGCCCCGCTCGACGCCTTCGACGGCGTGGGCCTGCAGCGGGCCACGGTGCGCTGCCCGGACGGCCGCGTGGAGGACGTGGTGGCCCTGTACGCGGGCAACGAGGCCACCTGGGAGCGGGTGCTCGACGATCGCTTGCCCGCCGGGGTGGGCTCGGACAGCCTGCGCGCCCTGACCGAGCACTTCCGGGTGTTCGGGCGGCGCCTCGACGACGTCATGACCACCCACGGCTGCGAGGACGGCTGACCGGTGCCCGGCGGCGAAGGAGGGGGGGCGGCTACCGGGTCGACGGGTGCGGGGGCGACCGGGGGGCGGGCACCGGACTACGGGCCCGCCCGAGGAGGTCCCATGGACCATGTGGAGCTGACCGACCTGCGCATCGACACGGTGGTCGGGATCCTGGACCGGGAGCAGCGGCTCCCCCAGCCCATCATCGTCGACGTCGAGCTGGGCCTCTCCCTCGAGGAGACCGCCACCACCGGCCGCCTCGAGGCCAGCATCGACTACGCGGCGGTCCAGGCCTGGATCACCACCCTGGCCCAGCAGGGCCGCTGGCGCCTCATCGAGTCCCTGGGCGCCGCCATCTGCCGGCTGCTCCTCGCCCCTCCGGCTCCCGGAGAGGGCCGGGCGGCCATCGACGTGGTGAAGGTCCGGATCCGCAAGCCGACCATCCTGGACGGGGCGGTGCCGGGGATCGCCCTCCGCCGCACCGCATCCCAGGTGGCCCTGGATCGGGTCGAGGTCGCGCCGGGGGTGCGGGTCGAGACCCTGGTGGCCACGCCGGTGCAGGGGGCGTGGCGCGTGCACCTGGACGCCGGGGCCTCGTGGGCGGTGCCGGGGCCCTGGGCGCTGCATGTCCTCGCGGGCGGGGGCGACGACGGCGCTCCGCTGACGGCGGGGGATCGCCGGGCCCGTCGTCCCCACATCACCCTCGTCGCCGGTGATTCCGGCATGGTCCTGCTGGCCGTGGGCAGCCCCGCCCCCGGCCACTGAGCGGCGCTCACGGGACCGCGCAGCCCCCCAGGTGGGCCAGGGGATCCACCGCCCGCCCATGGCGCCACAGCCCCAGGTGCAGGTGGGGCCCGGTGGCCCGCCCGGTCTGGCCGCTGGCCCCGATGACCTGGCCCGCGGTGACGCGGTGGCCGGGCTCGACCCGGACCCGCGACAGGTGGACATAGGCGCTGCGCAGCCCGTCGGGGTGGCGCAGCACCACGTGGTGGCCGTTCAGGGGGTCCTCGCCGGTCCGGTCGACCACCCCATCGGCGACGGCCCGCACGGGGGTGCCCTCGGGGACCGCCAGGTCGACGCCGTTGTGGAAGCGACGGTGGCCCAGGATGGGGTGGGCCCGCCACCCGAAGCCCGAGGTGACCCGGGCGGGGATGGCCACCGGTGGCGTGAGCGGGAGGAGCCAGCGGCCCGGGGCGTCCGGCGGCGGGCCGGCCGGGAGCAGGCGGGCGAGGGCGGACCGGGTCGGGAGGCGACCCCGGGAGACGGGGCCGGCCACCGCGCGCCAGGCGCCCGTGTCCACCTGGAGGAGGAGCACCGCCAGCCCCACCGCCAGCAGCCCGGGCCGGGGACCCCAGCGCCGCCACAGGGCGAGGAGCGCCGCCGCCAGACCCACCCCCGCGGCTGTACCGAGGGCCAGCACGGGGAGCACGGCACCCGCCACCCACCAGGCGCCCCGGGCATGGAGCCCGGTCTCGGCGGCCACCACGGGGACCAGCAGGGGGTGGAGGCCCGGCAGGGTCAGGGTGAGGACCGCCCACACCGCCACCGTCGTGGCCGCCCCGTGGCCCACGGCGCACAGGGTCCGCCAAACCCACCGTCCAGGTCTGCGTCGATTCGTGGACGTCGATCCATCTTCCATCGATCCACCCTCGCTGTGGACCCGTCCCGGGCCCGCCCCACTGGAGACACCGGGTCGGAGTGCAGCTTCCGGGCCAGCCTCGTCGTGGCCTTCGGGGCCCGGGTCCGGGTGAGGTGGGGCCCCCTTCGGAGGGGGGCCGTGACAGCCCCTGTCACCCTCGAGAGGGGGGGCTACAGGGCCTCTCCGCCCCACCCGGAGCCGCCATGCGCCTGCTGCACACCTCGGACTGGCACCTGGGGATCCGTCACGGGACCTTCTCGCGAGGCCCCGACCACGACCACTTCCTCGGCTGGCTCCTGGATCACCTGCGGGCCGAGCCGACGGACGTGCTGGTGGTGGCCGGCGACATCTTCGACGCCATGCACCCCTCGGCGTCGGCCCTGCAGCAGTACTACCGCTTCCTGGGCCAGCTTCCGTCCACCGGCGTCCGCCAGGTGGTGCTGGTGGGGGGCAACCACGACAGCGCCTCGCGGCTCCAGGCGCCGGCCGAGGTGCTGCGCGCCCTCGATGTCCACGTGGTGGGGGGCCTGCTCGGCGATCCGGACGACCACGACCGGGCGATGGTGCCCATCCGTGACGCCGAGGGGCGCGTCGGGGCGGTGGTGCTGGCCGTCCCCTACGTCCACGAGTTCCGCCTCGGCATCCGCACCACCGATGTGGACGTGGAGGCCGGCCGCCGTGCCTTCCGCGAGGCCTTCGGCGGCCTGTACCGCTCCCTGTGCGACCGGGCGCGCCAGGCCTACGGCGAGGTGCCCCTGGTGGCGACCGGGCACCTGACGGTGGGGCGGCCCGGCGCGCGGCCCAGCCGCGACGACTACCCCCAGGAGATCCACCAGGTCGGCACCCTGGATGCCCTGCCCCCGGACCTGTTCGACCCGCGGCTGCAGTACGTGGCCCTCGGTCACATCCACCGCAGCTACCCGGTCGACGAGGGTCGTCGGATCTGGTACTCGGGCAGCCCCTTCCCCCTGTCCTTGCCCGAGGCGCGCCACCCCCACCGGGTCCTGGACGTGACCCTGGACCCGGACCCGGCCGCCCGGGCCCCGCAGCAGGTCGAAGCGGTCGACGTGCCCCTCCCCCGGGAGCTCGTCGAGGTGCGCGCCGAGCCGGAGGCCGTGCTGGACCGGCTCCGGGACCTCCAGGCCACGGCCCCGCTGCCCCCGCTGGTCTTCGTCCGGGCGGTCACCGACGACCTGCCCCAGGCCTTCGGGAACCGCTGCCACGAGGTCCTCCAGGCTCGCCCCGCCGAATCCCGCCCGGTCCTGGCCGAGGTCCGCCACGAGCGGATCACGCCGCTGCCCGAGCACGTGGATCCGGGTGCCCACACCGATCTCCAGGACCTCTCGCCGGCCCAGGTCTTCGAGGCCCTGTGCGCGCGCCAGGGTGTCGACGGCGCCGACGGGCTGGCCGATGCCTTCGCCCGGCTGGCCTCCGCCTCGGACGACGACTTCGCCGCCATGGTCGCGGCGGCCGGGGAGGGGGCGTCGTGAAGCTCCACCGCATCGAGGTCCACAACCTGAACAGCCTCTACGGGGATCAGGCCGTCGACCTGGACGAGGACCTGGCGCAGGCGAGCCTCTTCCTCATCCAGGGGCCCACCGGGGCGGGCAAGTCCACCCTGATGGACGCCGTCAGCCTGGCCCTCTTCGGGACGACGCCGCGCCTGGGCGACCTGCGCGCCCAGCGCGACGTGGCCGATCAGATCATGTCGCGCGGGACCGGCGTGTGCCGGGCGTCGGTGGTGTTCTCCAAGGTCGGGGCCGAGGGGCGGGCCTGGTACCGGGCCGTGTGGCGGGCCCATCGGGCGCACCAACGACCCGACGGTGCCGTGCAGGCCCCGCACCGGAGCCTGGAGCGCCGGGCCTCGGACGGCACCTGGGAGGCGCTGGTCTCGGACCACCGGGACCGCGAGGTGCAGCCCGTCTTCCGCGAGGCCCTCGAGGGCTTCACCCCCCATGACTTCCAGCGCTCCATGCTGCTGGCTCAGGGGCGCTTCGACGCCATGCTCCGCGCCAAGCCGTCCGAGCGGGCCGAGATCCTGGAGCGGCTCACCGGCACCGAGACCTACCAGCGTCTGGGGGCCCGGGCGGCCGAGCTCAGCCGGGCGTGGCGGGCCCGGATGAAGGCCCTGAAGTCGGCCGCCGACGGCACCACCCTGGCCTCGCCCGAGGAGCTTCGGGCCCTCGAGCAGGCCGAGCGAGAGGCCCGCGAGGCGCTGACCCGGGCTGCGGCCCGTCGGGATCGGGCCCGGGTCCACCACGACTGGCTGGCGCGTTCCCAGGAACTCGTCGCGGGCGCCGCGTCGGCGCGGGCGGCCCTGGAGGCCATCGAGGCCGAGGCCGAGGGCGCGGCGGAGGACCTCTGGGCCCTGGCGGACTTCGAGGCCTGCGCCGAGGCTTTCAGCGCCCGGGCGGAGCGCGACCGGGCCCAGGAGCAGGTGGCGGCGCACGGCCGGGAGCTTCAGGCGGCGTCGGCGGCGGTGCCGGCGTGCCAGGAGGCCCTGAAGGCCGCGAGTGGGGCCGAGGACCGGGCGGGCGTGGCGCTGGAGCGGGCCCGGGCCGATCTGGAGGCGGTCCGGATCGCGGCGGATCGGGCCCGGGAGGCCGGGCGGGCCCGGACGAGGGCCCACGAGGAGGCCACCGCGGCGCGGGCGCGCCGGGACGAGGCCGAGGAGCGACGGAAGAAGGCGGTGTCGGCGGTGAGCCGCGCCGAGGAGGTCCTGGAGGGCTCCCGGGCGGCCCTCTCCCAGGCGGCCGAGGCCCTCGAGGCCCGGGCGGGGGAGGAGCGCCTGACCCTGGTGCTGCCCGAGCTGGAGCGGGCCGCGGGCGAGCTCCGCACCCGCACCGAGGAGCGGGAGCGGGAGCGGCGTGAGCTCGACGCTGCCGCGGAGCGGCTCGGGGCCGACCGGGCGCGTCACGAGGCCGCGTCCGAAGCCCTGGGACGGGAGCAGAAGACGGCCCTGAAGGGGCCTGCGGAAGCCGTGGAGCGCGCCGAGGCCCGGCTGGCGGCCGCCCTGGCCGGCGCCGAGGATCCGCGGGCCGCCCGTTCGGACCTGGAGGCCCGGCGCGAAGCCGCCTCGGCACGG
>CAZPJM010000077.1:0-18120 GCA_964586865.1 uncultured Enterobacteriaceae bacterium
TCGCGCTGACCAGCTAGCCATAGCAAACACACGAGAGCGCACGCGATCACCCCCCCCATGCCGTAGTTGCGCACGAAGTCGGTCCAGCCGTCCAGGACCTTGCGCGAGGTGTCGTCCGCACCGTCCCGGACGGTGAAGCCCTTGACGATGCCCCCCGCCTCGAGGGCCTTCTGGATGGGCACGAAGGTGCTCTCGCCGAGGACCCCGTCGAGCTCCACCAGCTCCATCCCGAACCGCAGATCCGGGGCATCCACGCCGAACCGGCGGATCGCCTCGTCGTAGCTCATGCGCTCGACCTCGCCGATCCCCTGGCCGAGGACCGACCGCCACAGGGCCTCGACCACGCCCTCGGCCACCTCGAGGACCATGTCCCGGGTGCTGAAGGAGAGCTCCACGTCGATCTGGGTGAACTCGGGCTGGCGGTCCACGCGCAGGTCCTCGTCGCGGAAGCACTTGCAGATCTGGAAGTACCGATCGGTCCCGGCCACCATGAGGATCTGCTTGAAGATCTGCGGACTCTGGGGGAGCGCGTACCAATGGCCCGGGTGCACGCGGGAGGGCACCAGGTAGTCGCGGGCGCCCTCCGGGGTGGACCGGGTCAGGATGGGGGTCTCCACCTCGACGAAGCCCTGCTGGTCGAGGTAGTTGCGGACGGCCAGCGAGCCCTTGTGGCGGACCGCCAGGTTGGCCTGGAGCTCCGGCCGGCGCAGGTCCAGGTAGCGGTACTTGAGCCGCACCTCTTCCGAGGCGTCGGTGCCCTTGTCGCCGATCTGGAAGGGCATGGGCGGGGTGGTGGAGAGGATCTCGACCGTGTCGGCGAGCACCTCGATCTCGCCGGTCGCCATGTCCTTGTTGGGCTGGCCCGCACGGACCTCGACGCGGCCGCGCACCTGGACCACGTACTCGAGCCGGACGTCCTTGGCGGCCTGGAGGGCCTCGTCGGGGCAGCGGTCGTCCAGGGTGATCTGCACCAGGCCGGAGCGATCCCGGAGGACGAGGAAGACGACGCCGCCGCGGTCCCGCACGCTCGACGCCCAGCCTTGCAGGACGACCTCGGTGCCGGCGTGGTCCTTGCGGAGCTCGCCGCAGACATGGGTTCGAGGGGTCAGCATGGGCGCTCCGGGTGGGCACCGGGCCTAATCGAGCCGGGCAGGCCGGGCCAGCGGGGCCCGCCGGGGCCGTCAGGAGGCGTCGCGGAGCGAGTCCACGACCCGATCGGCCTCCGATCCACCCTCGGTGAGGCGGCGGAAGACCTCCTCGAGGTTGGACTTCTCGCCGGCGAGCTCCACCAGCTCGTGCCCCCGGGCCACCGCCCACCGGAACAGCTCCCGGCGGACGTCGCGCTCGGCGTGGACCGTGAAGCGCCGGATATCCCCGTCCGGAGCCACCGCCTGGACGCGGCTGATCCCGGCGATGGCGCCGAGTTCCTCGATGATCACCGCGTCGGCGGCCTGCACCTTGCCCGGGGCGAGCCCCAGCGAGACCCGATGGCCCGTGGTGCGGGCGATGACGTCCTCGGTGGGACCGTCGGCCACCAGGCGGCCCTGGTGGATGATCACCACCCGGTCGCAGGTGACCTGCACCTCGGAGAGGATGTGGGTCGACAGGATGACGGTCCGGGTCTCGCCCACCCGCCGGATGAGGCTGCGGATCTCGACGATCTGGTTGGGATCGAGGCCGTTCGTGGGCTCGTCCAGGATGAGCAGCTCGGGCTCGTGCAGCAGGGCCTGGGCCAGCCCCACCCGCTGCCGGTAGCCCTTGGAGAGGGTGCCGATCCGCTGATGCACCCGGTCGGTCAGGCCGCACTCCTCGACCACCCGGTCGATGGCCCGCTGCATGCCGGCCCGCCCGAGGCTCCGGGCGCGGCCCGCGAAGCGGAGGAAGCCCCGGACGGTCATGTCCTCGTAGATGGGCGCCGACTCGGGGAGGTAGCCGAGCTTCTCGCGGGCGGCGATGGGGTCCTCGAGGACATCGTGGCCGCAGACCCGGGCCCGGCCCCCGGTGGGCGCCAGGTAGCCGGTGAGGATCTTCATGGTGGTGGACTTGCCGGCGCCGTTGGGGCCGAGCAGCCCCACGATGTGGCCGGCCTCGATGTCGAAGGACACCCGGTCCAGCGCGGTGAACCGCCCGTAGCGACGGCTGAGCTCCCGGGCCTCGACGACGGCCATGCATTCCCTCCACGGACTCCCCCGTCGATACCACGAGGGGCGCATCCCTGTGACGGCGCCATCCCGCGGCGATTGGACCCCGGGCCCTCACCCCGGTAGGTTGCCCGGCGATCCGCGGAGGTTTCCATGACCCGCCTGTCCCCCGTGCTCCTGCTCCTCGTCGCCTGCGGGGGCGAGATCGGTGTCGGCGAGATCGACACCGACACCCCCGACACCGACCCGCCCGACGAAGAGGAGGACCTCTCCCGCTTCGACGACGCCATCCTCCGGATCGTCACGCCCCGCTCGGGGGACTTCCTGCCCCTCGAGCAGGTCCACACCTTCGAGGCCGAGGTCCGCGACGCCGAGGGCGAGGTCCTGGGCGAGGTGACCGACATCGCCTGGACCTCCAACGTCGACGCGGCCTGGGCACCGGTCGGCGCCCGGGTCGAGGACGACACCCTGGCGGTGGGGCGCCACGACCTCACCGCCGAGGTCACCCTGCCCAACGGCGACCGCCTGGCCCACACGGTGGGCGGCGTCCTCCTCCAGAGCGAGGTGGCGGGCACCTACGTGGGCAGCCTCTCCGCCGGCCTCACCTTCCAGCAGCTCCCCCTGTCGTGCGCCGGCTCCGCCGTGCTCGTGGTCGATGCCTTCGGCGAGACGGTGGACGGCACCGCCGAGTGCCTGGCCCGCGCCGGCGACTTCGAGCTGCCCCTGGACTTCACCGTCACGGGCGAGCACCTGGACGGCCCGGTGGAGGCCACCGCCACGGCCACCATCATCGCCTTCGATCTCGACTTCCCGGCCGAGGGCGAGCTCGACCCCGCCGCCGAGACCCTGGAGCTCGACTTCGGGGGGCAGGTGCTCGGCTCGGACCTGGACGCCTCCATCCGGACCACCCGCCTCAACCGCGACGCCGGGCTGTAGGGCGTGGGCCTCCTCGGCCGCCGGGGCGCGGCGCTCGGGCTCGTGCTGTTCGTCCTCCTGGGGTCGAGCTGCGCCGGCCGGCGGGTGCTCCGCCTCGAGAACCGGGTGCTCCGCGCCGAGAACGCCGAGCTCCTCGTCCGCAACCACAGCCTGGAGCGCCGCCTCCCCGACGCCGAGGACTTCTCCTGGGAGCCCGACCTGGACGTCATCGCCGCCTGGCTCGACCGGGCGGGCTTCGTCCACGAGCGACGGCCCGACGAGCCCATCATCCGCCTGGAGTGGCAGGGGGAGTACACCCGCTTCGAGGTGATCCTGCAGCACTTCGTGCAGGACCAGGTGCTGTTCGTGGCCACCGACGAGTACCTGACCCTGGCCGACGCCCCCGACAGTCGCGGCGTCGTCCTGCTCCTCGTGAAGCTCGCCGCCCTCAACTACGAGCTCATCATCGGCAAGTTCCAGCTCGAGCCCACCCGGGGCGAGATCCTGCTCTCGGCCGAGCTCCACCTGGGCGACGGCCTCGGCTACGAGACCTTCGTGAACACCCTGCAGCGGCTGCTCAAGACCGCCGACGCCAAGCACCCCGAGCTGTCGAAGGCCGCCGGCGGGGAGGGTCTGTAGCCGGCCCGACCGGGGGGCCAGCCACCCGCAAGCGTGACGGGCCGTGGCCGAAGTGCGACCCGGGCCCGTTCGGTTACGCGTCCCTCTGACCCTGGGAGGCTCCCGTGGCCGACAAGACCATGAAGTGGGCGGACAACGTGCCCGGCAAGTTCTACGTCGACGAGGAGTGCATCCTCTGCTCGGTGTGCTCCGACGCGGCCCCCAACAACTTCCGCATCTCGGACGACGAGGACCACGACATCGTCTACAAGCAGCCCGAGAACGAGGAGGAGATGGCCCAGTGCTACGAGGCCATGGAGAACTGCCCGGTCGAGGCCATCGGCGATGACGGCGACGAGTAGCCGGTGCTGATCGGGCTCTTCCTCGCCACCCTGGCCTCCGGCGCCCCCCAGCCCCCCGAAGATCTCCGCGACGACGGCCACGCCGTGCTCGGCTGCACCTCGCTGGCCTGGCTCCGGGACCACCCGGGCCTGATGGGTCCGGCCGATGCCGGCCTGGGTCCCATGGTCTCCATGGCCGGCCAGATCGGCGTCGACCCCCAGCAGCCCCTCTGGGTGGTGCTCCGCCGCACCGAGGGGCGCCTGCTGCCGCTGCACCTGCGGCTCCAGCTGCCCGAGGGCGTGAAGCTGTCGCCCATGATCGGCATGCTCCCCGGGGGGCCCCGCACCCGCCAGGACGGTACCCGCGTGGACCTGGACTGGGCCCCCGAGGGCACCCCCACCGGCCTGGTGGACGCCGTGGCCCGCGCCGAGCTGGGGGCCGCCGACGGGGGCTGCGTCCTGGCCATGGCCCCCCCCGACCCCGACGACGGCTTCACCACCCTGCTCGCCCTGGGTGGCGAGGGGGCGCGGCGCATCGCCGTGCGCCTGGTGGGCCTCGACGCCGACGGACTGGCGGGCGTGGACCCCCGCCTGGTGGCGCCGCTCGGCCGCCCCGCCGAGGCCGGTCGCCGGGCCTGGGCGTCCACCCCTACCTCGCCCGATCTGGCCCTCCGCCTGGACCTGGACGCCACCCCCGAAGAGCTCCTGGGCGGGCTGGGCGTCACCGCCGTCGACCCTGCGGTCCTGGGCCGGATCACCCTCCACCCGGGCACCGAGGTGGGCTTGTGGGGGCTGGGCCAGGAGCCGACCGACCCGTACGGGGGCACCCGCATGACGGCCGAGCGGGCGGCCGCCGTGGTCCCCATCCGCAAGCCCCGCACGGTCCGGTGGTGGCCCGGTCGGCTGTACCGGGAGCTCCGCCGGCAGGGCGCCGACGTGGTCAAGGAGGGACGCCTGGTGGGACTCCCCTCCGAGGACGGCCGGCTGTGGATCTCCAGCGCGTGCGGGCGGCTGATCATCGCCACCGATCGGGACCTGGCCGACGCGCTCCGCAAGCGTCGCCGCGGCGAGGCCTGGTTCCGCGACCTCGAGAAGGCGCCCGTCGACGACCCGGACCAGCCCGGTCTGCTGCTGCGTCGGGGCGCCGAAGACCCCATGGTCGGTCGCGCCCGCCTGGACGAGACGACCCTCTCCCTCGACGTGGCGCTCGGGAGCGGCGGCCTCGGCGACCTGACGGTCCTCATGTCGGCCATCCGCTGAGGCCGAGCCCTCAGGCCTCGAGGCCCTCGAACTCGTCCTTCCGGGTCCGCCCCATCAGGTCCTGCAGGGCCTCCGAGGCGGGCTTGTCCTCGTAGAGCATGGCGTGGACCTGCTCGGTGATGGGCAGCTCCACATCGGCCTTCCGGGCCAGCTCGAGGGCCGAGCGGGCCGTCACCACCCCCTCGGCCACCTCGCCCAGCTCCTCGAGGATGTCGTCGAGGGTGCGGCCCTGCCCCAGGGCGAGCCCCACCCGGCGATTGCGCGACAGGTTGCCGGTGCAGGTGAGCACCAGATCGCCCATGCCGGCCAGCCCGGCCATGGTCAGGGGGCTGGCCCCCCGGGCCACGGCGAGCCGGGTGATCTCGGCCAGGCCCCGGGTGATGATGGCGGCGCGGGCGTTGGCCCCGAGCCCCACCCCGTCGGACACGCCGCAGGCGATGGCCATGACGTTCTTGAGGGAGCCACCGATGCAGACGCCGACGATGTCGTCGCCTCCGTAGACCCGGAGGCTCCCCCCGTGGAAGGCCTGGATGGCCGGGTCGGTGGCGCTGTCGGGCCCGGCGCAGACGATGGCCGTGGGCTGGCCCAGGCCCACCTCGAGGGCGAAGGAGGGCCCGTAGAGCATGGAGAGGCGGGGCCGGGCGTCCACGCCGAGCACGTCCTCCATCACCTCGGCCATGGTGGCGGAGGTGCCCTCCTCGATGCCCTTGGTGGCGCAGCAGACTGCGGCCTCGGCGGGGAGGTGGGGGGCGGCGCGGACCAGCACCTCACGCAGGGCGTGGGAGGGCACCACCGGCACCAGCAGCTCGGCCCGGGCGACCGCCGCCGGCAGATCGGCGGTGGCGGTGACGGTGGCCGGCAGGCGGACATCGCGAAGGTACCGCGGATTGCGACGATCCCGGTTCATCTGCGCACACTGCTCGGCGCTGCGATCCCAGACCGTCACGTCGTGGCCCTGGCGGGCGAGCTGGATCGCCAGCGCGGTGCCCCAGGAGCCCGCGCCCAGGACCGTACAGCGGACCTTCATGGCCACCTCCCATCGGCTCCGACCACGATACGGCCGCCCTCGCACCCGGTCAACGCGGCTCCCTTGATCGGCCTCGGGGCCTGGGGTACGGCCCCCGTGGCCCCAGCGGCCGCCGGGGTCCACCGTGCGTATCGGCATCGTCATCACCCGCGCCTCGAGCGTCGACGCCACCTGGACCACCCTGGCGCTGGCCCGCGCCGCCCTCGAGCGCGGCCACAGCGTGCGCATCGTGGAGCGCGCCGACTTCCAGGTCGAGCCCACCGGGCGGGTGGTGGCCCGGGCCTGGGCCTTCGAGCCCCCCGCCCCCTCCCCCGAGTCCCTGGTCGACGCCCTCCGCCACCGCACCGGCCGGCGCTGTTTCGTCGACCTGGCCCGCTTCGACCTCCTCATGCTGCGGAGCGCCCCCCTCTCGCCCGATCTGCTCACGTTCGCCCAGATCGCCCGCGACCTGGGCGTCTCGGTGGTCAACGATCCGGACGGGCTGGTCCGGGTCGCCAGCAAGACCTGGCTCGCCGCCCTGCCCGAGGTCCCCACCCCCTCCACCCTGGTCACCCGGAGCTCGGGGGCCGCCTCGGTGTTCTACCGCCAGCAGCCCCACGGCGTCGTGGTCAAGCCGGCCCGTGGCTCGGGGGGCCGGGCGGTCTCCCACGTCCCCCCCCACCGGGTCCGTCAGCTGGAGCGGGCCTTCCAGACCGCCGGAAAGGGCAGCGGCTTCGTGGTTCTCCAGGCGTACCTCCCCGCAGCCGATGCGGGCGAGAAGCGTCTGCTCTGGCTGGACGGGGCCATCCTCGGGGGCTACCTGCGCCGCCGCGCGCCGGGGGAGTTCCGACACAACCTGAAGCGGGGCGGCCTCGCCGAGCCCACCCAGGTCACCGATCGGGATCGGGCCCTCGCGGCCTCCCTCTCGCCCCACCTCCTCGGCGCCGGCATCCGCTTCGCGGGGCTCGACCTCATCGGGGACCACCTCATCGAGGTCAACGCCCTCAACCCGGGTGGCACCTTCCACACCGACCGACTCTCCGGCACCTCCCACGCCCACACCGTGATCGCGCACCTCGAGCAGCGGGCCCCCGCGCCCCGGCTCACGGAGGACGACCCATGGGCTCTCCGCGCCCCCTGAGCAAGAAGCAGGTCCTCGACGCCCTCGCCAAGGGCGGTCACCTCGTCGACGCCGACATCCGGGGCATCGACCTCTCCGGGGTGGTCTTCGACGGCGCCGACCTCACCCGCGCCAAGCTCGCCGACTGCAACCTCACCCGGGCCTCCTTCCGGGGCGCCGACCTGACCTCGGCCTCCCTCTGGCACGCCGACTGCCAGGACGCCGTGTTCGACGGCGCCATCCTCGAGGAGACCGACTTCGACTTCGCCCACCTGGACGGCTGCTCCTTCAAGGACGCCCGGGTGCGCAAGGCCATCTTCCCCTTCAACCGCATCTCGCTGGACCAGATCCAGCAGAGCGTGAAGACGGGCCGGAAGGTGCGGATGGACAGCGAGCGCGACGAGGACTGATCGAATCGCGAACCGATCGTCTGGGGTAGGGTCCAACCCCTGCGCCCTCGGAGCCCCGCTGCATGCCCTTCCTGCTCGCCATGGTCACCGGCCCGACCGACGCCGACCTGGTGGAGCGGTTCAAGGCCGGCGACCGGAGCGCCTTCGACGAGATCGTGCGGCGCTATCAGCACCGGGTCTTCACCCTGGCGCTGCGCTGGATGGGCGACGACCAGGTGGCCCACGAGGTGAGCCAGGACGTCTTCATCGCCCTCTTCCGGAGCCTGGACGGCTTCCGCGGCGACGCCAAGCTGTCGACCTGGATCTACCGGGTGGTGGTCAACCACTGCAAGAACCGGCGGCTCTACCGCAAACGCCGCAAGATGGACCGGCACGAGCCCCTCGAGGGCGACCGCCAGGACGACGACGCCCCCAAGCGGCAGATCGCCGGGGACGGCCCCGCGCCCGACGCCGGTGTCCACCGGAGCGAAGCCGAGACCCTCGTGCGCGCGGCCCTGGCCGAGCTCCCCGAGGAACAGCGCGCCATCGTGGTGATGCGCGATATCGAGGACCTCTCGTACGACGAGATCGGCGAGCTGCTGGACCTGCCCAAGGGCACCGTGAAGTCCCGGCTGCACCGGGCCCGGGCTCACCTGGCCCGGGTGCTCACCCGATCCGTCGACACGAAGGACGTGTTGTAGGAACCTTGTCCGCCGCGCGCGGTCCACAGGGAGCGAGAGGAACCCCCGAGATGCAGGACGCCACCGCCAACGAGCAGCTGTCCGCCTACCTGGATGGCGAGCTCACCGACGCCGAGGTCGCCGAGCTGGAGCACCGGCTCGCCCGCGATCCGACCCTCCGCGCCGAGCTGGAGGGCCTGCGCGCCGCGGTGGACCTGCTCCGGACCCACGGGCCGGCCACCGCCCCCCCCGCCCTGTACGGGGACGTCCTCCGCGCCGTCGAGGACGAGCCCATGCCGGGCGGGGCCTGGCGCTGGCTGCTCCGCCCCTTCGGCCTCCCCCTGTCGGGGCTGGCGGTGGCCGCCGCCGCCGTGGCGGTGCTGGGCTTGACCGTCGGCGGCACCGCCCTGAGCCTGGGCACCATGAGCGACCCCTCCTCGTCCCGGCTCGCCCGAGACGACCGACAGGACGATCGACGCGAGGCCGCCATCGACGACGCGGATGGAGCGGCTTCTGCGTCCGAGGGGACCGCCACCCCGGGCGACGGGGTGGCCGACGCCGATCCGGCTCCAGCCGACGGCGCGTACGAGGCCCGGGACGGCACCGGGACCGCCGAGGACGACCAGGATGCCGACCCGGCATCCTCCAAGGCCTCGGCCAGGCTCCGCAAGAAGGCCAAGCCGGCGGTCGGCCTCAACCAGACCCCGCCCCCGGGGACCCAGGGCGAGCTCCTGTCCGAGGGATCGCCCAGCGGGGAGGAGGAGCGGGAGCAGCTGGAGCAGGAGCAGGCGGGCGTCGCCACGGGCCGCTCGGGCGACGCCGCCTCGGCGACGGGCGACACCTGGTACGGCGGGCGGAGCACCCACAAGCTCGCCGTCAAGCCCGACGACCTGGAGCTGGTCGCCCGCATCTACAGCCGCTACGCCGGCAAGGGCGAGCTGGCCGCCGCCCGGCGGATCGCCGCCCTCGAGGCCGGCAACCACGCCCTCACCCTCGACCTGCCCGATGCCGCTGCGCGCAATGCCTTCGTCCAGGATCTGCGCCGGGCCTTCCGCGCCACCTACACCGAGCAGGTCGCCGACGACGACACGCTCACCCTCAACCGGACCCGGGTGGATCTGGTGCTGGTGGTGCAGGACCTGGCCCCCGCCGGCAACCGCGAGGACGGCCCGATCCGCACCTACCGAGCCAAGGAGCCGAGCCGGGATCGGCCCCTCGACGACCTCTCCGCGCCCCCCGAGGCGGGCGAGGCTCGGTAGTCAGCCGCGAACGCGGATAAACGCATTTCCTTGACAAAGCGTGGCAGACCCGTGACATAGGGAGGCCTTTCGACAGGGGCCTTGCCATGCCGAGATCCATCTTCCTCCCCGCGGCCCTCCTCCTCGCGGGATGCTCCGACCAGGGCTTCACCGCGTTCGACGAGGTCGACAGCTGGACGCAGAACCCCCCGGACGAGGTGGACATCCTCCTCGTGGTCGACGACTCCTGCTCCATGGGCCCGTACCAGCAGCGCCTGGGCCAGAGCTTCGACCAGTTCATCGAGTGGTTCATCGCCGCCGACGTGGACTACCAGATCGGCGTCGTCACCACCGACATCATCGATCCGGACAAGGCGGGCCGGCTCCAGGGCGGGGGCGCCATCATCACGACCGAGACCGAGAACCCGGGTGCCGCCTTCTCGTCCCTGGTCAACGTGGGGGTCCAGGGCGCCGGCTTCGAGACCGGGCTCGAGGCCGCGCGGATGGCCCTCCAGGATCCGGCGGGGCTCAACGCGGGCTTCCTCCGTCCCGACGCCTCCCTCTCCATCATCTTCGTCAGCGACGAGCAGGACGCCTCGCCCGAGGGCGTGAACGCCTACATCAACGACTACGTGGACATCAAGGGCGCCCGCAACCGGGGCGTCTTCAACGCCTCCGCCCTGGTGGTGACCGACTTCGCCCCCTGCGACCAACAGCAGCAGGCCCAGTCGACCCTGGGCACCCGCTACATGGACGTGGCGATCCAGACGGGCGGCATCGTGGGCAACCTCTGCGACGACGCCGGCTTCGAGGACATCGTCTTCGACCTCTCGCTGGCCAGCAGCCGCCTCCAGGACACCTACATCCTCCAGGGCACGCCCAGCCTCGAGACCCTGGAGGTCCGGGTCGCCTACCCGGACGAGGCCGGCGAGCCCGGCGAGGCCGAGCTGGTGCCCTGCGACGCCGGCGTCTGGACCTACCAGGAGATCGTGGACGAGGCGACGGGCCAGGAGCTGCCCGCCATCGTCTTCGCCGCCGACCGGATCCCGCCGGTCAACAGCCGCATCTC
Organism: uncultured Enterobacteriaceae bacterium; assembly: GCA_964586865.1. Taxonomy (GTDB): domain Bacteria; phylum Myxococcota_A; class UBA796; order UBA796; genus REDI01. The sequence goes on from CAZPJM010000077.1 coordinate 10,778, forward strand.
GGCCCGCTACTTCGAGGGCGACGCCGACCCGGCCACCTTCTGCACCGACGCGCCCGCCCCGGACGACGGCGGGGACGACGCCAGCACCGGGGAGGACTCCCAGTGATCACCCGTACCCTCCTGCTGTCGGCGGTGGCCTTCACCGTCACCTTCCTCCTGGCCGCGTGCGGCACTCGCGCCGAGCTCGGTTGCCGGGACAACGCCGAGTGTGCCCAGGGCGAGGCGTGCATCCTGCCCCCCGCCGTCGACGGCGTGGCCCAGCCGGGCACCTGCCAGGACGTGGAGTGCCTGGCCTCGGCCGAGTGTGGGATCCGCGAGTACTGTGACCCGGACACCTACGTCTGCCGCGCCGGCTGCACCCAGGATGTCGACTGCCGGGCTGGCGAGACCTGCAACACGGACAGCAACACCTGCGAAGCCTACGGCTGCCGCGACACCGAGCTGGACTGCTCCGTGGGCGAGCGCTGCAATGCCGTGACGGGTCAGTGCGAGCGCGACGCCCGCGACCTGTGCGCCCCCTGCCAGGAGGACTTCTGGCGCGGCCGGTACGTCTGCCCCGGCAACCCCGGAGACGGCGAGTGCTACGTCACCCGCGAGGACCAGCGGGTGCCCACCTGCGGGCACTACTGCGACCCGGATGCCGGCGATGACCCGGTGAACGGCTGCCCGGCGGGCTTCTCCTGCTCCCCGCTCCAGCCCGACAACGTGACCGTGTGCGTCGCCGACTGCGAATTCCTCGAGTCCCGCGGCTGGTACTGATCAGGGCGCCGGCGCGCCGGCCCCCGGGTGGTCATACGAGATGACCGCCGCCGCTCGGGGTCTCGAGACCGAGCGCCCGGGCGTGCTCCCCCACGTACACCCGCGGCACCCGGTCGTTGATCCGGGTGAGGACCTCGTAGGCCACCGTGTCCGACCAGGCGGCGTGCTCCTCGACCGTGATCCGACCCGGGCCCTGCGCCCCGAGGAGCACCACCTCGTCGCCGTTCCACGCGCTCTCCCACCCGATGTCGACCATGACCATGTCCATGCAGACCCGACCCACCACCGGGTAGCGGCGCCCGCCGATGAGCACGAAGGCGCGATTGGACAGGGCGCGGGCGTAGCCGTCGCCGTAGCCCACCGGCACCGTCACCACGCGGCTCATGCGCTCGGGCCGCCAGGTGGAGCCGTAGCTCACCGGATTCCCGGCCTTCACCACCTTGAAGTAGACCACCCGGCTCACCCAGCGGAGCGCTCCCTGCACCGGCACGGTCGGAACGTCGGGACCGGCCTGGATCCCGTAGAGAAGCAGGCCCGGCCGCACCAGGTCGAACCAGGCCTCGGGCAGGTGGGCCACCGCCCCCGAGTTGGCCAGGTGCGCCGTGGGGCGGGGCTTGCCCAGCCGGTCCCACTGGTCGAGGACCGCCTCGAAGCGGGCCACCTGCTCGCGGGCGTGGGAGGGATCGGCCGCGTCCGCATTGGCCAGGTGGGAGTAGATCCCCTCCACCCTGACGTGCCGGGCCCGCACCGCCGCCTCGAGGAGGGGGGCGGCCGAGTACCAGTGTACGCCGATCCGCTCCATGCCGGTGTCCACCGCCAGGTGGACCCGGGCGCGCCGGCCGGTGGCTTCGGCAGCGGCCTCGATGGCGGCGAGCTTGTCGACCGAGGAGGCCGTCAGGATGAGGTCGTGCTCCAGGAAGCGGGGGATCTGCGCGTCCACCAGCCCGCCCATCACAAGGATGGGGGTGCGGATCCCCGCACGGCGCAGCACCACACCCTCCTCGAGGTAGGCCACCGCCAGGAGATCCACGCCCAGACGCTCGTAGAGACGGCCCACCGGCACCAGGCCGTGGCCGTAGGCATTGGCCTTGAGCACGCCGAGCACCTGCCGCCCGCGAACCCGCGCCCGCACGGTGGCCACGTTGGCGGCGAGCTGGTCCAGATCCACCACCAGATGGGTGGGGCGCAGGGTGGGGTCCAGATCGGTGGGGGCAGGGCTCGGCGCGGCCATGGGGCCCGGTAACCGCCCCCGCCGGGACCACCGCCCCCCTCCCCGAGGTCCGTGTTGTCACGCCGACCGCGGGGGATAGACCGCGCGTCCATCGCCGGGAGCCCCCATGACCGCCACCCCCGTCGTCCTCGCCGCCCTCGACTTCGACCGGGACGACTGGCGCCGCACCGTCGCCCACGGCGCCCGCCAGGCCCGACGCCGCGGCGGCCGGCTGCACCTGGTGCACGTGCTGGCCCCGCTGCCCTGGCTGCTGGCTCGGGTCCTGGACGAGGACAGCCTCCAGGCCCAGCGCGATGCCCGGCGGCAGCGCGCCGAGGCCCTCCTCGCCGAGGCGGCCGGCCTGGCCCGGGGCGTCCCCGTGAGCGACGCCCTCCGTCGGGGCAAGCCGGCGGTGGAGATCCTGGACGAGATCGGCAAGCAGCAGGCCGAGCTGCTGGTCATCGACGTGGGAAGCCCCCGCACCACCGAGCTGCTGGTGGGCGGCACCGCCGACCGGCTCCTCCGCCTCTCGCCCGTGCCCATCTGGGTGACCGGGCCGCACCCGCCGGGCCCCGTCCATCGCGTGCTGGTGCCCACCGGGCTCGGCCCCTCGGGCCAGTTCGCGGTCCAGACCGGCGTCGGGCTGGTGGAGCCCGGCGGCGAGGGCGGGGTGACCGCCCTGCACATGGTCGCCCTCCCCGGCGTGCTGCGGGCCTACTCGGGCGACGTGACCCGGCTCCGTGCCGCCCTCGAGGCCGAGGCGCGCGGTCAGCTCGACGCCCACCTGGCGCCGATCCGGGTGCCCCAGGACGGGCCCGCCCTCGAGGGCCGGCTGGTCGCCAACCTGGAGACCACCCCGGCCGAGTCCACCATCCTGAACCATGCGAGAGACCGGTCGGTGGACCTGATCTGCCTCGCCCTGGGGGGCCGCAAGCTCCCCGCCGGCCCGGTCCTGGGGCGGGTCTCCGAGCGGGTGATCCGCAGCCTGCCCTGCCCGCTGCTGGCCCTCCCCGACCGATGGGTCGACGCCCAGCGGCAGTAGCCCACATCCGTCATGACAGCTCGTCGCGAGCCGGCGAGATGCCGTCGTGAGCGCGGTTCTCGACGAGCGACCGAGGGAAGGCGTGCCGAGGCACGTCGACCGAGGGAGCGACAGAGAGGGCAGCGCGCAACAGGCAGATCGCCGGTGCAGCAGAGCTCGTCATGAGGGATGCGGGGTAGGGCTGCTCAGCCGCGACCGTCGCCCTCGAGGGACAGCAGCAGCCCATCCAGCAGGGCCCGCGCGCCCTCGCGGGGGAGGAACCAGCTCCGGTTCTCGTCCACCGTCCAGCGACCGTCCTCGTGGAACCAGACCTCGTGGTGGATGGCGACGGAGGCCCCCTCGAGGTCCACCTCCAGGAGCTCCAGGCGCTCCACGGGCCCGTCCACCTCGCGCTGGACCCAGTGGCAGCGCCCCACCCGGGCCGCCAGGACCGGTGGCAGGGCCGTCTCCGGCGGCTGCGGGGGCATCTCCACCTCTCGAAGGTTTCCTATGCCGGACGGTATACCCTTCAACCAGGCATCCGCCGGTGGTGAGATCCCCGACCATCCGCAGGCCTCCCGACAGGCGGTGACACCCACCGGGCCTCATGGGCCGGTGGCCACCGCGGTCCAGGCCGACGAGGCGGCGCCGGAGGGCCGCACCACCCCCTCCCGGGCCAGGCTGACGTAGCGATCGTGACCGACCACCAGGTGGTCGACCAGCGCCACGCCGAGCACCTCGCCGGCGCGCTGGGTGCGCCGGGTCACCTCCCGGTCCATCGCGCTCGGGGTGGGGTCGCCGCTCGGGTGGTTGTGGGCCAGCACCACCGCGGTGGCCCCGAGCCCCACCGCGGGCCGGTAGACCTGACGCGGGTCCACCACCGTGAGCCCATCGCTGCCCTGGGAGAGGCGACGCCGGGCGAGGGGCCGGTGACGCCGGTCCAGGTAGAGGGCGTGGAGCTCCTCGTGGGGGAGGCCCGCGAGTCCCGGGCGGAGCCACGCGGCGGCCTGGTCGGGATCGGCCACCCGCGCCGGGCGCCGGCCCTGACGCGCGAGGGCCCGTCGACCGGCCTCGAGGGCGGCGTGGAGCCGCACCGCCCGGGCGAGCCCCACCCCGGGCACCCCGCGCAGCGCCCCGGGCTCGGCGAGCGCCAGACCATCGAGCCCGTCGAAGCGCTCCAGGAGCTCGGCGGCGATGGCGAGGGCGGGGCGCCCGGCCGCCCCGGTGCCCAGAAGCAGGGCCACCAGCTCCACATCGCCCAGGTCGGACGGGCCGTGGCAGGCGTAGCGCTCGCGCGGTCGCATCGGATCCTCCAGCTCGGTCCCCGGCCGGCCTGCAAGGGGCGGGCCACTCATCGATCGCGTCCAGCACGGCATCGCCCGCCGGGACCCGACGGACGTCTCCGACGGACGTCCGCCCCGGTCCTGCCATCGTCCACGTCGCGAGCGGGTCCTCGCCACCGACGGACGTCCGTCGGACCTCCGTCACCTCCGACACCCTCTTCGCGTGTGGGGCCACGCCCCATTAGGGCCCTTGCATGCGCTGCCTCGTCCTGACCCTGCCACTTCTCGCCCATGCCGCAGTCGCGGCCGACGCCCCGGATCCTCGCATGCCCGAACGCATCGACATGGTCGAGACCCAGATCGCGGCCCGCGGGATCACCGACCCACGCCTGCTCCGGGCCCTCCGCCAGGTCCCCCGTCACCGCTTCGTGCCGTCCAGCGCGCAGGGCGCCGCCTACGCCGATCATCCGCTGCCCATCGGCCACGACCAGACCATTTCCCAGCCCTACATCGTGGCCCTCATGACCCACCTCGCCGACCTGCAGCCCGGCGAGAAGGTGCTCGAGGTGGGGACCGGCTCGGGCTACCAGGCGGCCGTCCTCGCCGAGCTGGGCGTCACCGTCTACACCATCGAGATCGTGGAACCCCTCGGTCGGCAGGCGGCCCGCGCCCTGACCGCGGCCGGCTACGAGGGGGTCCACACCCGCATCGGGGATGGCTGGGCGGGCTGGCCCGAGGCCGCCCCCTTCGACGCCATCCTGGTCACCGCGGCCCCCGAGCGCATCCCCCCGGCCCTGCTGGCCCAGCTCGACCCCGAGGGCGGACGGCTGGTGATCCCGGTAGGCCCCCAGGGCGGCGAGCAGATGCTGCGGGTGGTGACCCGGCGCGGCGAGGACACCACCACCTCCGAGGCGCTGCCGGTCCGCTTCGTGCCCATGACGGGGCAGGACCGGACGACCGACGCGGACTGACGGACCCGGCCGGGACCCGTCACGGCCTCGGCACTCGCGAGGTCAGCCTGCACCTCCTACAGAAGGGTCCTGAGACGGCGCCCGCACGATCGCTGGCCGCGCCGCCAGGCCCCACCCCGACACACCCGGAGAGCAGATGTCCGACTTCGACCCGGACAAGGGCTACGTCGCCATCCTCGGCTGGAGCCTCAACGCCATCGACGCCATCGACCGCTTCGACCGCCGCTACATCGTCGTGGCCCCGGACTGGGCCGAGGACTACGCCCGCAAGCACGACATCCCCTTCATCCCGTGGAACTTCGAGCGGCTCAACGACCGCTCGATGGAGATCGCCAAGCGCCTCCAGGAAGAGGGCGTCGATGTGGCCATCCCGCTCTTCGAGGAGACGGTGGAGTGGGCGGGCGCCATCAACGCCGTGCTGCTCGGCAACCCGCGCCTGATGGGTCAGTCGATGCTCTTCCGGGACAAGGCCCTGATGAAGCGCCGGGCCCAGCTCGGGGGCATCCGCGTCGGCATCTTCGAGGAAGCCCACGACCGCGACGACATCTACCGCTTCCTGCGCCGGGTCAACCAGGCGCTGCTCAAGCTGGACGGCGACCCCAACGACCCCATCCACCTCAAGGCCTTCGACAAGGCCGGCTGCCTGGGCCACCGGGTCATCCGCACCCCGGACGACGTCCACGCCATCCCCGACGACGAATTCCCCTTCCTGATGGAGTCCCATCTCGATGGCTGGGAGTTCGCGGTCGAGGCCTGGATCAAGGACGGCAAGGTCCACTTCCTCAACATCAGCGAGTACGTGAGCCTGGGCTACTCGGTCTTCGTGCCCGCCACGCCCGACCTCGAGAAGTGGCGCCCCCGGGTCGAGGAGGAGATCCAGAAGCTGGTCGACACCTTCGAGATCGACTTCGGCTTCATCCACCCGGAGTACTTCGTCACCCGCGACGGCAAGATGTACTTCGGCGAGGTGGCGTATCGGCCCCCGGGCTTCAACGTGTTCGAGCTGCTGGAGCGGGCCTACGGCTTCAACGCCTACCAGGCCACGGTGCTGTGCTTCGATCCCAAGACCACCGCCGAGGAGCTCGAGGCCTTCTTCCCGAAGGAGGTGGAGGGTGCCTCGGGCCACGCGGGCTGCTTCGGCGTCTACCCCCGGCGCCGGGTGGTCAACTCCCTCTCCATCCCCGAAGAGACGGAGCAGGATCCCTACTTCGAGTTTCACGAGCTCCAGAACCCCATGCAGAACAAGGTCCCCAAGCGCCACGCCTTCGGGACCCACTGGGGTCTGGTGTACTTCTTCGGAGAAGATCCGTACCGTATGAGGGATCTGCTCCACGCCCAGGAAGACCTGGACTTCTACGTCTGACGGAACCTGCATGCCCTCCCTCCCCGCCGTCGAAGGCGACGGTCCCCCAGCCGCCCTCCTCGAGAAGCTCGACGCCGGCATCCTCCGCCTGGAGCGCTCCCGTCCATTCGCCCGGGCCCGGCACCGACCGGGGGTCCTGGGCCTGCTGCGCCGGACCCTCGAGACGCCGGGCACCTTGCCCGCCCTGTACGACCGGGCCGCCCGCCTCGATGGGGCCGGGCTCTTTGACGGCACCGACTGGGCCCGCCCCGAGACCCTGCTCCCGAGCCTGGTGCGCACCACCCTCGAGCAGGGCAGCCCCGACCTCGTCACCCTCGAGGCCATGAGCCAGCTCCGGCTCCTGCAGATCGCCACCGGCGAGCGCCCCCCCACCCGGGTCTCCGCGGAGCAGGCCTCCCACTTCCTCACCCAGGTCCTGGCGCTCAACCTGGACCGGGTGCTCGGGGCGCCCGACGAGGCCCGGCGGACCCCGCTGGCCGCCGCGGTGGATCGCCTCCTGCGCTTTCACCTGGACCGGATCGGGGTCGAGGACATCCTCTCCGAGCTCATCGCGGAGATCGAGCGGGTCCTCTCCCAGCGGCCCCTGCGGGTGGAGCCGGTCAAGGGGATGATCGCCCAGATCGCGGTCACCCTGGTCGACGGGGTGGACGGCCTGGGCGAGGCCCGCCTCGGCGCCGATCGCCTGGTGAGCGCCCTGTTCGGGCCCACCCGGACCTGCGCGGACGACCCCGGCCTG
>CAZPJM010000078.1:0-18015 GCA_964586865.1 uncultured Enterobacteriaceae bacterium
GAGATCGTTTCACGTGACTGGAGTTCAGACGTGTGCTCTTCCGATCTGCCCGCCCGCCGTCCGGGCGGGTGCGGCCCGGGCCTCGCGCGCCTCGCTCGGGGATCCCCCGCCGGCGCAGGGCACGTCCCTCCGGGTCCACGGCCTCCTGGAGAGCGGCCCCCACCGCGTGGATCGGACCGGCGCGCCCCCCCTGCCGCCGGTGCTGGCGGCCCGCTGGGCCGGGCCGGGGGCGTCGTGATCGCCCACCTCCATCGCGATCTCCGCACCGATCTGGAGCGGGTGGGTCCGGCCCTCCACCCCGTCCTGGCCGCCCTGGGCGAGGCCGCCCACGGCACGGTCACCTTCGAGCCCCACGGCGAGTCCCTCCACGCCAGGGCGGGCCGCTGCCTGCTGCTGGTCCACACCTGGCCCGAGCACGGCCGGGCCACCGTCGACGTCTACGGCCCGGACGCCGCCGCCTGTCGCGAGCTGGCCGACGCCGTGGCCCGGGCCCTCGCCGCGGGATGAGCCGGCCCTGAGAGGGCGGCGCTCAGCCCACCGCGCGCACCACCCACCGCTTGGGGGGCGTGGGATCCGCACCGCAGGAGGCGTGCCGGAGGGTGGTCATCGCCTCGCGCTGCACGCGGAGGCGGCGGGGGGTGCCGGCCACCCGGGCATCCACGCGCCAGGTGTCGCCCCCCTCGAAGCGGAGCTCGTCCACCTGGACCGCGTCGAGGTCGAGCAGCCCGTGCTCGCGCCGGAGCCAGTGCTCGGCGGCCTGGGCGGGGGCGGGGTGGAGGGTGCGGCCCCGGAGCCGGTCCAGGTCGTGGAGCCGGCCGCGCTCGAGGGCCTCGAGGAGGGCGGGCACGTCGTCCTCGCGGAGGCGGCCGTAGTGGACGCCCTCGGGGAGGGCCACGGCGGTGGCGGCGAAGCGGTGGCCCCCCAGGTGGGTGCACTGCCAGGCCCGACCCGGGGCGTGGCGGTGGAGGGCGCGGGCGACGCCGGCCCCGTGGAGGCCGCAGCAGTGGTCGCGGCCCGAGTGGGTGCAGACCAGCACCGGTCGCTCCTCGGTGCGCCCGTCCGTGGCGTGCCCGGCGAACAGGGCCTCCCAGGGCAGGTTCGGGATGCCGTCGTGGTCGGGCAGATCGAAGCGGTGGACCCGGGCGTCGCCCACGTGGGCGTACAGCACGGTCACGCCCTCCCGCTTCTTGCGCTGCTTCACCAGCACGGGGCGGGTGCGGGGGCGCGCCTTCATGGCGCGGAGCCAGGCGGCGACGGGTTCGGGCAGGTCGTTGTCGACCACCGCCTTGGGACGCCACGGGCGCCGGTACTCGACCGCGATCCAGTGGATGGCGTCGCTGCCGGTGCCATCGACCAGCTCGCCCGCCGCCAGCGAGCTCTCGGCGCAGTGCATGGGACCTCCAGGGACCCAGCAGAACACCACGCCAGCGGGGGCGCCACCCGGACCGGGCCGGATGGTGTTGCGCCTACTCGTCGAAGAGGTCGTCGCCCACGCCGGACAGGTCCACCCGCCGGCGGGCCTCCAGCGCCTCCAGGCGCTCCTCCTCGGCCTTGCGGGCCTGACGCCGCTCGCGGCGCGTCATGTCGTCCTCGGCGTCCAGGTCCGGAAGGGCCATGCCCTCGACCACCGTGTCCCCGCCGCGGACCGGGGGCTCGGGGGTGTCGCGCGGCCCGTTGCGGGCGGGCAGCTCCAGGGCGGCGGTGCGGGCAGTCCGCGTGACGCCCGTATCGGCGCGGGGCCCCGGGGCCTGCTTGCGGCTGGCGAGGAGGGCGCGGGCCTCGGGGAGGGAGGGATCGCAGAGCTCCACGTACCAGCCGTCCTGGCCGTCCTGGATCCAGACGCCGTGGGCCGGGAGGGCGCGGTCGCTCGGGAGCTGCTCCAGGGTCGGGGTGGCCTGGCCGGTGCGCAGGCAGGCGCGGACGGCGGCCTCGAGGGGCGAGACGGCGGCCAGGGCCTCCTCGCGGCAGGCCTCCATCTTCCGACGACCGCCCTTGGGGCACAGCTCGACCTGGGCCTGGGCCACCAGGTCGGACCAGCCGGCGTCGGCGGCCACCCGGAGCGCCTGCTCCAGATCGTCCCGCGTCTCGCGCAGGCGGACCTCCTTGCGGGCGAGATCCTGGCGGGTCTCCTCCAGCTCGGCGGTGCGCGCGGTGAGGGTCTCGCTGGTCCGGACCAGGGTGGTGCGCAGGACCTCGTTGTCCTGCTCGGCCTTGACGAGGGCCTGCCGGGTCTGGACCAGCTCGGCGCGGAGGCGGGTGAGCTCGGACTCGGCGGCCTGGAGGCGGGTGCTGGCCTGGGCCATGCGGGCGGCCTGCCGGGCCCGCGGCGCCTCCTGCTCGGCGATCTCCTTCGTGAGGCGATCGGTCTCGGCACGCAGGGCGGTGATCTCGGCCTCGAGCATCTCGAGCTCGGTGGCCGGGATGGTCACCATGGCGGGCGCCATCACCGCCGGCTCTTCGGGAGCCGGATCGACGGGTTCGGGGATCTCCTCGGCGAAGCAGCCGACGAGGGGCACGAGGACGAGGAGCAGGGCGCGGGTCACGGGAGCCTCCGGGAGGGTCGCCGGTAGAGCAAGCGGCATGCCACGGGCTGCTCCCCGGAGAGGCCCGTCCGAGCGGCCTCGTCCCGCGCCGCGCGACAGGGTGCGGCAGGAAGTCCGCACCCGGTGCGGCCACCATGGGTCGGCCGGTGGCCCGGCGCGGTCAGTAGTAGGTCCGCACCTGCAGGAATCCCACCGCCGGGTAGAGCCCGAACTCGCTCCGAGGCACCAGGGCGCCGGTGGGATCGGCCAGGTCCAGCGGCCCCACCTCGGGGCGGGCCCCCAGGCCCACGTAGGCACCCGCGATCAGGTCTGCGTTCTCGGCCAGGGACCACCGCAGGGAAGGACTCAAGAAGCCGCTCGGGTCGGTGAGGTTGACGATGGAGGCCGCCGAGATCGAGACCAGCGGGGTGATCTCCAGGCTGGCCGAGACCCCGGCGTACGCCACCCCGGCCAGCCACAGCTCGCCCCGCTGCCACCGGGGCCGCTGCAGGGTCATGAGCAGGTCCGACTTGTCGGTGCTGCCCAGGGTCTGCAGGTAGACCTCGCCCGCCAGGTCCAGCCGCCACCAGGGCCGGCCACTGGCGCCGATGACAGCGCGCACGAAGGGATCCTCCCCGTCTTCCGCCAGGGGCCCGGTCACGGCCACGTCGCCGTACAGCCCCACCGCCCCCACGCTGGTGGTGAGGCTGGCCCCGCCCACCGCGTCGCCCTGCACCAGGCCGGCGAAGGCCGCCAGGTCGGTCACCCCCACCGTCGTGACCCCGTGGGCCGCCAGGTTGACCGTCTCGAGGCCCTCGAGGCCGTCGTCCGCGGCGGCGTCCGAGCCCACCGGCGGCCCGGCCCAGGTGGCGATGAGGGTCCCCTTGGTCGAGAAGCCCCGGTAGACATCGACCCGGAGGCCGTCCACGCCGGGCTTGTACTCGGTGTCGATGACGGCGGGGTTGAAGGGCGCCACAAGATCGAGGGGGGTGAAGAAGAGCCCGGCGCCGAAGCTGACGGCCTGACGCCCCACGGTCACGTCCAGGCCGTCCCACGAGCCCTTGAGCAGCAGGCGGTCGGTGCGGCCCAGCACCGCGAGGCTTCCCTCGCCGTCCTGCCAGGCCTCCCAGCCCAGGTCGACGAGCTGGGGGGCCTGGGGCGCCACGCCGGTGCCGATGACGTTGACCTGCGCCCCCTGGCCCAGGCTGAAGGTGACGGCGTGGGCGGCCTCGCCCGAGAGGTGGTCGCCCAACCCCCCGGCCAGGTTGAGACGGGCGTCCACGAAGCCCTGGCCCAGCGGATCCTCGGGGAGCAGCTCCACCTCGGTGTCACCCAGGGTGGCGGGGGGCAGGTCATAGAAGAGGGTGCCGATGGCGAAGGTCTTGACGTGCCCGGAGACCTCGCCCCGCAGCCGGGGACCCTCGGAACCGGCGTCCTCCGCGGCGTCGGGCGATCCCCCGTCCCGGGCGGCGTCCTCCGCGGCGGGATCCAGGGGTGCCGGGGCCGCCCCGGCGAGGCCGGCCAGGACCAGCAGCCCGAGGCTCACCCCGCCTTCCGCTCGTCCGCCTCGACCCGCCCGTCCAGCAGCCGCACCACCCGGCGGGCCGCGTGCATGATCTTGGGGTCGTGGGTCGAGAAGAGGAAGGTGACCCCCCGCTCCTCGTTGAGGTGCTTCATCAGCGCGATGAGCTCGTCGCTGGTGTGGCTGTCCAGGTTGGCGGTGGGCTCGTCGGCCAGCACCACGGCGGGCTCGCCCACGATGGCCCGGGCCACCGCCACCCGCTGCTGCTGGCCCCCCGAGAGCTCGCCCGGCCGCCGATCCTCCAGCCCCTTCAGCCCCACCTGCTCGAGGACGGCCCGGCACCGGTCCCGCCGCTCCTTGGTGGAGACGCCGTTGAGCGCCATGACGAACTCGGTGTTCTCGAGGGCGCTGAACACCGGGATGAGGTTGTAGGCCTGGAAGACGAAGCCCAGGCGGCGACGGCGGAGCTCGGAGCGCTCGGCGGAGGAGGCCTCGGAGAGGTCCTGGCCGTCCACCACCACCTGCCCCGAGGTGGCCCCGTCCAGGCCGCCGATCAGGTTGAGGAGCGTCGTCTTTCCCGAGCCGGACGGGCCCATCAGGGCGGTGAACTCGCCGGCCTCGATGTCCAGGTCCACGCCGTCCAGCGCCTTCACGGTGACGGGACCCTGCTGGTAGTGGCGCGTCAGCGCGCGCACGGAGACGAGGGGCATGGGGCCTCCCAGGATGAGGGGTCAGACGTGGCGCATGGCGTCGACGGGGTGCAGGCGCGTGGCGCGCCAGGCCGGCCACACCCCGGCCAGGACGGTCAGGACGATGGCCGAGCCGCTGAAGCCGGCCAGCGAGACCCAGTCGATCCGGGCCTTGACGGTGGAGTCCAGGACGACCCCGGCGGCGTCGGTGGTGCCGGCGGCCAGCTCGCCGAGATCCAGGCCCGCGATCATCAGCCAGGCGGTGAAGGGGGCCTGGATGAGCAGGCCCGCCGCGGTGGCCAGGACCCCCAGGATGAGGCTCTCGATGAGCACCAGCCGGGCGAGGCGGCCGGGGGACAGCCCCAGCGCCAGCAGGACCCCGAACTCGCGGGTCCGCTCCATGACGCTCATGAGCATGGTGGAGAGGATGACGACGGCGATGATGAGGAAGATGAAGCTGTAGATGAGTCGGGACATGCCCCGGTCGAGCTCCATGGTGCGCTGGAGCTCGGGCAGGGCCTCCTGCCAGGTCAGGACCGCCCGGCCCTGGGCGCCGACCGCGGCGGCGGCCCGGTCCCGGGCCTCGGGGGTCTGGTCCTCGCGCTCCAGGTGCACGGCGAGCTGGTGGGCGGGGTCCTCCCCCGGCAGGATGCGCTGCAGGGCCCCGATGGTGGTGATGCCGGTGGTGTTGTCGGACAGCGGGATGCCGGTGCGGAACAGGCCCCGGACCCGGAGGGGGATGCTGTCCATCTCGTCGCCCACCTGGGTCATGAGGACGACCTTGTCGCCCACGCCGACCTCCAGGGCGTCGGCGACCCCGGCCCCGAGGACGACGCCGCGGGGATCGCCCGGGTCCAGCCAGGCGCCCTCGATCAGCGCATCGTCGAGGCGGGTGGCGGGGCGCTCGGCTTCGGGCTCCACGCCGATGAGCCCGATGCGCGAGGTGTTGCGCGGCGAGGTGAGCAGGCCGCCCACCAGGGCCCGGCGCAGGACCCGGGCCTCGGGGAAGGTCTGGCGCAGCGCCTCGAGGGCCTGGCCCGAGCCCTCGAGGGTCCGGTCGGGCTCCGGATCCTCCCGGTAGCCCTCGGGCTGGACCACCACGTGCCCCGACGTGGCGAGGATGGACATCTCGAGGCGGTCCTGCCAGATGCCGTACTCGAAGTTGCTGCCGAAGACCACCAGGGCCACCGACAGGGCGATGGCGCTCCCGGAAAGGGCGGTACGCCAGCGGTTGCGGACCAGGTTGCGGACGGCGAGGGTGAGCAGCCACATGGGTCAGTCCTGGCGGATCGCGTCGACCGGACGCAGCCGGGCGGCGCGGATGGCCGGGTAGAGGGCGGCGAGGACGGCGAAGACGAAGGCGCCCACGACGGGCTGCACGATGCTGCCCACGGTGATGGCGCCGTACAGGCGCGGCGGCAGCGAGAAGCCTCCGGCCGAGAAGCCCTCGCCCTCGGCGATCTCGAAGTCGATGCCCCATCCCACGATCCAGGCGTCGAGGAGCAGGCCGAGGACCAGGCCCATGCCGGTGGCGAGCACCGCCAGCAGCGCGGCCTCGAGCACGATGAGGAGGACGACCTCGGCCGGCCGCATGCCCAGCGCCCGGATGACGCCCAGCTCCCGGGTGCGCTCGAAGACGCTCATGAGCATGGTGTTGACCACGCCCAGCGCGGCCAGCCCGAAGACGATGAAGAGCACGAAGAACTGGGAGACGCCCTGGGCATCGAACATGGTGGCGGCCATGGGGTTGACCTGCCACCACGGGCGCACCGCCAGGCCGGCCGCCTCGGCCGGGACCCGGGGCCCGGCGTCGGTGTCCGTGGCCTCGGCCGCGTCGGGCGCCTCGGGCGCGGGCAGCGCCGCGGCCAGGGCCTGCTCGATGCGGGTCTCCAGGGGCCCGATCACGTCGGTGGCGTCGTCCTCGCCCAGGACGCGGATCTCGTGGATCTGGCCGTCCAGCACCAGCAGGGTCTGGAGGTCCTCGATGTGGAGGAAGGCGCCTGCCCGGTCGATGGCCGTGTCGCCGGTCTCCACCAGCCCCACCACGGCGTAGAGGTCGTTGCCGATGCCGCCCATGGCGTCCTGGGTCACGGCCACCACCTCGTCGCCGACCTGGACCTCCAGCTCCTCGGCCAGGGCCCGGCCGAGCACCACCTCGCGCCCGGCCTCGCCGAGGAAGCGCCCCGCCCGCACCGTCTCGTGGAGGTGGGAGGTCAGCCGCTCCTGCTCGGGCACGATGCCCACGAGCTGGGCCCCGGTGGTGCGGGACTCGGTGCCCAGCAGGGCCTGGCCGTAGAGCCGCGGGGCCACCTCCCGGACGCCCCCGACCTCCTGGATGGTGGCGACGGCCTTGTCGGGGACGGTGTCGTACATGCCCCGGCGGCCCACGAAGTCGGCATCGTGGACCTGGAGGTGGCTGATCTGCCGATCGATGACGATCTCGCGGAGGGTCCCGAACATCCCGGCGTAGAGCGCCAGGATCCACATGCAGACCGCCACGCCGATGGCCATGGCCAGGGCGGTGAGCAGGCTGCGGATCCGGTGGCGCCACAGGTTGCGCCAGGCCATGGCCAGCAAGAGGGGCACGTCAGCGCTCCAGCGCCTGCCGGCTGAAGGTGCCGGGCGGGATGTCGGCGTCGAAGTCGATGGACTGGTAGCGGAGCTCGGTGAACTCGCCGGGGTCGTCGGCGGGCTCGATGCGCATGACCGTGGGGACCTGCCGGCCCTCGATCTCCTTCACCTGCGACCAGGTCATGGTGCGGACCAGGGCGCCCGACTCGTCGTAGTAGCGCACCGAGACCGGGATCTTGTCGGGCCGGACCTCGACCACCACCTTGCCCCACACCACCGGCGCGTCGGGGCGGGGGACCAGCTCGATGACGTAGTTGCCCTGGCCCTCGGCATCGGGTCGGGAGGTGAGCTGGTAGGTGTAGTCCTCCGAGAGGCGGCTCTCCCGCACCAGGTCGTCATTGGTGACGTGGCTGCCCATCCAGGATCCCGACATCATGCCTTTGGGCACCTTCATGGTGCGGTCCACCTTGGGCAGGTGGTTCCAGAGGTTCTCCCCCACCTTGAGGGTGGTGATCCCGGCATCCTTGGCGGGCTCCAGGATGCGGACCAGCGACTTCTCGGTGCCCTCGGCGTAGGCCCGCATCTTCATGGTCCGCTCGTAGCGGTCGGTCTTGACGTGCATCTCCATCACCGCGATGGAGGACTCGCCCCGGGCCACGTCGTCGGTGGCCTCGAGGAGCTCCTCGACCGTGGGGTCGCCCTCGGCGGCCACCGCGGGGCCTGAGAGGCCGAGGGCCAGGGCCAGGAACAGGGTACGAAGGGGGGTCATCGGTCCTCCCGGGTGCGGCGCCACTCCGCGAGCAGCTCGGGGAACTTGCGCTCGACGAAGGCGAAGAAGGCGTGGAGCTCCTCGGCGCGGCGTCGGAGCGCCGGCGGATCGTCGGCCATGAGCTCGAGGCCGGTCTCGGCGTGCTCGCGGAGCATGCGGGTGAAGGGGATGCGGACGGCGAAGAGGTTGTCCCAGGCGCCCTCCACCAGGCGGTAGTGGGCGGCCCGGCTGCCCGGGACCGGCACCCGCTCCAGGAAGCCCGTGTCGGCGAGCTGACGGGTGGTCTGGGAGATGGAGCCCCGCGAGGCCCCCAGGTAGTCCGCGATGTCCGCGAGGGACTGGACCGGGGGATCGCAGATGACCAGGTAGCCGAGCACCCGTCCGAGCATGGGCGGGCCGCCGACCTGGCTGAAGAGGAGCCCCATGGACTCGACGAAGTGGCGGCGGCGGATGGCGCGCTCGTCGGACAAGAACATCTCCGAGTTTCGGAACGTTCACTAAGTTCAGAACGTCTGAGCGTCGACCGATTTGTTCGCTTCACTACACTTCGGACCTCACGGGGGGCGTAACCTGCCGTCCCCGAGGGCAGCGGGGCCCGGATCGACCGGCTATGTCCCGGGCGCCGAGAGAGGAGAGCGCCTCCTTGACCACGCCGTCCCACGACGCCGCCGAGCCCGAGCGCGAGGCTGCCCGTCCGTCGGGGCCGCCCCCAGCCGCCGCCTCCTCCCGCACCCCCATCTCGCCCACCACCCAGATCTTCGTGGGGCTGCTGTTCGCCTACCTGGGCCTGGGGATGGTGGTGCCGGTCATGGCGCCTCTGACCCGCAAGCTCGGCCTCTCCGAGATGCAGGCCGGCCTCATCTTCGCGGTCAACTACCTCATGTGGGTCCTGGCCAGCCCGTTCTGGGGCAGCCGCACCGAGATCTGGGGCCGCAAGCCGGTCATCCTGCTGGGCCTCGGGGGCTTTGCCCTGGGCCACCTGCTGTTCGGCCTGGTGGCCGAGGTGGGCCTCTTCGGCTGGATGACCGGTATTCCCCTGTTGATCCTCCTCATCCTCACCCGCGCCTTCGCCGGCGCGCTCTTCTCGGGGGCCCCACCCGCGGCCCAGGCCTACGTGGTCGACACGGTGGCGGCCCGGAACCGCACCCAGGCGGTGGGCCTGCTGGGGGCGGCGGCGGGCATGGGCACGGTGGCGGGTCCCATCGCCTCGGTCATCACCTCGGGGCTCGAGCTGGACCTGACGTGGTCGCTCTTCGGGGCGGCCCTGCTGCCCATGCCGCCCCTGATCCTGCTCTGGCTCTTCCTGCCCCGCGGGGTGGTGCGCGAGCACGCCGATCCCCCCAAGCTGGCGGCGTGGGATCGACGGGTGGTGGGGGTGCTGACCATCGGCCTCGTCATGAACGTCGCGGTGGCCCTGCTCCTGTTCACCCTGGGCTTCTACATCCAGGATCGCCTCTCGCTGGACGAGCACGAGACCACCTTCAAGTCCGGGATCGCCATGGCCGTGGTGGGCGGCATCGCGGTGCTCGTCCAGGGCGGCCTGCTGCGGGTGCTCCGCTGGTCCCCGGTCACCCTCATGCGGGTGGGGCTCGTGGTCATGGCCACCGGCATGGCGCTGCTGCTGGCCACCTTCGGCAATGAGTGGCTCATCTACCTGGCGGTGGCCGTCTTCGGCTGTGGCTATGCCTTCACCTACCCGGGCTTCCAGTCCACCATCACCTATGCGGTCTCCGAGAACGAGCAGGGCTCGGTGGCCGGGCTGGCGGCGGGGGCGGGCGCGGTGGCCTTCATCATCGGGCCGGTCGCCGGCACCATCCTGTACGGCTGGTACGAGGAGGCCCCCTACATCGTCTCGGCGGTCCTGCTGGTCCTCACCGCCCTGCTCGCCGTCTTCCACCCCCGCATGCAGCGCTTGCGGCGGGTGGCCAAGGGCCTCGACGGAGGCTCCGCGCCTTGATCAGTCCGACGCGCGCCGCGCGGCCATGAGCCGCCGCCGATCCCGCCAGGTGTAGGCGGTGGCCGGGATCTGGAGCGCGTCGGCGATGCGCTGCTGGATGCGCCGGGCGAACTGCTCGGGGGTCTCGTCGTCGTGGCGGGTCTCCACCCCGAGGACCTCGAGGCGGGCCACGGTCCAGGGCTGGAACATCTCGAGGAAGCACTGCACGATGAGCTTCTCGCGCAGGGCGCTCGGGTGGAGCCACCGGAAGGGCCGATCGTACTGGACCGTCACCACGACGACGCGGGCATCGAGGGAGAAGGCCATCTTCTCGAAGCGCAGCAGGCCACTGCCGTCGGTCACGGTGGCCTCGGGGAAGAGGAGGATGTTGCCGTGCTCCAGGTAGGCCTTCACGTCCTGGAGCAGGCGGCGGTTCCGCCCCGACTCGTGGACCAGGATGTAGGGGCGGCCCATGCGCTTGTTCAGGTCATTGACCTTGTGCCACATGAGCGTGGCCAGCGGGCGGCGGCTGCGGACGGCGGCCCGGACGGTCACCCCGTCGAAGTAGGTGAGGTGGTTGCTCACCACCACCACCCCGTGGTCCCGGATCTTCGTCCGGTTCTTCACCCGCAGGAAGATCCCGGCGAAGACGGTGATCCACCACGCCCGGTACATGGGCGGCACGACCAGGCTCACCAGGATCATGAGGGCCGCGCGGACCAGCATGAGGGGGATGCCGAACGGGGTCCACACGATGAGCAGCAACCACTGGAGCGGCCCCATCCGGCCCCGGTCCAGGTTCTCGGGGCGGAACAGGGTCTCCACCGCCGGATCGGCGGGAAGGGTGGGCGCGTCGGCGCCCTCGGCGGTCCGGGTGGCGCTCACGGGATCCTCACGGTGCATCGCTCGTAGCTCGCCTGGACCTCGCCGGGGTCGATCCGGTCCAGCTCGGGCTCGCCATCGACCCGCACCAGGGCCGCCCCGGGCATGACCCGCTCGTGCCAGGGGTGGCTCAGGGCCGGTCCGAGGGGGGCCGGCAGGGCGGCAGGCGCGGAGAGGTCGGTGGCCCGCCCCGAGGTGGGGTCGACGAGGCCGACGGTCAGCAGCTCTTCCTCGTCGCCCTCGCCGCGGATCACCCGCACCCGGAGCAGGGGACCGAAGGCATCGGCGACGATGTGCGCGCCGTCGGGGACGGAGCCCTCGGGGGCGGCCCAGGTGAAGACCGGCGCGTCGGCGCCGGGCTGGACCAGGTGCACGGTGTGGCCGGTCTCCTCGGTGATGGAGACCGCGGCGGTCCCCCAGGGCCCCGTGCGCAGCCACCAGGCCCAGACCCCGTCCTCCGGGGGGGTGACCGGGAGGGTGAGGGGATCGGGCAGTTCCTCGGCCGCCACCGCCGACGCCCCGCGGTAGTCGAACTGGAGGGCGTCCCCGGCGCGCCGGACCACGGCGGCCCGGGAGGGGCGCGCGGTGGGCCGCCACTTCTCGGCGCGGGCCTTGTCGAGAGGCACCGCATCGTGGAGGGCCACCACCCGGCACTCCGGGCAGGCCTCGGAGCGCGCCTTGCCGAGGTCGGCGTCGTACCAGGTGAGCTGGCGGCTCCGGTCCACCACCAGCAGCTCGCCCGGGCCCTTGCGGGGGAAGACCGCCTGGAGGGAGAGGGGCCAGACCTCGGTGTTGCTGAGGAGGGAGCCGGCGTCCAGGTCCATGGCGATGGCCCGGCCCTGGTACCAGGCGATGGCGCGGGTCTCGGAGAGCCCCACCAGTCGCGGGGGGCCGCCCTCGAGGGTGTTCTCCCGCCGCCAGGTGCGATCGGCCTGGGGGTTCTCGGGCAGGGCGGTGGTGCCCCGCCAGGTGCCATCCTCGCCGATGAGCTCCACCGCGGTGCCGCCCGGGGCCGTCCGGGCGATGGCCAGCCCGCCGTCCGGGAGCGCCGCCACCTCGAGGAGGGTGCCGCGGGGGATGGTGGGGACGCGCTTCACCTTGTCGCCGGGCTTGACCACCACCACCTGGATGACCCGGTCGGGGCCGCCGGCCTCGTGCTGGCGCCGCAGGGACCGGCGGGAGAGCTGCTCGAGGGCCGAGCCGCGGACCAGCACCACGCTGCCCCCGGGGAGCTGGCCGATGGGGCGGAGACCCTCCCAGCGGAAGCCGCGAGGCCGGTCCACGTCGTCGGGCTCCGCAGGAACCCGGAGAGGGACCGATGCGCAGTCCAGGGAGGGCGCGGTGGCCGCGGCGGGAGGGGCGAGCAGGAGGGCGAGCAGGGCGGTCATTCAGGCTCCGTGACGGGGGCCTAGCACGTCCCGGGCTCCGCTTCCGGGGTCTCCGGGCTCCAGGCATCCAGGCCCACCGCCACCCGCACCCGCTGCCACCCCCACCACGCCACCGGCAGCAGCACCAGGGTGAGCAGGGCGCTCGAGAGGAGGCCCCCCACCATGGGCAGGGCGATCCGGCGCAGGATCTCCACCGCGGGCCCCTCCCCGAGAAGGACGGGCGCCAGCCCCAGCAGGGTGGTGGCCACGGTCATCACCTTGGGCCTCAGCCGCTCGGCGGCCCCCTCGACCACCGCGTCGGCGAGGGCGGCGGGACCGGTGAGGCGGCCCTCGCGGCGGGCCCGATCCACCGCCTCGCGGAGGTAGACCAGCATGACCACGCCGGTCTCGGCCGCGAGGCCGGCCAGGGCGATGAAGCCCACCACCACGGCCACGCTCACGGGGTAGCCGGCGGCCTGCACGGCGAAGAGCCCGCCCACCGCCGCGAAGGGCAGGGTCAGCAGCACCAGCACGGTCTCGCCCAGGCGTCGGAAGTGGAGCGCCAGGAGGAGGACGATGAGGCCCAGGGTCAGGGGGATGACCACCGCCAGCCGGGCCCAGGCGCGCTGCATGGCCGCGTACTGCCCGGACCAGTCCACGCCCACGCCGGGGGGGAGCTGGACCTGGCGCTCCACCGCCTCCTTGGCCCGCGCCACGTACCCGCCCAGGTCGCTCACGTCCGTGTCCACGTAGATCCAGGCGGTGCGGCGGGCATCCTCGCTCTTGATGGCGGGCGGGCCGGAGCGGATCCGCACGTCGGCCACCTGGGAGAGGGGGACGGTGTGGCCCATGGGGGTGGGCACGGCGATGCGTCCGAGATCATCCACGTCGTCCCGCAGCTCGCGCGGGTAGCGGATGGTCACCGGCACCCGCTCCAGGCCGTCGACCAGCGTGGTCACCCGCAGCCCTCCGATGGCGCTGCCCACCACGGCCTGCAGGTCGTCCACATTCACCCCGTAGCGGGCCGCGTCCCGCCTCCGGATGTCGATGTCGACGTACCGTCCGCCCGTCACCCGCTCGCTGTAGACGCTGCGGGTGCCCGGCATCCCCTCGATCACCGCCTCGATCTCGCGCCCGACCCGGTCCAGCACCTCCAGATCGTCGCCCAGCAGCTTGACCCCCACCGGGGTCTTGATGCCGGTGGCCAGCATGTCGATGCGGGTCCGGATGGGCTGGGTCCAGGCATTGGTGAGCCCCGGGATGCGGACCCGCTCATCGAGCTCGCGGATCACGTCCTCCCGGGTCTTGCCGGCCGGCCAGGTGTCCCGGGGCGTGAGCTGGATGTGGGTCTCGATCATGGTGAGCGGCGCCGGATCGGTGGCCGTCCCGGCCCGCCCGATCTTGCCCAGGACCTCGTCGACCTGGGGGTGGCTGGCGATGAGGCGGTCGGTCTGCTGCAGCAGCTCGCGCGCCTTGGTGACCGACAGCCCGGGCGAAGTGGTCGGCATGTAGAGCAGATCGCCCTCGTCCAGGGGAGGCAGGAAGGAGGTGCCGAGCCGGGAGAGGGGGAGCAGGGCCGCGACGGTGAGCAACAGGCCCAGGCCCAGGGTGAGGGGCCAGCGCCGCAGGCTGGCGCGCACCAGCGGCCGGTACACCGCCATCAGCAGGCGGGAGACGGGGTGGCGGTGCTCGGGGATGAGGTGGCCGCGGACGAACCACAGGCAGAGGACGGGCAGCAGGGTGATGGAGAGCAGGGTGGCCGAGGCCAGGGCCAGGGTCTTGGTCCACGCCAGCGGCCGGAAGAGCCGCCCCTCCTGCCCGGTGAGGGCGAAGACCGGCAGGAAGCTCACCGTGACCACGAGCAGGGACCAGAACAGGGCCGGGCCCACCTCGCGGGTGGCGGCGCGGACCACCTCGAGCTGGGGTGCGTCCGGGTCGCGCTCCCGATGCTTGTGGACGTTCTCCACCATGACCACCGCCGCGTCCACCATCACCCCCAGGGCGATGGCGATGCCGGCCAGGCTCATCACGTCGGCGCCCACCCCGAGCAGCCGCATGCCCACGAAGCTGCCCAGCACCCCGAGGGGCAGCACCACCAGGGCCACCGCCGCGCTGCGCAGGTGCAGCAGCAGGAGCATGGTCACCACCGCGACGACCAGCAGCTCCTCGCCGAGCTTCCAGGCCAGGCTCTCGATGGAGCGCTCGATGAGGGCCGACCGGTCATAGGAGACGTGGATCTCGACCCCCTCCGGGAGCCGCCCCCGCAGCTCGTCGAGCTTCGACTCCACCGCATCGATGACCGCGAGGGCGTCGCCCTGGTGGCGCATGACCACGATGCCGCTCACCACCTCGCCCTGGCCGTTCCGGTCCACGAGCCCCCGCCGCTGCGCCGGCACCTCCTGCACCCGCCCCACCTGCCGGAGCAGCACCGGCACGTGGCTCTCGGCGTCGACGGCGATGGGGATGTCCCGGAGATCGTCCAGATCGGCCAGGTAGCCCCGCCCGCGGACCATGAACTCGGTCTCGGCCATCTCCAGGATCCGCCCGCCCAGGTCCTGGTTGGCCCGCCGGAGCGCCGTCCGCACCTGCTCCAGGCCCACCCCGAAGGCCCGCAGGCGCTCCGGGTCCACCTCGACCTGCACCTCGCGGACGAAGCCCCCCACCGAGGCCACCTCGGCGACGCCGGGCAGGCCGGTGAGCTCGTAGCGGAGCTGCCAGTCCTGCAGGCTGCGCAGCTCCTCCAGATCCACCCCGCGGAAGTTGGCCGCGCGCTCCAGCTCGGCCCGGGACAGGGCGCCGTCGCCGTCCCGGTCGAAGGCCGGCACCAGGTGCTCCAGACTCTCCGCGACCCAGCCGTCGGGCTCCTGGAAGCCCGGCGGGTCGGCCGTGTCCAGGTAGGCGGCGAGGGTGGCCTGGTCGTAGACCCGCACCCGCGCGCCGTGGACCGGCGAGGGCCGGTCCGGGGTGGGCAGCTCGCGCGCCTCCACCACCCCCGACTCGTCCAGGTCGAGGGCCCGGCGGAGCACCTCGGCGCGGGGCGTGGCGTCGGAGAGGGTGTAGATGTAGACCCATCCGACCCCGGTGGCATCGGGGCCCAGCCGGGTCCGGGCCTCGGGGGGGAGCCGGTCGCTGGCCGCGTCCAGGGCCTCGAGGACCCGGGAGCGGGCCTCGTAGAGGTCGGTGCCATCCTCGAAGAGCACGTAGGCCAGGCTGAAGCCGAAGAAGGAGGTGGCCCGCACGTCCCGGGCCCGGGGCACCGCCAGGAGCGCCGTGGACAGGGGGTAGGTGACCTGATCTTCGACCACCTCCGGGGCCTGACCCGGGTACTCGGTGTAGACGATGACCTGGACGTCGGAGAGGTCGGGCAGGGCATCGACCGGGGTGGTGCGCACCGCCCACACCCCGGCCACCGCCAGGAGCACGGCCATGAGCGCGACGATCAGGCGATTCTGGAGGCTCCACTCGAGGATGCGCGCGATCACGGCGCCGCGTCCCCGGAGGCAGGGGTGGCCGGGTCGGCCTCGTCGGCCTGGTCGGCCTCGTCGGACTCGTCGGCTTCGAGGGCCTCGGGACCGTGCACCTGCACCAGCTCCTCGGGCGTGCCGGGCCGCTCCTCCAGGTCCATCCCACAGTGGGGGCAGCGGCCCGGGCCGTCCTGGAGCACCTCGGGGTGCATGGGGCAGGACCACACCGTCTCCAGCGCCCCCGGAGCCTCCTCCTCGGCGCCGAGCTTCTGCACGGCCTCCTGCAGCCGGCTCTCGCTGTCCAGGAGGAACTGGCCCGACACCACGACCTGCTCTCCGGGGGTGAGACCCTCCAGGATCTCCACGCGGTGGCGGTCGCCCACGAGCCCGGTCCGGACCTCGCGGGGGGCGAAGCGGCCGGCCCCGCGGGCCACGAAGACCAGGCTGCGCTCCCCGGTCCGCAGGACCGCCTGGGAGGGGACGGCCAGCACGTCCTCCTTGCGGCGGTACTGGATCCGCACCGTGGCGAACATGCCGGGCTTGAGGCGGGTGCCCGGGTTCTCGAACTCGAGGCGGACCTTCAGGGTCCGGGTCCGGGGCGACAGGGTCGGGTAGATGTGCGCCACCTGTCCGGCCAGCACCTGGCCCTGCTGGAAGGGCAGGTCCATCGTCGCCGGCTGCCCCTCCTCGACCCACGGGGCGTCGAACTCGTAGACGTCGGCCTCCACCCATACCCGCTGGAGGTCGCCGATCCGGAAGAGATCGGTGCCGGGCTCCACCCGCGCGCCCTCCACCACCGCCTTGTCCAGGACCCACCCCCCGCTGGGGCTGCGGATGGGCAGGGTGCGGCGGGCCTCGCCGGCGGCCTCCACCGCGGCCACGTCTCCAGGCGCGATGCCGTAGAGCTCCAGGCGGCGGCGGGCCGAGGCGGCCAGCGGGCTGTCAGGGCCCGCGGAGCGACGGGCCAGGAGGAGCTCCTCTTGCGCCGAGACCAGCTCGGGGCTGTAGAGGTCGAGGAGGATCTGGCCGCGTCGCACCGGCTCGCCCGACCGGTCCACCCGCAGCCGCTCCACCCAGCCCGAGAGCCGGAGGTTGACCACGGTGACCTCATCCTCGGCCACGGTCACCTCGCCGATGGTGCGCAGGTGCTTGAAGAGCGTCTCCCGCCGCACCAGGGCGGTGCGGACCCCGATGGACTGCTGGATGGCCGGCGAGACGGTGACCGCGGCCCCATCCTCGTGGGAGGACGGGTCGTGGTGGGCATGGCCGGCCCGGTCCCCCCGCACCGGCACCAGGTCCATCCCGCACACCGGGCAGCTCCCGGGTCCGTCCCGCAGGACGTCGGGGTGCATGGGGCAGGTGTGGAGGTCGGCGGACGCGGCGGGGTCGGACGCCGGATCCCCGGTCCGGGTGCAGGAAGGCAGGAGGAGCCCCCCCAGGCCCGCGAGGAGGACCCAGAGGACGAGGAGGCGGGTCATGGGGTCTCCTCGAGGGGCAGGGCCAGCAGATCCTCCACCGCGGCGGCGGCCCGTCCGGTGGTGGCGGCGGCCTCGATGGCCTCGCGCTGCAGGTCCAGGACCGCCTCCTCCGCGTCCACCAGCCGGGCGAAGTCGGCGCGACCGACGCGGTAGTCGGCCAGGGTGGCTTCGAGGACGCGGCGCGCGTCGGGCAGGAGGCGGTCGGCGGTGATCCGGGCGCGCTCGGCGGCCCGGGTCCAGGTGGCGTGGAGGGCGCGCAGCCGGGCCTCGGCGGTGCGGAGCCAGGCCGCGTGCTCGGCCCGGGCGCCGGTGGCGAGGGCGGTGGCGGCGTCCAGATCGGCCCGTCGGCGGGACAGGCTCCCCGTGGGGACCGGGATGGCCACACCGGCGCCCACGAAGTCGGTCCCGGCGTCGGTGGGGGTGCGGATGGTCCGCAGCCGATAGCCCAGCCAGGCCGAGGGCTCGGGGCGGGTGTGGGTGCGGGCGAGGGCGGTCAGGGCCTCGGCGCGGGCCAGGCCGGCGTCCCGGCGATGGGCCTCGGCGCTCCCCTCGCGCGCGCGCTGCAGCCACGCCTCGGGATCGGCCGGGGGAGGACGCACCGGCAGCGGGTCGGGGAAGGTGAGGGGACCGGGCGCGACGCCCATCGCCGCCTGCAGCGCCCCCCGGGCGGCGGCCGCGTCTCGCTCCAGATCCGCCAGGGACTGCTCGAGGCGGGCCCGGCGCAGGCCCACGGCGAGCAGGGCCCCCTGGCCCCCGCTCCCCACCCGGTAGCGGGCCGAGACGGCGGCCTCGAGCTGGTCGAGCTGGCCCAGGTG
>CAZPJM010000079.1:0-17978 GCA_964586865.1 uncultured Enterobacteriaceae bacterium
CACCGAGATCTACACTCTTTCCCTACACGACGCTCTTCCGATCTACCACGAAGCCCACCGTCCGCGGGGGCCGCGCTGCCAGCAGGGCCCGACCCGGCCGCGCCAGATCCTCCGGACGGCGCCCCGCCCCGTAGGCCACCACCCGTCGGCGCCCGCCGGTGGCCGGGATGGCTCCCGGCTCCAGGGATGCCTCGCCGTCGGTGGGCAGGGTGGAGCGGGTCAGCACCACCTCGAAGTGGTGGTCCGGGAAGAGGCGCGGGAAGAGACCGAGCGCCGCTGGAAGATCCGCCAGGGGCCGGCCCACCGGCTCGCGCCCCCGATCCACCTGACGATCGGCCAGGGTCCCGGCATCGTGCGCATACACCGCCTCGCGCCACCCCACCTCCCGGTGGTGGACGGCCTGGGTGACGGCGGCGCGCAGGGCGGGCTGGTCCGGATCCACCGGACGGCCCCGGTGGCTGGCGGCGGCGCTCGCGAAGGTCGCCAGGTCGCCGTCCCGGAGCAGGGTGTCGAGCCACACGGCGACGCCCTCGGGAGGGAGCCGATCCACGAGCGGCGCCAGGCGGGGGCGGGCCAGGTCGGGCCGGAGGAGGACGTGGGTGAGCGCCCGGGCCAGCACCACCTCGTCGGCGGGGGTGCCCGGCGGCGCCTCGAGGGCCTCGGCCGCGACCAGCGAGACGGCATCCAGGGTCTCCGGGCCCGGACCCGCCTCCCAGGCGGCGAGGGCCTCCGCCACGGCGGCGTGGGCCTGGTCCGCCGCGGCCGCAGCGGGTGGGTCGGAGGGGGCGGGCGTGGGGGAGGCCGTGCACCCGGCGAGCCCCAGCAGCAAGAGGAAGCGCATGGGCCGGATCCTATGCCGTCCGCCGCAGGGGGTCCCCGCCCCCGCGCATCGCCCGGCGCCGCCTTTGGGCATCGATGCCCCTCCTCGCCCCCGCGGCCCCACGCGCTATGCCCCGGAACCGCACCGCTCCGGAGCCTCGATGGAACACGCCGCCACCCTCCTCGCGGGCCGTGGCCCCGCTGTGCTCACCGCCGACCACGCCGGCCTCGATCTGCCCGCCCCCTGGGCCTGGCCCGCCGCCGATCGCTGGCTCGTGGGCACCCACTGGTCCTTCGACCTGGGCGTCGAGGACCTGGCCACCGAGCTGCAGCAGGCCACCGGCTGGCCGGCCGTCCTCTCCCGGTTCACCCGCCTGCTGGCCGACCCCAACCGTCCCCTCGACCACCCCGACCTGTTCCGCACCACCGCCGAGGGCCGGCCCATCCACCTGAACGCCGGGCTCTCCGACGTCGAGCGACAGCGGCGCATCGACCGGCTCTGGCAGCCCTACCACGACGCCGTGGACCGGACGGTGGCCGCCGCTCCCGGGGCCGCCGTGGTGAGCCTGCACAGCTTCACCCCCGTCTACGAGGGCCGTCGCCGGGCCCTCGAGCTCGGCGTCCTCTTCGACGAGGACGAGGATCTCGCCAGGAGCCTCGGCACCGGGCTGTCCGAGTCCGGCTGGACCGTGGCCCTCAACGAGCCCTACTCGGGCAAGGAGGGGCTCATGTACGGGGCGCAGCGCCCCGCCCGGGCTCATGGTCGGCCGGCGGTCGAGGTGGAGGTCCGGCAGGACCTGCTCCTCGATCCCGACACCCGCGCCCGACTCGTGGAGGATCTGCACCGCGCCCTGGTCATGCTGCTTTCCTGACATCGCCTTGACCATCGGCGAGGCGGCTTGCCGTCGGCTTCGTCCCCTGCGATCCTCTCCGGCTCACCGAGGAGGATCCATGCGCTTCGTCATCGTCGGCGGCGGGACCGCCGGGTGGATCACGGCCCTGCTGCTGCGCCACGTCCGCCCCTGGGATGACGTCACCCTCGTCGCCAGCTCCCGCATGGGGATCCTGGGCGCGGGCGAGGGCACGACGCCGCACTTTTTCGGCGACTTCCTCGACGAGGTGGGGATCCCCATCGGCGACATGGTGCGCGAGGTCGGCGCCACCGTGAAGAACGGCATCCGCTTCACCAACTGGAACGGCGACGGCACCTCGTACTTCCACCCCTTCAACGACGACGTGGGCGGCCCCCCCAACCTGGGCCTCCTCCATCCCCGCGATCTGCCGGACGAGGCCGAGGTGTGCTTCCCGGCGCGGATCTCCAACGAGAACCGGGTCCCGCTCACCCCGCTGCCTCCCCTGGACCGGCCCGGCGGCCCGGATGCCCGCGCCGGCTTCCGTCGCCACAGCCTGTACGCCCTGCACTTCGATGCCCATCGCCTGGCCCGGTACCTGGCCCGGGTGGGCGAGGCGCGCCGCGTGCGCCATGTGGATGCCCGCGTCACCGGCCTCCGCCGCGCCCCGAACGGCGACGTCACCCGCCTCAAGCTCGAGGGCGGCGACTTCATCCCCTGTGACTTCGTCTTCGACTGCACGGGCTTTCACCGGCTCATCCTGGGCAAGGCCTTCGAGACGTCCTACCGCGACCTCTCCCGGGTCCTGCCCTGCGACCGCGCCCTGCCCTTCCTGCTGCCCCTCGAGGGCGACCCGCCGCCCTACACCGAGGCCCGAGCCATGAAGGCCGGGTGGGCCTGGAAGATCCCCGCCAGCGGGCGGTTCGGCTGCGGCTACGTCTACGACAGCGATTTCCTCTCGGAGGACGAGGCCCGCGCCGAGGTCCGCGAGGTCTTCGGGGAGCCCCTCTCCGATCTGGACAAGGTCTTCCGCTTCCAGCCCTCCTACGTCGAGGACGTCTGGGTCGCCAACGTGGTGGGCGTGGGGCTCTCCGCGGCCTTCCTCGAGCCCCTCGAGGCCACCTCCATCTGGGTCACCCTCATGACGCTCAAGGAGCTGCTCAAGGTCCACCTGCCGCTGGGTCCCGGCGATCCGCGCGCCCGCCACGAGCTCAACGTCTTCCACCGCACCCTGCACCGGCGAATCGTGGACTTCCTCTACCTCCACTACGTGACCCGGCGGGTGGACACCCCGTTCTGGGCCACCTTCACCGAGCGCACCGAGACCCCCGAGGCGGTCCGCGACCTGCTGGGCGGCGGTGGCCTGCGCTGGTTCTTCGAGGAGGACCACCGGCTGGCGGGCCACCCGGCGCCGTTCTCGGCCGCGAGCTGGACCTGGATCGCCCTGGGCCTGCACCAGATGGATCGGCGGGCCCTCGAGGGCTACTGGCGCACCTGGCAGCTCGAGAATGGCTGGAAGGAGCGGCTCGACGAGGTGCGCACCCGGGTCGACCGGGTGGCCCGGGACTGCATCTCCCACCAGGCCTTCCTGGAGCTGGCCGCGCGACAGTCCGCGAGGGCCCGCCCCGCCTGATGGCGGCTGATCAGGGCGTCGAGGGGGGCGCCAGGGCCTCGAGGAGGCTGCCCCACCGGGGCCAGGTGCGGCCCAGGTCGTCGGTGCGGTCCAGGGTGGCGCCGCCCCGCGCCAGCGCCCGTCGTCCCCGGTCCGGCTCCCCCACCTGGACCCACGCGGCCGCCGCCACCAGGTCGAGGGATCGCCGCTGCCGCCACGGGAGCCATGCCCGGGCCTCGTTCCAGCGGGCCACCTCCTCGAGGGCGGCGTGGGGCTCGGTCCGGTGCAGGAAGGTGAGGGCCCGCAGGAGCGAGAGACCCACCGCGCGCCCCGGGTCCCGCCCCTCCTCCTCCAGCAGGTCCTCGGGGGGCGATTCGTCACGGCCCAGGCCCACCATCGCCCGCGCGATGTCGGCGTGGATCGGGCGGGGCCTCCGGACCCGGGCCAGGTGGACCAGCGCCGCCTCGGGATCGCCGAGCTGGGCATGGGCCTGGGCGGCCAGGGTGTCGAGGGCGTCGGCGGCGCGGCGCCGGATGCGGAGGGCCCCGGCCTGCTCCAGGGCCCGCAGCGCGCCGTGGTCGTCGCCACCGGCCAGGCGGGTGACGGCGGCGGTGTACCAGGCCTGGCCCCACAGCAGCCAGGCGCTCCAGGCGAGGAAGACCAGGACGATGGCCAGGACCGGCAGCCCCACGGCGCCGAAGCGGGCGATGAAGCCGCCGGCGGTGGCCAGGAGCGCCAGCGAGAGGAGGGCCACCTCGACGGCGCGGGCCCGGGCGAGCTGACGCAGGGCGGCCCGGTCGAGGACCTCGCCCGTGGTCAGCAGGACGCCCCGGTCGTCCTGGCCGGGGCGCAGGAAGCGCAGGTGGAGGATCCACAGGGTGGTGGGGAGCCACAGCAGGCCCGAGCCGCCCACGACGAAGAGCCAGGTGCCGTCGGCCCAGGTGCTGGGAAGCTCCCAGACGAGCGCCGCCATCACCAGGAAGAGGGGGATGGCCACGAGGCGCATGCCGCGCTGGACGGCGAAGGCCAGCCAGGTGGCCCGGGATGGGCGGGGGCGCCGAAGCCCCGAGGCGCGGGCCGGGGCGAAGGGGTTGTCGGCGGCGCTGGGGGGGCCGGAGCCGGTCATGCCTCCCAGGAACACGGCATCGCCGCGGGGGCCAGCCGCCGGTGCGGGAGGGGCGCCCCGGCCGGGCCCGGCCCGGGCTACCCTCGCCCCCCCGCCCCGAGGCATCCATGAACGAGACCGGCACCAAGATCGTCGCCACCCTCGGCCCCGCGAGCTGGGACGAGGACGTGCTGGCACGCCTCATCGAGGCCGGCCTGGACGTGGCGCGCATCAACGCCAGCCACTCGGATCACGACGGCATCCGGCGGCAGGTGGCCCGGGTGCGCCGCGTCTCCATGCGCCTCGGCCAGCCCCTGGCCGTGCTCCTCGACCTCCAGGGGCCCAAGATCCGGATCGGCAAGGTCGAGGGCGCCGTGGAGCTCGACGAGGGCGACGTCCTCACCGTGGTCATGGACCCGGATCGGGTGGGTGAGGGGCGCCGGGTGGGCACCACCTACCCCCAGATGGCCGACGACGTGGCGGTGGGCGAGGCGGTCCTCTTCGCCGACGGCGCCGTCATCGGCGAGGTCTCCGCCGTGCGCCGCGACCAGGATCCGGCCGAGGTCGACGTCACCATCCGCTTCGGCGGGTCCCTGACCTCGAACAAGGGCCTGAACCTGCCCGACACGGAGATGAGCGTGCCCTCCCTGACCGAGAAGGACCGGGGCGACCTGGCCGTCGGCATCGAGGTGGGCGTCGACTACGTCGCCCTCTCCTTCGTCCGCGACCGGGGGGATCTGCTGGAGCTGGAGCGCGAGATGGACGCCTGCGGCGAGCGGGTGCCCGTGATCGCCAAGATCGAGAAGCCCCAGGCGGTGCGGAACCTGGACCGCATCCTGGAGCACTGCGCCGGCGTGATGGTGGCGCGGGGCGATCTGGGCGTCGAGGTCGCCATCGAGCGGGTGCCGGTCCACCAGAAGGCCATCATCCGGCAGGCCGCTGATCGGGGAAAGCTCGTCATCACCGCCACCCAGATGCTCGACAGCATGGAGCGCAACCCGCGCCCCACCCGGGCCGAGACCACCGACGTGGCCAACGCCATCCTGGACGGCACCGACGCGGTCATGCTCTCGGGCGAGACCAGCATCGGGCGCTTCCCGGTCGAGGCGGTGCGGACCATGGACCGCATCGCGCGCGAGGTCGAGGCGAGCCCGTGGTTCCGCCCGCCGCCTCCGGACGACCTGCCCGCCTTCGACGGGGTGGACGACGCCATGATCCGGGCCGCCGCCTTCACCCTGGTCAAGCACCCGGAACTGCCGCTGGTGGTCTACACCTGGTCCGGTGCTGCCGCCCTCAAGGCCAGCAAGATCCGCCCTCGCCAGCCCATCTACGCCCTCTCCCCCGATGCCCGGGTGGTGGATCGCCTCAAGATCGCCTGGGGGATCACGCCCCTCGTGGTGCCGCCGGTGCGGTCCACCGACGACCTCATCGCCGCGGGCGAGGCGGTGCTGCTGGAGCGCGGCTGCGTGCACCCGGGCCAGGAGTACCTGGTCTTGGCGGGCCGCTCGCCCATGCGGGCCGCCATGCACCTCCTCAAGCTGCAGCGGGTCGGCGAGTCGTGAGTCCCGGGCCCTCCCCGGGCCGGGCGTGGCGGGTCCTGGTGCTCCTGGCCGGCCTGACGGTGCCCGCGGCGGCGGCCGGCCCCCTGGATCCCCTGGACCCCTTCCCCGAAGGGCTGCCCCAGGATCCGGAGCCCCCGCCAGCTCCCTCCGAGACGCCGCCCGACGCGTCGGTCTCCACCTCTCTCGAGGCCGAGCTCACGACCTGGGCGGGGCAGGCGGCGGTGGCCCGCGAGGTGCTCGCCCGGCGGCTCTCGGCCTGGCGGACCGAGCGTGGCGGCCCCGAGCCGGTGGACGAGGCCCTGGACACGCTGGGAACGGTGCTCCGGGCGGTGGCGGCCCGGATCCGGGTGGACCAGGCCCCCTCGCCGTCGGCCCGGGAGGCCGCGGCGCGCCTCATCCAGGCCCACCTGGCGCCCCTCGTGGCCACCTCGCTGGAGCGGGCGGCGGGCCTGGTGGAGGCCGAGCGGGCCGGGGCGGCCATGGCCCGGGCCGAGGCCATCATGGCGGTGGTGGACGAGACCGCCCCCCTGGTGGGCCCTCGCCCCGACCTGGACGCCCCCCGGGTGGCCCTGGCCCGCCTGGCGCTGGCCGCGGGGAGGCCGGACCGGGCCGCCGGCTGGGCGCAGGCCTGCGTGGCCGGGTGCGAGGATCCGGCCCTGCGGGAGCGATCCGAGGCGCTGGTGGCCCAGGCGGAGCGCCGGACCGTGGGCCAGGTCGGCGAGAGCCTGGATCCCGTGGCGGATCTCTCGCCCGGGACGCAGCCCGTGCCGGCCCCCATCACCGGCCAGCCCCGCCTGCCCCCCGAGCCCGCTCCGCCCCTGCGCTGGCGGGCGGCCCTGTCCTTCACCCCGGGCCTCTTCACCGGCACCTACGCCGGCGAGCCGGTCCGACGCGGCCTCTCGGGGGCCGTCGATGTGGCCTTCGCCCCCACCGACTGGGGCTGCCTCACCGCCCGGGTGGCCCACGACCGCTTCCGGGTGCCCATCGCCGAGCGCCGCCTGGCCCGGACCCGCCTCGAGGTGGCGGCCTGCCCCCGGGTCGGCGCCTTCACCCTCGGTCGCGCCACCGTGGCCGCCCGCCCGGTGCTGGGGCTGGGGGTCTCCCTCGGTCGCACCCGACCGCTGGTGGGCGCCGAGGCCACCGAGACCTTGCGCGGCTGGGGCCCCACCGGCCGGCTGGAGATCCCCGTGCAGCTCGGGCCCATCGAGATCGTCCCCGCCCTGGGCGTGGCGCCCTACGGCCGCGCGGATCGGTTCGGACCGGGCGCCTCCCGGTGGCCCTACCGCTTCCTCGAGCGGGCCTTCGTGGGAATCGGCCTCGGGATCGGCACCCGGGGCTCGCCCCGGTGAGCCCGATGCGCCGGGGGCCCCACACCGTTTCCCGCCATGCCCTGCCTCCCGCCCCGCCGACGCGCTACCCACCCATCCTGCCCGGAGACCCCATGGACCTCGACCTCTCCACCATGAGCGGCGGCCAGGTGTACGCCCTCATGACCCAGACCATCCTCCCCCGCCCGGTGGCGTGGATCCTCTCGGCCGACGCCGAGGGCCGCACCAACCTGGCGCCCTTCTCCTACTTCATGCCCGTCACCGGGCGCCCGCCCCTGCTGGCGGTCTCGGTGGGCAACCGGGAGCCTGGCGTCCCCAAGGACACGGCCCGGAACATCCGTGAGACGGGCCGGTTCGTGGTCCACATCGCGCACCAGGACCTCCTCGAGGCGGTGAACGACTCGGCCACCCCTCTCGAGCCCGACGCCTCCGAGGTCGATGCCATCGGCCTCGAGACCGTGCCCTTCGGCGACTTCCCCCTGCCGCGGCTGGCCGCCGCCCGGGTGGCCCTCGCCTGCACCCTGCACCGGGGTGTGCGCGTGGGCGACGGGCCCCAGAACCTGATGATCGGCGAGATCCACCACGCCTTCGTGGACGACGCGCTGTGGACCGAGGACGCCAAGGGCCGCCCCGCGGTCGATCCCCAGCGCCTCGACCCCATCAGCCGCCTCGGCGGCATCGCCTATGCCGGGCTCGGCCGCCTCACCGAGCTGATGCGCAAGAAGACCCTCGACTGAGGCCGGCCCTCACGCGTCCGATGGGGGGGCCAGGTGCAGCCGCCCACCCGAGAGCCGCCCCGGGGCCCGGACCCGGAAGGCGCGGTTCTCGGGCCCATGGCCGATGGGGAGCCCCGCCACCACGGGGATGCCGAGCCCGCCCAGGTGGGTGGCCACGATGGCGGCCAGGGTGGGGGAGAGGCCGTTCCGGCCGGGGGCCTCGTCGGGGGCGTGGCAGCCGGTGAAGGTGCCCAGCGCCACCCCGGCCAGGTCGTCGAGCACGCCCGCCTGGCCGAGCTGCACGAGCATGCGCTCGATGCGGTAGGGGGCCTCGCCGATCTCCTCCAGCACCAGGATGGCGCCGCGGGCATCGAGCTGGAAGGGGGTGCCGCAGGTGGCGGCGAGCAGGCAGAGGTTGCCCCCCACCAGCGGGCCCTCGGCGGTGCCGGGCGTGAGCGCCACGCCGTCGAGGGGAGGCACGGGCCGGCCCTCGAGCAGCGCCACCAGGTGCTCTCGGCTGGCGGTGTCGGTGCGGGGCAGGCTGTGGACCACCGGCGCGTGCAGGGCCACGCCCCCCCGCCGGGCGTGGGCGTCGAGGAGGGGGGTGAGGTCGGAGAAGCCCAGCAGCGGCCGCCCGTCCAGCCGGTCCCAGGGCAGGCGGGGCAGCAGGTCGGTCACCCCCGAGCCGCCGCGGATGGCCCACACGGCGTCCACGTCGGGTCGGGTGAGGGCCTCGACCAGGGCGTCGCGCCGGGCCTCGCGGGGCGCCGCGAAGTGACGCTCGGGGGTGCGGGGGCCGAGCTCGAGGGTGCGGTAGCCCCGCCCGTGCAGCCAGGAGACGCCCTGGTCCAGGCGGTGGGGATCGAAGGCGTGGGCGGGGGCGACGAGGGCCACCCGCGCACCCGTGGGCAGCAGCGCGGTCATGCGAGGGAACAACACGCCGCCCGCGGGCCCGCTACCCGGTCCAGCCCGAGAGGGTCGCGTGCTCGTCCACCGGGCGGAAGCGGCCCCGGTCGTCCCGGGTCACCCCGGAGAGGGCGACCTCGTGGTCGTGGGTGTAGAAGAGTCGGCCCCCCCGCGCGACCAGGTCCGTCAGCAGCGCCGTCTTCTCGTCGATCAGCAGCTCGGGGAAGCGGTCGTAGCCCATGGTGATGGGGGCGTGGACCCAGGGCCGGCCGGGCACCAGATCCCCGGCGAAGACCACCGGACCGCCGGGCAGGTCGATCTCGGCCAGCATGAGGCCCGGGGTGTGGCCGTGGGAGCGGTGGAAGCGGAAGGCCGGCCCCAGCGTCTCCGAGGTCTCGCCCGTGACCTGCTCGAGGCGGCCCGAGGCGGCCAGCAGCCGGTTGAGGGGCGGGACGAAGGAGGCCCGATCCCGCGGGTGCGGATCCAGGGCCCGCTCCCAGGCCTCGCGGCCCACCACGTAGCGGGCCTCGGGGAAGAGCAGCTCGGGCTCCCGGCCCTCCTCGTAGGCCGAGAGCAGGCCCCCCGCGTGGTCGAAGTGCAGGTGGGAGAGGACCACCACGTCGATGTCCTCGTGGGACAGGCCCACCGCGGCCAGGCTGTCGAGGAGCACGTGCTCGTCCTCGACCACGCCGAAGCGGTCCTTGTACTTGGGCTCGAAGAAGGCCCCGATCCCGGTCTCGAGGAGGATGTTCCGATCGCCGTCCTGCACGAGCAGGCACCGGCAGCACAAGGGGATGCGGTTGCGCTCGTCCACCGGCACCCAGCGGGTCCACAGGGCCTTGGGGGCGTTGCCGAACATGGCGCCCCCGTCGAGCTTCTGCGAGTTGCCTTGGAGCGAGGTGAGTCGCATGGGGGCCTCCGGGCGCGCGGGTCGCGGGAAGCCTAACGTGGGGCCCCGGGGCCCTCGGCGGGGGGCGCGACCGGGCGCCGCGTCCGGTAACCTCGGACTCCGCTGCCCCGAGAGGTGTCCATGGCCGACCGCCCCGACGACGCGACCGGAGCCACCCCGGAGCCCGGTGCGAGCCCCGGGACGTCCGGCGCCCAGCCGCCGGTGCGGGCACCCGTGCTCACGCGCAAGGACCACGACGGCGCCGCCGCGGGGGTGGGGGCGGTCGTGAGCATCGCCCGACACGGCCTCGCCGAGCTGGGGCCGGTCCGGACCCTCTCCCTGCTCACGAGGGTCAACCAGCGCGGCGGCTTCGACTGCCCGGGCTGCGCCTGGCCCGATCCCCTGGGGGAGCGCACCCCGTTCGAGTTCTGCGAGAACGGCGCCAAGGCCGTGGCCGAGGAGGCCACCCGCAAGACCGTGGACGCCGCCTTCTTCGCCCGCCACCCGGTGCGGGCCCTGCGCCTGTGGTCCGACAAGGAGCTCGGCAAGTCCGGCCGCCTCGCCGAGCCCATGGTCCTGCGCGAGGGGGCCTCCCACTACACGCCCATCACCTGGGAGGAGGCCTTCGGCCTGGTCGCCGAGCACCTGCGCGGCCTGGACACCCCGGACCAGGCCATCTTCTACACCTCGGGCCGCACCTCCAACGAGGCGGCCTTCCTCTACCAGCTCTTCGTCCGCCAGCTCGGCACCAACAACCTCCCCGACTGCTCCAACATGTGCCACGAGTCCAGCGGCACCGCCCTCACCGAGGTCCTGGGCAGCGGCAAGGGCCCGGTGACCCTGGAGGACCTGGAGAACACCGACCTGATCCTCATCTTCGGGCAGAACCCGGGCACCAACCACCCCCGCATGCTCACCTCGCTCCAGCGGGCCAAGCGCGCCGGCGCGCGCATCATCGCCGTGAACCCGCTGCGGGAGCGGGGGCTCGAGCGCTTTGCCCACCCCCAGGAGCTGGGCGCCTACGTGGGCCGCTCCACGCCCCTGGCCGACCGCTACCTCCAGGTGCGGGTCAACGGCGATGTGGCCCTCCTCCACGGCCTCTGCAAGGCCCTGCTCGCCCGCGAGGCGGCCGAGCCGGGCTCGGTGGTGGACCGGGCGTTCGTGGCGTCCTGCACCACCGGGTTCGACGAGCTGGTCGCCCACCTCGAGGCCCTGGACTGGGCCGACCTCGAGGCCGGCTCGGGCCTCACCCGGGCCGAGATCGAGGACGCCGCGGCCCTCGTGGCCGAGAGCGAGCGGGTGGTGGCGTGCTGGGCCATGGGGCTCACCCAGCACGAGAACGCGGTGGCCAACATCCAGGGCGTGGTGAACCTGCTGCTGCTGGGCGGCCACATCGGCCGGCCGGGGTGCGGGCCCTGCCCGGTGCGGGGTCACAGCAATGTGCAGGGCGACCGCACGATGGGGATCTGGGAGCGCCCCACCGAGGCCTTCCTGGACCGCCTGGCCGCGGTGTGCGGCTTCGATCCGCCGCGCCACCACGGGGTGGACGTGGTGGGGGCCATCGAGGCCATGCACGCCGGCCGGGGGCGGGTCTTCTTCGCGCTCGGCGGCAACTTCCTCTCGGCCGCCCCCGACACGGAGCACACCGCCGAGGCCCTCCAGCGCTGCGATCTCACGGTCCAGGTCTCGACCAAGCTCAACCGGAGCCACCTGATCACCGGCCGCACGGCCCTCATCCTGCCGGTGCTGGGCCGCACCGACCGGGACGTCCAGCCCGGCGGTGAGCAGGTCGTCACCTGCGAGAACAGCATGGGCTACGTGGCGCCGTCCCGCGGGCGCCTCCGGCCGCCGAGCCCCCACCTGCTCTCCGAGCCGCGCCTGGTGGCCCGCCTGGCCCGCGCCACCCTGGGCGACGCCACCCCCACCGACTGGGAGGCCCTGGCGGACGACTACCGCCGGATCCGCGACCTCATCGGCCGGGTGGTGCCCGACCACGAGGACTACGACCGCCGGATCCGCGAGGACGGGGGCTTCCTGCTGCCCCACCCGAACCGGGAGCGCCGCTTCCCCACCGCCGACGGGCGGGCCCACTTCACCGTGCACCCCCTGCCGGAGCTCGGCCTGGAGCCGGGCCAGCTCCTGCTCATGACCCTGCGCAGCCACGACCAGTACAACACCACCATCTACGGGGACGACGACCGCTACCGCGGGCTGTACGGCGAGCGGCGGATCCTCATGTGCCACCCCGACGACCTGTCCGCCCGCGGCCTCTCCGAGGGCGATCGGGTGGACATCACCTCCCACCACCGCGGCCGCACCCGGGTGGGCCGCGCCTTCGTGGTGGTGCCCTACGATGTGCCGCGGGGCAACTGCGCGGCCTACTTCCCCGAGGCCAACGTCCTCGTGCCGTGGGACAAGGTGGCCCATCGCTCCCGCACGCCCACCAGCAAGAGCGTGGTGGTCACCCTGGCGCCGGCGGGCCGGGGCTGAGCCTCAGTCGCCCACCCACCCGAGCGCCTCGGCCACCGCGTCGTGGAGGCGGGGGCGGACGGCGCGGATCTCGGAGAGGTCGTCCTCGGGGTGGATGCGGTTCGTCAGCAGGACGACGATGGTCCGGCGGCTCGGCACGAGCCACAGGCTGGTGCCGGTGTAGCCCAGGTGCCCTACGGCATCGTCGGGGAAGTGGGCCCCGGTCGAGGTGTAGCCGTCCCGGCTCGGGGTGTCCCAGCCGCCCGCGTGGCTGCCGACCCCGCGCAGGTGCCACAGCCGCGCCAGGCTGCGGCCCGGGAGGCGGGGCTCCCGGTCGGGGTGCTCCACCGCGTCCAGGAGCCGCTGGGAGAGCCGGGCCACCGCACGGGCGGGGGCGAAGAGGCCGGCGTGGGTGCTCACCCCGCCCAGCGCGGCGGCGTTCAGATCGTGGACCGTCCCCTCGACGAGGACGCCGCGGACCGGGCAGCGCTCGGTGGCGGCCGCGTTGGGCCAGCCCCAGCGGAGCTCGTCGACCCCGGCCGGCACCAGCACCCGCTCGCGGAAGAGCACGTCGAGGGGCTGACCGGTGAGGGTCTCGAGGAAGGAGAGGAGCACCAGGAAGCCCACGTCGGTGTAGGCGTGGCGGGTCCCCGGGGTGGCCTCGACCCGGGTGCGGCGGGCGGCCTGCAGGATGGCCTCGCGGGTCTCGCGGAGCCCCCACGCCGTGTCCGGATCGGCGTAGAAGGCGTTCCACCGCGGCAGGCCGCTCGTGTGGGTGAGCAGGTGGGCCAGGGTGATCCGGCCGTCCACCTCGGGGAGGACGTCGGCGACGGGCATGTCCAGGTCGATCCGCCCCTCTTCCAGCAGGCTCGCCACCAGCGTGGCGCCCACCAGCGGCTTCGTCAGGCTGGCCAGATCGTAGGGCTGGTCCTCGCGGGCCGGGCGCGGCGGGTCCCGGCGGGCCAGCCCCCGGGTGCGGTGGAAGGCCTCCCAGCCGCCGACCATGACCGCGAGGGAGAGGCTCGGGATGCGGGTCTCGGCCAGGACCGCGTCCACGGCGGCCTCGAGGCGGCGGACATCGGCGACGGACTGCACGGGCCCTCCGGGGCGGCACGGCCCCGGTGTATCCGATATGGGGGGCGGCCTCTGCCGGGAGCCTCGATGAGCAACCAGGGTCGCCGCTGGTTCGAGCAGCGCAAGGACTTCGTCGGCCAGCGCCGCGACGCCGGGGCCGCGGACGTCCCGGACCTGTTCACCAAGTGTCCGAGCTGCCACGAGACCCTCTTCAACGAGACCCTCGTGGAGAACGCCCAGGTCTGCCCGGTGTGCGGCCACCACTTCCGGATCGACGCCCTCACCCGGCTCGAGCTGCTGTGCGACCTTGAGTCCATCGAGATCCACGATGCCCACCTCGCGCCCACCGACCCGCTGGGCTTCGTGGACAGCAAGCCCTACGCCCGCCGCATCGTCAGCAGCCGGAGCAAGACCGGCGTGAACGACGCCTTCCTCTCCGCCTCGGCGGTGGTCGACGGCGTTCCCGTCGAGATCGGGGCCTTCGACTTCCGCTACATGGGCGGCTCCATGGGCTCGGTGGTGGGCGAGGCCATCACCCGCCTCTTCGAGCGGGCGGTGGAGCGCCGTCGCCCGGCCCTGGTGGTGAGCGCCTCGGGGGGCGCCCGCATGCAGGAGGGCGTGCTCTCCCTCATGCAGATGGCCAAGACCTGCGCCGCCCTCGCGCGCCTCAAGGACGAGGCGCGCATGCCCTACATCAGCATCCTCACCCACCCGACCACGGGCGGGGTGGCGGCCAGCTTCGCCATGCTGGGCGATCTGATCCTGGCCGAGCCCGGCGCCCTCATCGGCTTCGCCGGCCCTCGCGTCATCGAGCAGACCATCGGCCAGGCCCTGCCCGAGGGCTTCCAGACCTCCGAGTACCTGCTCGAGCACGGCATGGTCGACCGGATCGTCAAGCGCGGCGACCTGCGCGACCAGATCGCCATCCTCCTGCGCCAGCTCACCGGCCTCTCCGCCGCCTCCGCCAGCGCCGGCGAGGTCGCCCCCAACCTGGCCCGCGACTCGGATCCCGCCGTCTCCGAGGACCTCAGCGTCAAGGCCGGCGAGCGCCGGTGATCCACCACCCGGTCCTGGACCAGCTGGCCCGGCATGGGGTCAAGATGGGCCTGGAGCAGGTGCGCAGCCTGCTGGCCCACCTGGGCGAGCCCCAGCTCGCCTACCCGACCATCCACGTGGCGGGCACCAATGGCAAGGGATCCACCTGCATGATGGTGACCGCCGCCCTCGTGGCGGCCGGCTACCGGGTGGGCACCAACCTCTCGCCCCACCTGGAGCAGGTCAACGAGCGGGTCCGCATCGACGGGACGCCGGTGGACGACATGACCCTCGCCGGCGCCATCGGCTCCCTCGACCGGGTGCGCCTGGACTGGGCCCGCAGCATCGGCGTGGAGCGGGCGCCCCTGACCTACTTCGAGTTCCTGACCATCCTGGCCATGCGCCACTTCGCCGCCGTCCCCGTCGACGTGGGGGTCTTCGAGGTCGGCATGGGCGGACGCCTCGACGCCACCAACGTCCTCAGGCCGGTCATCACCTCCATCGTCACGGTGGGCCTCGACCATATGGAGTACCTGGGCGACACGGTCGACAAGATCGCTGCCGAGAAGGCCGGGATCCTCAAGCCTGGCGTTCCGGTCGTCCTGGGCCTCCTGCCCCCCGAGGCCCTCGAGGTGGTCGAGGCGCGGGCCCGGATGCTCGGGTGCGACGTGTGGAAGCCCGGCTTCCAGCTCCGTCGGGAGTTCCGGAAGGGGCGATGGCACCTGCACACCCCCGAGGGCAGCGTCACCGAGGTGGATCTGCCGTTCGAGGGCCAGCACATGGGTCACAACGCCATGGTGGCGGTGGGGATCCTGCATGGTCTGCGGCGGATGGGCTTCCACCTGCCCGACGCCGCCATCAAGCTCGGGCTGGAGGCGGCCGAGCTGGCCGGCCGCATCGAGGCCCTGGCGCCCGGCCTCGTCGCCGACGGGGCCCACAATGCCGACTCGGCCAAGGCCCTCGCCGCGTGGCTCGCCGCCCGTCCCAGGCCCGCCCGGCGGATCCTCCTGCTGGGCATGGGCCAGGGGCGCGACCCCGCCGTCGTGGCGCGCCCCCTCGAGGCCCACGTCGACGAGATCGTCACCACCCGCTGCGCCCATCCCAAGGCCATGGACCCCATGGACCTGGCCCTCGCCCTCCAGGACCACGTCGACGTCACCCTCGCCGCCGGCCGCGACATCGACCAGGACCTGCCCGAGGTCTACCGCGAGGCGGACGAGACCATCGTGGCGGGCAGCCTCTTCATGGCCGGCGCCGCCCGCAGCCTCGTGCGCGCCGGGGCCCTCGAGGGCCTGACCCCCGGGTCCGTGGAGCCGGACGAGCCCGCCGAGCCCGAGCACGACCCGGACCTGCCAGACGGGGCGTGAGGGGGCTTGCTGGGGCGTGGGGTCGTAGCTCCACACCGGAGTGACGCCCCACTCCACGAGGTCGTCGTCATCTTCGTACTCATGGGTGTCGCTGAAGAACGGCTCGAACTGCTTGACCGGATTGCCCTTCGGTTCCCGCATCCTCCATCGAGGACCAGCGCGCCGGAACGCTGTCGGATGCGTACGCGGACACCCCGACCGTGACGTACATGGACGCCCTTGGTCGGGCGATCGTGTCGGTCGTGGACGCGGGGGGGGGCACCACTCATCAGATGACCCTCAGGGT
This sequence comes from uncultured Enterobacteriaceae bacterium, assembly GCA_964586865.1. Taxonomy (GTDB): domain Bacteria; phylum Myxococcota_A; class UBA796; order UBA796; genus REDI01. Next base: position 16,020 of record CAZPJM010000079.1, read on the forward strand.
GAACCTCCAGGGCTTCGTGCTGTCGGTTCAGGGGGAGAAGGGCCGCTCGGCCGGCACACCCTACAACGACCAGGAACAGCAGTACGACATGCTCGGGCGCCCCATGGCCACCCAGACGCCCGACGCCGGGGACAGCTGGACGTTGATGGCGGCCGATGACCAGCCCTTGACGACGTGGCGCGAGGGCCCGGTCGCCATCTACAGCGACTACGATGCGCTTCGCCGGCCGACGGCCTTGCGCGTGCAGGAAGGGGTCGGGGTCACGACGACCCGCACCCACGAGAAGCTGGAGTACGGCGAGGCCAAGCCCACTCCGACGGCCACGTACCACCGGGGTCGGATCTGGCGAACCTTGGCTCCACGTCGGTGGGCGCGAGCACGCATCGGGCCCACTACCAGTATGACGCGGGCCGGGAACGCGTGAGGAAGGTGGTCTACAAGGGAGACTGACCATCGAGAGCCCGTCGTGGTAGTCGTCGTCGAAGGGAGCCCCGGCTTCCTCACCTGGGCCACGCTCCGGCCCGGCGTGACCGACCAGGCAAGCACGGAGATGAACGCACCCTCCCTCAACGCCTGGCGCCTCGTGATCGGCAAGAAGGACCGCGAGGCGGGGTCCGCCCGGGCTGGTCCCGCCCCTCGGTGGGGATCGACGCCGTCGTGCTGGAGCAGCGCCGATGCCCATCAGGCCTCGGGGGCGCCGGGGATCCGCCGGGGCCCGAGGGCGTCGCGGCCGTGGGGGGCGTCCCAGTCCAGGACCGGACCGGGCGGGATGATGCGGGAGGGGTTGAGCCGCTCGCTGCGGCCCATGTAGCCGAGCTTGTACTTGACCACGTCGACCGTCTCGGCGAAGCCGGGGGTCTGGTACAGGTCGCGCAGGTAGCCCGAGAGGTTGGGGTAGTCGGCGATGCGGCGCATGCTGCACTTGAAGTGGCCGAAATAGACGGGATCGAAGCGGATCAGGGTGGGGAAGAGGCGCACGTCGGCCTCGGTCAGCCGGTCGCCGCACAGGTAGCGATGCCGGGACAGCACCACCTCGTAGTGGTCGAGGGCGGTGAAGAGCTCGTGCAGGGCGTGCTCGTAGGCGCCCTGGGACCGGGCGAAGCCCACCTTGTAGACGCCGTTGTTGATCCGGTCATAGACGTCCTTGTTGGTGATGTCGATGGCGTCGATGAGGTCGCTCGGGAGCAGGTCGACGCCGTTGGACAGGGCGCGGAGCTCCGTCTGGAGCATGCGGAGGATGTCAGCGGACTCGTTGTTGACGACGCGGGCATGGGTCCGGTCCCACAGGGCCGGCACCGTGGCGCGCCCGGAGTAGTCGGGGTCGCCGGCCACGTAGACCTGCCACAGGTTGAGCCCCGGCCGCGGATCGCCGGGCTGGAAGCCGTCGACCGGGTCCCACGTCTCCCAGGTCTGCAGGGTCTCGGCGTGCAGGTCGTCGAGGCCCTCGTAGAACCACCAGCCCCCCTCGTTGCGGTGCCAGTGGGCCATGGACACGCCGATGGCCTCCTGCAGGCCGAGCAGGTTCCGCACGATGAGGGTGCGCTGGGACCACGTGCAGTTCCAGGCCAGCCACAGGTGGTACCGCCCCGCCTCGGGGGGGAACGGGGTGCTGCCGTCGGCGCGGATCCACTCGCGCACCACGGTGGGGGAGCGGGTCCACCGCCCGCTCGCATCGGTGGCGGTCACGTCGTCCGTCACCCACTGCCCGTCCACGACCCGTCCCATGCGGCCTCCTCGGTGGGGCCACCGTACCCTGGAGCCCTCGCTGGCCCCGGCCGCGGCGCCCTCGATGACCTGCCGTGCGACCCGGGCCGTCCTCGTGGCGCCTGGCCAGACCGGTTCAATCCGCTCGCCAGCCCAGGTCTCCGCACGCGTCGACATCCCACTCGCGAAGGAAGGCGAGGTCGGCGCGGCAAGACGCAGCCGTTTCCGATCCCGGGAAGCGCAGGTTGTTGACGA
>CAZPJM010000080.1:0-17808 GCA_964586865.1 uncultured Enterobacteriaceae bacterium
GGCGCCGCGGCCGACTCCACCGTCCAGGTCGAGTTCCACCCCCCCGCCGACACGACGGTGACCCTCGACGAGACCACCCTGACCGACTCCGACTACGTGGACCTGCGGCCCGGCCCCAACGAGGCGCTCATCACCTTCCGCGACCACAGCCGGATCGCCTGCCCGTTCGATGCGGTGCAGAACGGGATCGTCCGCCTGGTGGAGGACAGCTACGGCCGTCGGCTCCACGTCACCGGCGAGCCCCAGCCCCCCTGCGTCGAGCGCCCCTAGCCGTCAGGGCACGCCGCCCCTGGCCGCCTGCGCACGCCGCCCCTTGAAGCCACGCCCCATGGGCATAGGATGCGCCGCGCCCACGAGGGGTCCGGCATGACGCCCATGATCGAGGTCGAGGAGCTGACGCGCGCCTACGGGTCCACCCTGGCGGTGGACCGCGTCTCGTTCTCTGTCGAGGCCGGCGAGTTGGTGGGCTTCCTGGGCAAGAACGGGGCCGGCAAGACCACCACCCTGCGGATGCTGGCCGGCTCCCTCGCCCCCACCGACGGGGCCGCACGCATCGACGGCTTCGACGTGGACCAGGATCCCCGCGCCGTGAAGGCCCGGGTCGGCTACCTGCCCGAGATCCCGCCTCTCTACCTCGACATGACGGCCCGGGCCTACCTGCGCTACGCCGCCCGGCTCAAGGGGGTCCAAGACCCCCGCGCAGCCGTCGAGCGGGCCATCGAGCAGGTCCGGCTCGGGGAGAACGCCGGTCGTCTCATCGCCCACCTCTCCAAGGGCTACCGGCAGCGGGTGGGCATCGCCCAGGCCATCGTCCACCATCCCCGGGTCCTCCTCCTGGACGAGCCCCTCTCCGGGCTCGACCCGGCCCAGCGCCGGGAGATCCGCGACCTCGTGGCCGAGCTGGCCGCCGGGGACACCACCGTCCTCCTCTCCACCCACGTCCTGGCCGAGATCGAGGCGGTCTGCGACCGGGTGCTGGTGCTCCACCAGGGGCGGCTGGTGGCCATGGATGCCCTGGCCGACCTGGCGGGGGCGGCGCGGCGGGTCTCGGTGGTGGTGGCCCGCCCCGATCCCCGCGTCCGGGCCGCCCTGGCCGCCGTGGACGGGGTGGTGGACATCGAGGAGGCTGGCCCCGGCCGCTACACGGTCCACGCCGCGCGGGACATCCGCGAGGCCCTCGCCGCCGCCGCCGTCTCGGCGGGCCTGCTGGAGCTTCGCGGCCTCGACGGCCTCGAGGAGGCCTTCCTCCGGCTGACCGGAGACGCGGCGCCTCCCGACCCGGACGCCCCCGCGCCGCCCGAGGGGACCCCGACCGACACCCCCGCCCCCGCCGCCGAGGAGACCCCGTGAAGGTCCTGGTCATCGCCCAGCGCGAGCTCGGCAGCCTGTTCGGCAGCGTCATCGGATGGCTCGTGCTCACCGCCTTCCTGGCGGTGAGCGGCATCGTCTGGACGCTCGCGGTGATGGGCTACCTCGACAACTCCGAGCTGGTGGTCCAGGCACCCTATGCGGGGGTGGAGCTCACCTTCGCCGACTATCTGCTCTGGCCCTTCTTCAGCTTCCAGGCGCTCTTCCTGCTCTTCCTGGTGCCTGGCGTGACCATGCGCCTCTTCGCCGAGGAGGTCCGCCAGCACACCCTCGAGCTGCTGATGACCTCGCCCGTCGCCCTCTCGGAGGTGGTGGCGGGCAAGTTCGCGGGCGCCATGGGCTTCGTCCTCGCCATGATCGGCCTCTCGGCGCTGCCCGTGGTGCTGCTGGCCGTGTGGGCCGGCATGGATCCCGCCCAGGTGGGGCTCGGCGTGGGCGGGGTGGCCCTGTCCGCGTCGTGCATGGTGGCGCTGGGCATGGCCTTCTCCGCCTCCACCCCGCACCAGGTGGTGGCCCTGGTCCTCACCGAGGGCCTGGCCTTCGGGCTGTTGCTCCTCTCCGGCTACGGCGACGTCGACAGCACCGGTATCCTCGAGGCCCTCTCCCTCACGGGCCACATGGAGGATCTGGCCCGGGGGGTGCTGCGCCTGTCCGATCTGGTGTTCTACGCCGTCTTCGTGGGCTTCTTCCTCCTGGCCACCCACCAGCGCCTGGCGGTGCGGAGGTGGACGTGACCGCCCTCCGCCACACCTGGGTGATCGGCGTCCTGGGCCTGGCCGCGGTGATCGGCATGGGCTCGACCTGGTACGTCACCGGCGAGCTGGGCACCCCGGGTCAGGTCCTGGGCCTGTTCGGCGCGCTGCTGCTCGGCGCCTGGGCCTTCCTGGATCGCCAGAAGCTCTCCGAGGCCGTCAGCCCCCGCCAGGCCCTGGCCGGGGCCAGCACGGCGATGGTCCTCATCCTGGGCGGACTGCTGGCGGTGCTGGCCACCGCCATCGCCACCGAGCTCGACACCACCGCCGACCTCTCCCGGGAGGGCCGGTACAGCCTCTCCGACCGGAGCCGAACCGTCCTCGCGGGCCTCGAGCGGGACATCACCCTCCATGCCCTCTTCCAGGCCGGCAGCCCCGAGCGCGACCAGGTGGAGCGGCTGGGCCGGCTCATGGAGGACGCCTCGGACCGCGTGGATCTGCAGGTCATCGACCCCCTCACCCAGCCGGCCCGCGCCCGGGCCGTGGTCCAGGCCACCGGTCGGGCCGAGATGGACCGCCTGGCCGAGCGGGGGACCCTGGTGCTGGTGAGCGGGGCCGACCGCCGGCGCATCGAGAGCCGCTTCGACGAGGAGGCCATCATCAACGCCCTCGTCAAGCTGGTCTCCGGCGAGGACCGGCGGGTGTGCTGGTCGGTGGGCCACGGCGAGCGCGACCCCGACGACGACCGGTCGCCCTTCGGCTACGGCGTCACCGTCCTGCGCCTCGAGGACCGCAACGTGGTGGTCACCGAGGAGCGCATCCTGACCGGCGGCGTGCCCCGGGACTGCGAGGCCCTCGTCATCGCGGGGCCCACCGCCGACTTCCTGCCCGCCGAGCTCGAGGCGGTGGCCGCCTACGTGGCCGAGGGCGGCGACGTGCTCATCCTGCTCGACAACCCGCTCATCGAGGATGTCTCCCAGCCCGCGCTCGTCGAGGATCTACGCCGGTACGGGATCGACGTGGGCATGGACGCCATCATCGAGAACGACCGCAGCCGGGTGCTGGCCGACATGGCCTCGGGCGAGGCCCTGCTTCTGTATGGCCCCCCGGACTTCCGCAGCCACCCGGTGCTGGACCCGCTGGGCCAGGGCCTGGCGCTGCGCTGGCCCCGAAGCGTCCAGGCCACCGATGCCCGGCCAGGAGTGCGCGTGGCCGAGGTGGTCACGTCGAGCGAGCGCTCCTGGGCCGAGACCACCCTGGACCTGACCTCCGAGGAGCCCCCTCGGCCCGACGAGGGCGAGGCCCTGGGCCCCATTCCGATGCTGGTGGTGGCCGAGGTCCTGGACCCGGGCGTCCTCGAGGTGGTGGCCCCGGACGACCCCGACGCGGTCGTGGGCGACACCGACCTCCCGGAGACCGGGGAGCCGGGGGCCTTTGCGCCCGTTCCGGCCATGCTGGAGCCGACCCGCAGCCTGGTGCCGGCCGATCTGGAGCCCGAGCCCGGGGGCCGGGTGGTGGTGGTCGGCGATGCCGATGTGGGGGGCAACGTCCTCACCTCCCTGCAGGACAACGGCGATCTGGTCCTGGGCTTCCTGGCCTGGCTCCTGGACGAGCCCGACCAGCTCGGGACCGACGCCGGCGACGACGAGACCCTCGTCCTCTCCGGGACCCGCTTCGCCCTCCTCTCGCTGCTCTCGGTGGTGCTCCTGCCGGGGCTGGCCCTGCTGGCCGGCATCGCCCTCGTGGTCCGCCGCCGCTTCCTCTGAGCGGGAATCCTTGCGCCCCGGGCCGGATCCGGGCAGACAGGGACCACCCGGAGGCCTCCATGCGCCCTGCCTTGCTCCTCGCCCCCGCGCTGCTGCTCTCCTGCACCGGCGAGACCGGTGTGGACGAGATCCCCGACGAGCCCGTCCAGCCCCACCTGGCGCTGACCATCGACAGCCCGGCCCCCGCCACCTGGCACGCCGAGGGGACGGTGGACGTGACCGGCACGGTCGAGACCCTGACCGACCTGCGGCTCCAGGGCGGCCCGGTGACCGCCTCCGACGGGGCGTGGGGGGCGCCGGTGACCCTCGAGCGGGGCACCAACCGGATCCAGGTGGAGGGCACCAGCCCCGGCGGCACCCTGTACGGCACGCACGTGAGCGTCATCGCCGGAGACACCATCGATCCCGACGCACCGGTGCGCGACGGCGCCTCCCTGCGGCTGAACCGCGGCGGCCTCGACCTGGTGCTGGACCTGGCCGCCGCCCAGCTCGACGAGGCCACCCTCCGCGAGCTCCTGATCACGGGCGAGGAGCCCCTCTACACCTATGACCAGGACGGTACGCGGGTCGACGTGGCCGTCACCGATCTGGGGCTGGGCGGGGTGGACATCGATGTCGAGCCCGGGCCGGGCACCGCCGACCTGACCGTCACCCTCACCGACCTCTCGCTCTCCCTGTTCGCCGAGGGCACCTCGGGGGCCCTCTTCTTCGAGGTGGCCGAGTCCCTGACCGTCGACCGGGCCGAGCTGGTCGGCACCCTGGGTGTGGCGGTGGTGGACGGGGAGATCCGCACCACCCTCACCGACGTGGACGTGCGGCTCGTGGGCTTCCGCGTGGACCTCTCGGACTGGCCGTCCTGGATCCAGGGGACCTTCACCGACCTCCTGCTCACCGAGGTCGTGGAGGGGGCCCTGCGCACCGCCGTGGCCGAGGTGGTCCCCCCGCTGGTGGACGAGCAGCTCAACAGCCTGGATCTCTCCTACGAGATCGAGCTGCTGGAGACCCCCATCCGGGTCGAGGCCACCCTGACCGACGCGGCCATCGATCCGGACGGCCTGGCGCTCGCCACGGACCTGGCGGTGGACATGCCCGCCGCCGGCGCGGTCGATGCGCCGGGGGCCCTGGCCAGCCCCGAGGCCACCCCGGTCCTCGACACCACCAGCGATCTGGCGGTGGGCCTGGCCGACGAGCTCCTCAACGTGGCGGCCTACCAGGCCTGGCGGGCCGACCTGCTCACCTACACCCTCTCCACCGACGAGGGCACCCTGCCCGCCTATGTCCTCGACGCCCTGGGCGGGGCTCGCACCGGGCGGGTGGCCATCTCGGCCGATCTGCCGCCCACCATCGTCGCCCGCGAGGGGGGCCTGCGGGCCCAGGTGGGCGAGCTGCGGGTCCGGCTCGACACCATCGGCGGCGACCGGGGCGAGTACGTCATCCTGGCCGCCGGCGGCCACATCGACCTGGATCTCGAAGTGGTGGACGGCGTCCTGCAGGTCGGCTTCGGCGAGAAGGACCTGGTGCTGGCGGTGCGCGACACCGACTGGGAGGGCTCGCTGGTCGAGGTGACCGATCAGGTGGCCGATCTGGTCCCGCTCGAGCTCGCCCTCTCGCTCCTCGAGGACCTCACCTTCCCGCTGCCCACCTTCGCCGGCGTGGGCATCCAGGGGGCCACCGTGGTCCGCGACGCCGGCGATGCGCACTCGAACCTGGCGGTGCGCCTCTCCCGGGTCGAGGAGTAGCGAACCCGCAGCCTGTGACGCAACCTCCCGTCGCGTCACCGCCCGCTAGCGATCCCCGGTGGGGTGGACATCCTCGGCCGAGGGGATGTCCGGGCCCTCCACGTCGGCCGGGCGCGTCGAGGTGGCCGTGGTGATGACGCCGCGGGGCGGCCAGCGGAGCTGCCCGTAGATCCGGATGGTGTCGTTGGGCAGGTCGCGGCCGGCCAGCTCCTGCCGGTGGATGTAGGCGGCCCCCACATCGACCCCGGGCCACGCGTTGCGCCACGTGGCCCCGGCGTGGGCCACCGCCACGTTGCCATTGTCGGAGAGGGCGGTGTTGTCGTCGAAAGTGGCCACCTGGACCGCGATCTCGACGGCGGAGCGGGCGGCCACCGCGTCGGTGGGGGGGCCGATGGGCTGCCAGTAGGAGAGCTGCCCGGTCACGCCGAGCCGACGCGTGGGATCGAGGACGTCCGGCAGGTCGATGGTCGGGTCCCCCGGGCGGATCAGGGCGGTGCTGACCTCGGTGAGCAGGGCGAAGCGCCAGACCCGGATCAGGGCGTCGCCCTCGACGGCGACGGTCTCGGTGGCCACGTCGCGGTTCCAGTAGCCGGCCGCCGCGACGCCGATGTCGATGTCGTCGGCCTCGCCATAGGTACGGTAGGTGTCGCCCCGGGCGTACTCCACCCGCCCCGCCAGCATGACCCCCGGGTTGTCGTCCCCGAACAGGTCGCCGCCGCCGTTGTAGACGCCCACCTGGATCCGGGGGCCGGCCCGGTGTTCCAGATCGGCCAGCACCCCCAGGTCCTGGGCGGGCCCGATCCAGGCCGTGCCCACCGCCCGCTCCTGGAAGGTGAGCTCGCGGGAGGACATGATCCGCTCCCGGGTGAAGGGCACCCGGACGATGCCGAAGGAGAGCCGCCCGGTGAAGGGGCCGAAGGCCTGGCTGCCGCGGCCGAAGGCGTTGGCGAACTCGAACCGGGGTCGGGCGCCCCCCTGCGCTTGGGCGGCGACGGCGTCGTAGGGCGCGGAGAGGCCGAAGTCGAGCTGGAAGTCGAGGGGGCCCTTGCGCCCCTCGATGCCCACGCGGCCACGCCGGATGGAGAAGCCCGGGTCGTGCTCCGGGTCGCCGTAGCCCGCCGGATCGGCCTGGGGATCCTCGTCCTGGTCGTAGACGGTGCCCCAGAGCTGGAGCTGCACCAGGGGCGTGATCTCGGCGTCGTCGCCGGCCAGGGCCGGGGCCGTCAGCGCCGACGCGAGGAGGACGAGGGGGGCGCGCATGGGGACCTCTCGGGCGCGCATGACAACACGTTCCGAAGCCCGATGCCACCCTCGGGAGCGGGGCGAATCGGGGCCTCGCCACCGGGCTGCCGACCGGGCTAGACGGCCCTGCACCTGGAGCGCCCATGACCGCCCGCGCCCCCCTCCTCGCGACCCTGGCCGGCCTCCTCACCCTGGCCTCGTGCGGCCCGGACGAGGACGGCTTCGCCTCGGCCCGCCGGATCCAGCGCCTGGACGAGGCCATCGGTGGGCCCAAGGCCGCCGCGCGGGTCGGCGACTACCTGCTCGAGAACCGCCACCTGCGCGTGGCCATCCTGGCCAGCGAGACCCCGGACGGGAATCCCCGCAACTCCATGGGCCCCGGGCTGTTCGGCGGCTCCCTGGTGGACGCCGATCTCCAGCGTCCCGACCCCCGCTTCTCGGGCGGGCGCGGGCTCGACCATTTCGCCGAGCTCTTCCCCACCGCCAGCCTCAACGTGCCCGAGCCGGTGGGCCCCGACGCGGTGCGCATCGTCAACGACGGCGCCGACGGCAACCCGGCCATCATCCGGGTCGAGGGCGAGGCCACGCCCTTCCTCTCGCTGCTCTCCGCGCTGTGGGCCATTACCGATGTGCCCGACATGCGGCTCGTCACCGACTACATCGCCGAGCCGGACACGCCCTGGCTGCGCATGCGGACCGCCGTGCGGGTGGGGCCGTCCGCCAATGCCGCGCCCTTCGGCGACGCCTTCCCGGCCGCGCTGCCCGCCACCACCCACACCGCGCCCTTCCCCCTCATCGAGCGGGCCATCAGCGACGGCCTCATCCTCGGTGACTTCTTCCTGGTGGGCGGCTCGGTCCAGGTCTTCGCCCCGGGCATGGGCTTCGACGAGGACGGCCTGGTCGCCCGCGCCAACGCCGAGGGCCGCAACAGCTTCGCCGAGCCCTTCGTCTTCCCGTGGCTCGCCGGCGTGGGCAACGGCGTCAGCTACGGCATCATGCCCGCCGAGGGCCTGGGCTTCGTCCCCCTCTTCACCTCCTCCCAGACCACCGTGGTGGGCGGCTCCGTCCAGGGCGATCCCGACGCCGAGGACCGCTTCCGGGACGGCGACACCTTCTCCTACGAGCGCTTCTTCCTGGTCGGCCACGGCGACGTGGGCAGCATCTACGATCAGGTCTTGCAGATCCGCGGCACGCCGGCGGGCCGGGTGACGGGCCGGGTGGTCGAGGAGGGAACCGGCCTGGCCCTGTCCGGCGTCAACGTCTTCGTCTTCGAGCCGGGTGCCGAGTACCCCACGAGCCAGTGGCGCACCGATGTGCGGCGCGAAGACACCATCCTCGATGGCTCCTTCGCGGGGACCCTGCCCGCCGGCACCTGGGAGGTGCTGGTCCACCGCCCCGGCCGGCCCGACCCCGAGCGACGCACCATCGTCATCGAGGAGGGCGGCGAGCTGGACCTCACCCTCGTCTCGCCCCGCCCCGGCACCGTCTCCTTCACCCTCTCCGACGAGACCGGGATGGCAGTGCCCGGCAAGGTGACCTTCCTCCGCGTGGACGGCGACAGCCGGCGTCGTCCCGAGCTGGGCGACGGCTTCATCGCCGGCTCCCCGGAGGCGGTGGTCTTCCCCATGTACGGCGACGGCATCGTCGAGCTGCCCGACGGCGAGTACGTGGCCGTGGCCTCGCGCGGCCTCGAGTACGAGATCGACGAGCAGGGGCCCTTCCGCGTCGACGCGACCCGGGCCCACCACCTGGACTTCATGGTCGAGCGGAGCGTGCAGACCGAGGGCTGGATCTCGGCCGACTTCCACGTCCACGCCGCACCCTCCCACGACTCGGGCGTGCTCCTCGAGGACCGGGTCCGCTCCATGGTCGCCGAGGGTGTGGAGTTCTTCAGCGGCACCGACCACGACGTGATCACCGACTACGCCCCCGTGGTGGAGCGGCTCGGCATGGAGCCCTGGGTCCAGACGGCGGTGGGCGTCGAGACCACCACGGTCGAGCTGGGCCACTTCCTCTCCTTCCCCCTCGAGAAGGACTTCACCGCCGAGTCCGGCGGCGCCCTCGACTGGACCGGCCAGTCCCCCTACGAGATCATGACCCGCATCCGGCAGCAGGGCGACGAGGCCGGCACCGACCCCTTGATCTTCGTGGGCCACCCTCGGGCCGGGATCCTGGGCTACTTCGACCAGTACGGCGTCAGCCCCTACGGCGGCATCCCCGGCGTGGCCGGCACCCCCGGCCAGCCCCTCATCCAGACCCCCACCCTGTCCATCACGAACCCGCTGCTCATCCCGAGCAACGTGGACCTCTCCTTCGACGCGCTCGAGATCGCCGGCACCAAGGAGATGTTCCGGATCCGGACCGCCACCGGCCGCGAGGTCCGCAACCAGCAGCGCTTCCTCGAGACCGGCGAGTCGGCCTTCGAGGTCACCATGGCCGACCAGCTCGAGCGCACCCGCGAGGAGCAGCAGGCCCTCATCGACGGCACCTACGGGCTCTCCTGGGGCCAGCAGGGCCAGCTCGACGACTGGTTCAGCCTGCTGAACCTGGGCTTCCGCTACACGGCCCTGGCCAACTCGGACACCCACTCCATGACCAAGACCGAGGCCGGCTGCCCCCGGAACTTTGTCATGTCGGTGACCGACGACCCCGGCTTCATCGCCGATCAGGACGTGGCCGACGCGGTCAAGGCCGGCCGCGTGGTGGCCTCGTACGGGCCCTTCGTCACCCTCACCCTCGACGAGGCCATCATCGGCGACACCCTGGTCTCGGACGCCGGCCGCCACACGGTCACGGTCGAGGTCCAGGCCCCGTCCTGGATGGACGTGGATCGGGTCGAGCTCTACGAGAACGGCACCCTGATCCACGACTGGGTCGTGGAGGGCGACGAGCCCCAGCGCTTCACGGGGACGCACGAGGTCACCCCCGACCGCGACAGCTGGTACGTGGCCATCGCCGTCGGCGACGAGAGCCTGGCGCCGGTCTTCACCCCGGTGGAGCGGCCCATCATCGACCTGCAGGTGGTGGTGGTGGATGCCCTGTCGAGCGTGCCCGCCGTGGGGGCCTTCCTGGACCCGGTGGTGCCGCTCCCCGAGCTCTTCCCCATCACCGCCTTCGCCGTCACCAACCCGATCTGGGTCGACCAGGCGGGAGACGGCTTCGACGCCCCGGGCATCCCGGACTGGATGGTGGAGCCCGAGACGCCCGACGACGACTGATCAGGAGATGAGCTTCTGCAGCGAGAGGGCCAGGCCCACGTTGCTCACCTTGAGCTTGCCCATGGTGAAGAGCATCATGCCGCTGGCCGGATCGTCCAGGAGGGTGGCGAAGTCCTCCTCGGCGCAGGTCACCACGCAGCCGGGCTCCTCGGTGGGGCCCTCGCGCACCTCGCCCGGAGGGTCGGTCAGATCGACGGTCCAGGTGCCGGCCCCCTCGATGTCGAACTGGTAGACGTCGTTGATCTCCTCGGCGAGCTCGGGATGCTCCTTCAGCTTGGCGGGCATGGTCTCTGCGAAGAAGGTCTGGACGTCGGACATGGATTCCTCCGGAGGGGGGCGGGCCGACCCCGTGTCGGCGCAGCGGGACCCGGCATCCCTACCGGGTTCAGGGCGCGTCGGTCAACCGCGCCCGCCAGGTGTTGACCGTACGGCGGCGTACGGCGGCCGGCAAAGCCCCAGAGCGCCGGGGGAGCGGGCGCTTCACGCCGCCAGCGCGTCCAGGAAGGGCGCGAGCTCGGCGCCGCGCAGCCGGAACAAGCCCAGGCGCTCGGAGGCGCGCCAGCCGTGGGAGTCGGAGCCACCGGTGAGAAAGAGGCCGTGGCGCCGGGCCTTCTTCTTGTAGAAGCGGCGATCGGTGCGTCGCAGGCCGGGGCGCATGCCCTCGAGGCCGTGCAGGCCTGCCTCGACGAAGGTGTCCAGGTAGCGCTCCACCGCCTCGCGGGGCGGGTGGGCCCAGCTGGTCAGCCCGCCGCAGGCCCGGGCCTCGCGGATGCACTCCACGAAGGGCAGGTCCAGGCGCGGCACATTGTCGGAGCCCGTGTAGCGGGCGAAGGCGTCGCTCAGATCGGAGGCATGGCCGGCCTCGACCAGGGCGCGGGCCAGGTGGTGCCGGGTCAGGGCCAGGTCGCCCGCGTGGGCCTCGGGGGGGGCCGGCCGCACCCCGGGCAGCCCGATGTTGGCCCGGGCCACCTCGTACCGCTCGGCCCGGGCCCGCACCGTCCGGCGGCAGAAGTCGTCGAAGCGGGGCGGGGCATCCTGGGGGAAGTAGACGAGCAGGTGGAACTCGCGGCCGTCGTGGACGCCGGAGATCTCGGCCCCGCACAGCACCCGGATGGCGCGGCCGCCCACCTGGTGCACCCGCGGCTCGAGGGCGCCCACGAGATCGTGGTCGGTCAGGGCGATGACGTCGAGCCCGCCGCGCGCCGCCTGCTCCAGCACGCCTTCCGGGGGGAGCTTGCCGTCGGAGCAGCTCGAGTGGAGGTGCAGGTCGAAGGTCGCATTGGGGCTGGGCGTCGGGGACACGGCGTGCTCCGTCGCAGGGTGGAGGCTAGCGGCTCATCTGTTGGGTCGTCAAGGGTCAACCTGAAGTGTCATTGGAGGGTAAGGCGCCGGTCCCCTGGAGGAGCCAGGATGCCCGGTCGCGGGGTGGGTGGACACCCACGCGGCCGCCAGCGATCGCCACGCCAGGTCACGGCTTGTCCTTCGGTCCGGCCGCCCTTCACTGGAGGACCGGCCCCGAGGACCCCATCCCCGGGTCAGGGCCACCGGGCGAGGGCCGCGCCGGGGACCGCGTCGCGCACGGACCGCTCGAGGCGGAGGAGCGGCTCCGGCCCCGTGTCGGCGGCCTCGAGGAGGGCCGGCAGGTCGGGAACCGGGCCCGCCGAGGTCATGACGAGCACCCCATCGGCCAGGGTGTGCAGTCGGTAGTCCCCCCCTCCGGTGGCCCAGGCGGCCTTGGCGGCGGGATCGCCCGAGCCCGGGACCAGCGCGAGCCCCTCCGGGCCCTGTCGCACCACCGCCACGTGGGCCGCGCCATCGGTGTCGAACTGGACCCAGACCCCCCCGCGTCCCGGCGTGAAGACCGCCTCCAGCGGATGGTCCACGGGGGTCGGCGGAGGCTGCAGCGCCACCCCGGCCGCCAGGAGGGTGAGCACCGCCAGGGCCCCCACCGCCGTCCACCATCGCCGGGCCGAGGGGGGCTCGGGGATGACCTCGGGCAGCTCTTCATCGCCGGCGACGCTGCCCCAGGGCTGGGCCCGGAGCGCCCGGCGGGCCTGGTCGGCCACCGGACCGAGCAGGCCGTGATCGGACCACCGGCCGGGGCCCTCCAGCCGCACCGCGCGGACCTGGTGTCGCGGGGGGGCCCCCACCTCGCAGGCCAGCCGAAGCACGTCGAGGGTCCGGCCATCGGGCTCGTCGTCCACCAGCAGGAGATCATCGCCGAGCGGCCAGGCGTGCCCGCCCATCTCGCGCCGGAGGACATCGCGGTGGCGGCGGCCCTCGGGGTGCAGGTGGATGGCCAGGACCCGCACCCGATCCGAGGGACGCGCGCCCAGCCGGGGCGGGATCAGGTCCTCCGAGGTCAGGACCCCGGCGCGGACCAGGCGGTCGGTGCGGTCACAGCGCGGGCAGCGGGTGGTCCAGGCCTGGTGGCAGCCCTCGGCGACCTCGTCGAGGGGAGGGCTGTCGTGGACCGAGAAGGCCGCCAGACGGGCGAGGAGGCGGTCGATCCGCTCGGCGGGCCAGTCGTGGAGGGGCACATCGTCGGCGCAGGCGATCCGCCGTACCACCTCCCGCAGGCCACCGCGGGCCTCCTCGAGGGCGATGCGGTCCACGCCCAGGCGCCCCTCGAGCGCGGAGAACCCCCGGCCGTAGCCGTAGTGCTGCCGGAAGACCTGGGCCGAGAGGGGCCGCAGCGCCTCGTCGAGGGCCACCCGCCACCGGTTCGACAGGGCCATCTCGATGTCCTGGGGCCAGGGGTCGTCCCAGGGCTGCTGACGGGCCCGGGCCACGAAGCCCCGGGTCAGGTGGGCCGCCAGATCCTCGGCCCGCGTGAGGGGGGTCGCTCGGTCCAGGTAGAAGAGGACGTGATCCCGCGCGTCACGGAGCACCTCGGGCCGCGGGCGCACCCGCAGCGACAGCAGCGTCCAGGCGACGCGCACCGTGATGGGGCCCCAGCCGTGGACGGCCACGTCGGGGGGCAGCGGTGAGGAGCGGATCGGGAGCGCCATGGGGGTGGCGGGGCCGGGGGGAGGAGGAGCGGGAGGGGGGGCGGCGGGACGCGCGGGGGGAACCCCATCCTAACCCGAACCCGGGATCACGTGGGCCCGATCCCCCACCAGGTGAGGGATCGGGCCCGGGTGCGACCACGATGTCGCGGCGCTCCGAAGGCCGCCGCCTAGGCGGCGCTCTCCGCTTCCGCGGCCGGGTGGCCGCGGCTCGGCGCGACGGCGTCGGCGATCATGTCGTTGATGGTGGCCGCAGCGGCCACCGCCGCGAGGTCCTCGTCGTCGTAGACGGCCAGGTACTCCTCGTAGAGGACGTTGATCAGGTCGCCCAGGCTGGTGTTCAGGGTCTCGGTCATGGGGGCCTCCACGGCGGGGGTGCGAGGGTGGGACGAAGTCATCGGTGAAAACCTTCGAAAGTGTAGCCGGCAGTTTGCGTGCCACCCGCGAGACGCGAGGGGCCCGGCATCCACCGGCCTCGGAGAGAAGGTATGCACCGTCGGTCACCCCGGGGGTCGGACGTTGTCACGAATCCTGAACGCCGTGCTCCGGGTCACGACCGGGATGGGTGCCATCGCACAGGGCGGCCCACCTGCATATGCAATGCATACTGTAAGCAGATCCACGCGGTCGAAGCCGGCGCTCAACAGTTCCCGCGCCACCGCCGCTCCGGTGGCGCCGGTGGTGTGGACGTCGTCCACCACCAGCACGGGGCCCTGGCCCGCGGCGGTGGACCGGACCCGACCTCGCAGGTTGTCCCGACGACCTCGTCGGCCGGCGGTCGCCTGCCGCGGGCCGGGCCGAACGCGCACCGTGGCTGTGACGGATCGCGGTCCCAGGGCGGCGACGGGGTGGGCCAGGACGGCGGCCAGATCGAAGCCACGCCGCAGCCGACGCGGCCAGGGCGAGGGAACCCAGGTGATGCGGTGGGTATGGACCCGCGCCAGGACCTCGGGGTCGCGGGCGACCCGTCGAGCCAGCCACCGGCCGAGCACCCGCGCCAGGGCCAGGTCGGGCCGCCCCTTGGCCTGCAGGAGGGCCGCGCCGACACCCCCGTCGTAGGGGGCCATGGCGAAGGCCCGGTCGACGCCTTCGGGGGGCGCGACGCGCAGCAGCGGCCCCTCGCCCCCACACCCCCGGCACAGGGGGCCCGGCCCCCGCCCACACCCTGCACACCCCGTCGCCCACATGCCGCCTCCACGGCACGCGAGCTAGCCCCCCGGCGCGCGGCCCGACCGGAAATCCAGGCCGACTGGCCCGAGACGCCGGGCGAAGCCCCGTTCGCGGGTGCTACCAGTCGAAGGGCTCGTGGCGGAAGACCTTGGCCTTCTGGAACTCGTCCTCGCGCTGCTCGAACAGGGCCACCTGCTCGTCGATCCAGGCCTGGCGTGCCTCGGCCGTGGCGAAGGGCTCGTCGGGGAAGCGCACCTGGAAGGAGGGCTCGCCCTTGCAGCGGGCCGCCAGCTCCAGCTCCCACTCGAAGACCAGCTTCTCCTGGAGCTGGGGCTGGATCTGGTCGGGCCAGAGGCTGCCGGACTCGTCGAATGGAGCCACGTGGAGGTTGGCGCGGCGCTTGCCGTTCTTGCAGGTGGTCTCCTCGAGGATGGCCACCGCATAGCGGTAGTCGCCATCCTCGGCCTGGCGGTCCCGCCAGCGCCAGGCCGCGGAGGCGTCGGAGGCCTGCTCGTCGCCGAGGGCGCGCAGGGTGCTGCGGGCCTGGTCGACGGCGCGCGGGGGCAGCTTGGGGCCCACCGCCTGGATGGCCGCGATGGCCTGCCCGGCCACCTGGGGGTCCATGCCGTCGACGCTGCCGATGCCGGTGGTGTCGGCGAAGGCGTTGACCAGGTAGGTCAGCTCCTCCTGGTCGGAGGTCTCGCCCGCGATCTCGGAGAGCTTGGGGATGGCGGCCCCCCGCAGGTTGCGCGCGTAGACCTCGAGGATGTTGAACAGCCGGCGTCGATCGCTGGCCAGCTCCTCGTCGTCGAGGGCCTCGGCGAGGAGCGCCTGGACCGGCTCCACACGGCACTCGGTGAGCCCCCGGTGCCACCGCTCGGTCCAGAAGTCGAGCCCCATGGCCTCCTCGCTCTCGAGGAAGAAGGTCTGGATGGCCTCGGACTCGGCGCACCGGCGACCGAGGGCCACCAGGGCCCGGCTGCGCAGGTCGGGCTCGAGGCCCCGGATCCACGCACGGACCACCTGGGGCTCGACCTCCGCCTCGAGGGCGGCAGCGGCGGCGGCGTAGCCCTCGTCCCCGCCGAGCATCCGCTCGAAGGCGGTGGGTGCCACCCGGCGGGCGGTGCGAGGGTCGCAGGCGGCGAGCTTCTCGAACGCCATGGGGACAGCCACGGGGGAGCCATCGGCGACCTGCTTGCGCAGGGCCCGGGCGTCGCAGTCCTGGGCGTGGGCGAGGGGGGCGAGGGCGAGCAGCAGGACCGGCAGCATGGAGGCCTCCGTCTGGGGGATGCGAGATAGCCCCGCACCGGCCCGGCTTCAATGGTCGCAGGGCCCGATGGGACCGTCCACGACCAACCCGACGCGGGCGGTCCGGCTTCCCTCCCAGGCCGGGTCGCGGGCCTCTCCCATCCGGTTACGCCGGCTCCCACCCCGCTCTCGGAGGCCTCCATGCTCGACCCCATCCGCGTCGCCGTCACCGGCGCCGCCGGCAACATCGGATACGCCCTGCTGTGGCGGATCGCCTCTGGCGGCTGCTTCGGGCCCGACCAGCCGGTCATCCTCCAGCTCCTCGAGATCCCCCAGGGCATGGACCGCCTGAAGGGCGTCGTCATGGAGCTGCACGACTCGGCCTTCCCCCTGGTCCACGACATCACCGCCACGGACGACGCGACCGCCGCCTTCCAGGACACCGATGCGGTCTTCCTGGTGGGCTCGCGGCCCCGCACCGCCGACATGGACCGCGCCGATCTGGTGGCCGCCAACGGGCCCATCTTCACCGGGCAGGGCAAGGCGCTGAACGACGCCGCCAAGAAGGACGTGAGCGTGGTGGTGGTGGGCAACCCCTGCAACACCAACGCCCTCATCGCCAACGCCAACGCGCCAGACCTCCCCGACACCTGCTTCAGTGCAATGACCCGTCTGGACCAGAACCGGGCCATGGGCCTGCTCGCCCAGCGGGCCGGGGTGCCCGTGGCCCGCGTCCAGGACGTCTTCATCTGGGGCAACCACGGCCCCACCATGTACCCGGACGTCTCCCGGGCCACCATCGACGGCGGGCCCGCCGCCGAACGCTTCGAGCGGGACTGGCTGCGCGGCGACTTCCTGAAGACGGTGGCCACCCGGGGCAAGGCCATCATCAACGCCCGCGGCGCGTCCTCGGCGGCCTCGGCCGCCTCCGCCGCGGTGGATCACATGCGGGACTGGTGGATGGGCACCGATGGCCACATCGTGGCCAAGGCCATCCCGAGCCAGGGCTGGTACGGCGTGCCCGAGGGCCTGATCTTCTCCTTCCCCTGCATCGTCGAGGGCGGGAAGATCCACGTGGTCGACGACCTGACCATCGACGACTTCACCCGCCAGAAGATCGACGAGAACATCCAGGCCCTCGAAGCCGAGCGTCAGGCCGTGGCCGACCTGCTCTGACCGGGGGGCGCTCGGTCGGGCCTCAGGCGCGGCCGAGCCGCTGCTGGAGCTCGGTCATCCCCTCGAGGACCTCGTCGGTGGACAGCCCGCCGGCCTTCAGCCGGGCCTCGGGCACCGCCCACAGCCGCTCGTACAGGGCCATGCCGGCCTCGAAGGCGGCCTCCGGCTCCCGGTCGAGCCAGGTGAACACCACGTCCTCGGCGCGGTCGTATCGGCCGCCCGCCTCGAAGGCGCCCATCAGGCGGCGAAGCGTCGGCCCGTCGAGGACGTGGAGGTGGACCTGCCGCGACAGGGCCAGCAAGCGCTCGATCAGGTCCGGTGGCGGATCGCTCTCGGGGGCCAGCAGGGCCAGCAGACCCAGCGCGGCGGCCCGCCGCTGGTAGGCCTCCCCCACGTCCCGGCAGAGGGCGGCATCCTCGAGGAGGAGGGCCGCGACCGCCAGGGTCCGGTCCCGCTCGAGCCCACCGTCCACCGACAGGAGCGGCCGGACCGCGTCCGGGGCCATCCGGGCCAGGACCGGGGCCGAGAGCCCCACCACCACCCGGAGCCCCTCCTCGACACCCACGTGGGCCTGCTCGGGATCGCCCGCCTCGCGCGCCGCCACCACCGCCCGCACCGCCGCGGCGAAGCGACGGGCCTCGCGCAGCAGCCAGTCCTCGACCTCGGCCATGCCCGCCTCCCGCGCCGTGCTGCCGCTCCCGTACCCGCCGATCGGGCAGAATCGCGCTTGTCGGAGGGCGTAGCCACCGCTAGCCTACGCCGGCAACTCGAAGATGCGTGACGAGGTGCCCTGCTGCGGCAGGGCCCAGAGGGAAGCCGGTGCAACTCCGGCGCGGTGCCGCCACCGTGAGCGGTCAGGCCCCACCACGAAGCCACTGGGTCCACGGACTTGGGAAGGCGGTGGGGATGACGGCCGCAAGTCGGGAGACCTGCCTCGTCACGAGCCACCAACCCACATCCTCGGCCAAGGATGGGTGGCGGTCCGGACCCGCTCGTCGGATCCGGCCCTCCCCTGTGTACTGCCGAGGTCCCCCTGGAGGGACCCATGAAGACGCTCGCGACCCCGATCCTCGTGCTGGCGGCGGCCCTGCTCGCCGCGTGCCCCCCGCCGGTGGACGATCCCGGTGACACCGACACCGACACCGACACCGACACCGACACCGACACCGACACCGACACCG
>CAZPJM010000081.1:0-17693 GCA_964586865.1 uncultured Enterobacteriaceae bacterium
GCTTGGTCATCACGCCGCCCAGGGTCTCGATGCCCAGGGAGAGCGGGGTGACGTCGAGCAGGAGCATGTCGGTGACGTCGCCGGTGAGGACGCCACCCTGGATGGCGGCGCCCACGGCCACCACCTCGTCCGGGTTGACCGACTTGTTGGGCTCCTTGCCGAAGAGCTCCTTGACCTTCTTCTGCACCAGCGGGATGCGGGTCGAGCCGCCCACCAGCAGGACCTCGTCGATCTCGCTGGTGGAGACCTTGGCGTCCTTGATGGCCTTGCGGCAGGGCTCCATGGTCCGCTCGATGATGGGCCCGATCATCTTCTCGAAGTCGGCGCGGGACAGGGTGACCTGCAGGTGCTTGGGGCCCGAGGCGTCCGCGGTGAGGAAGGGCAGGTTGATCTCGGTCTTCGGAGCGGCGGAGAGCTCGATCTTGGCCTTCTCGGCGGCCTCCTTGAGGCGCTGGATCACCATCTTCTGGCTGGACACGTCCATGCCGGTGTCCTTCTTGAACTCGCTGACGAGCCAGTCGATGAGCGCCTGGTCCACGTCGTCGCCGCCCAGGTGGGTGTCGCCGTTGGTGGACTTGACCTCGACCACGCCCTCGCTGACCTCGAGGATCGAGATGTCGAAGGTGCCGCCGCCGAAGTCGTAGACGGCGATGGTCTGGTCGTCCTTCTTGTTGAGGCCGTAGGCCAGCGCCGCCGCGGTGGGCTCGTTGATGATGCGCTTGACCTCGAGCCCCGCGATGCGGCCGGCGTCCTTGGTGGCCTGGCGCTGGCTGTCGTTGAAGTAGGCGGGCACCGTGATGACCGCCTCCTTCACGGGCTGGCCCAGGTAGGACTCGGCCTGGGACTTGAGCTTCTGGAGCACCATCGCCGAGATCTCGGGCGGGCTGAAGTCCTTGCCCTGCACCCGGATCCGGCAGTCGCCGTTGCTGGCGGGCACCACCTCGTAGGGGAGGCGCTCGACCTCCTTCTGGGCCTCGTCGAACTTGAGCCCGATGAGGCGCTTGGCCGAGAAGATGGTGTTCTCGGGGTTGGTGATGGCCTGGCGCCGCGCCACCACGCCCACCAGCCGCTCACCATCCTTGGTGAAGGCGACGACGGAGGGGGTGGTGCGCGAGCCCTCGTCGTTGACGATGACCTCCGCCTTGTCGCCCTCCATGATGGAGACGACCGAGTTGGTGGTTCCCAGGTCGATGCCGATGATCTTGCCCATGGGGTCGTTTCCTCCCTGCCCGTGAGACGATGATGGCGTCGCTGACGGGATCAGCGCGCCGCACGTCGTGACGGGCCGAATGCTAGACACGCGGGCCGACCCGTCAACCGATGTCACGGAGACCGGGCCGTCCCCTCTCACCGAGACCGTGGACACGGCGGGTCGGGGCGGCAAGGGCCGGCCCCGGTCCCCGGGGCGGGCCGGGCGTGGCGGGTCCATGCGCACGGGCCCCGTCGGCGTAGCGGATCTCACGACGAGCCCGCCGCGTGCGAGACCTGCGTGACATGGCTTGACGCCCCAGGAGGGGTGCCTACGTGCCGCGGCCCCGGAGCCGGCCCCCTGCGGCCCTCCGTCCGACCACCCTCACCGGGAGATGCTGCGATGACCACCTTCCGTCCCCTGTACGACCGCGTCCTCGTGAAGCGCATCGAGGCCGAGGAGAAGACCACCGGCGGGCTCTTCCTGCCCGAGTCCGCCAAGGAGAAGCCCCAGCAGGCCGAGATCGTCGCCGTCGGCACCGGCCGCATCGGCAAGGACGGCGAGACCATCCCGCTCGTCGTCGAGAAGGGCCAGCGCGTCCTCTTCGGCAAGTACGCCGGCGACGAGGTCAAGCTCGACGGCGTGGAGCACATCATCCTCCGCGAGGAGGACATCCTGGCCGTCATCGACTGATTCCGGGCCCAGACCCACGAACACCCATCCCAGGAGGCATCCATGGCCGCCAAGGACATCCAGTTCCGCGAGAACGCCCGCTCCGCCGTGCTTCGCGGCGTCAACACCCTCGCCCGCACCGTCAAGGTGACCCTCGGCCCCAAGGGCCGGAACGTCGTGCTCCAGAAGAGCTTCGGCGCCCCCGTGGTCACCAAGGACGGCGTCACCGTCGCCAAGGAGATCGAGCTCCAGGACAAGTTCGAGAACATGGGCGCCCAGATGGTGAAGGAGGTCGCGTCCAAGACCTCCGACATCGCTGGTGACGGCACCACCACCGCCACCGTCCTCGCCGAGGCCATCTTCAACCACGGCTCCAAGCTCGTGGCCGCCGGCGCCAACCCCATGGACCTGAAGGCCGGCATCGATCTGGCCGTCAAGGCCCTGGTCGACGAGCTCGCCGCCCTCGCCAAGCCCTGCGACACCAACGCCCAGCTCGCCGCGGTCGGCACCATCTCGGCCAACGGCGACCACGAGATCGGCCGCATCCTCGCCGAGGCCATGGACAAGATCGGCAAGGACGGGGTCATGACGGTCGAAGAGGCCAAGGGCATGGACACCCACTCCGACATCGTCGAGGGGATGCAGTTCGACCGTGGCTACCTCTCGCCGTACTTCGTCACCGACCAGGACCGGATGGAGGCTGTCCTCGAGGACGCCTACGTCCTCGTCCACGAGAAGAAGATCGGCAACATGAAGGACCTGCTCCCGGTCCTCGAGAAGGTGGCCGAGACCGGCAAGCCCCTCCTCATCATCGCCGAGGATGTCGAGGGTGACGCCCTCGCCACCCTGGTGGTCAACACCCTGCGCAAGACCATGACGGTCTGCGCGGTGAAGGCCCCGGGCTTCGGGGACCGCCGCAAGGCCATGCTGGGCGACATCGCCACCCTCACGGGCGGCAACGCCATCATGGAGGACCTGGGCGTCAAGCTCGAGAACGCCACCCTCTCCGACCTGGGCCGCGCCGAGCGCGTGGTGGTGGACAAGGACAACACCACCCTCATCAACGGCGCCGGCTCCGCCTCCGACATCAAGGCCCGGGTCAAGCAGATCCGCACCCAGATGGAGGAGACCAACTCCGACTACGACCGCGAGAAGCTCCAGGAGCGCCTCGCCAAGCTCGTGGGCGGCGTGGCGGTCATCTACGTCGGTGCCGCCACCGAGGTCGAGATGAAGGAGAAGAAGGCCCGGGTCGAGGATGCGCTCAACGCCACCCGCGCCGCCGCCGAGGAGGGCATCGTCCCCGGCGGTGGGGTGGCCCTGCTCCGCGCCCAGAAGGCCCTCGACGGTCTCGACGTCGCGGGCGACCACAAGTTCGGCGTGGACATCATCCGCTTCGCCTGCGAGGCCCCGCTCCGCGCCATCGCCGCCAACGCCGGCGAGGACGCCTCCATCGTCATCGCCAAGGTGCGTGACGGCGACGCCGGCTTCGGCTGGAACGCGGCCACCAACGAGTTCGGCGACATGCTGGAGTACGGTGTCATCGACCCCACCAAGGTCACCCGCACCGCCCTGCAGAACGCCGCCTCGGTGGCTGGCCTCCTGCTCACGACCGAGGCCATGATCGCCGAGAAGGCCGACGAGGACGAGGACTGAGCCTCCCTCCCGACCTCCGGGCGGCGCCCGCCGTCCCCGGGCCCGGCTGCCGCGGCGGCCGGGCCTTCGTGCATCCGGCCCCGGCTCGGTGGCTGCGGGGCCACGGTGGCCGCAGTAGAGTGCCGGTCCACCAGGGAGCCTCATGCCTGCCGACCACCTCCGCGTGGAGCGCGATGGCCGCGTCGCCACCCTCGTGATCGACCGCCCCAGCCGCCGGAACGCCCTCCATGGGCCCCTGTGGACGGCCCTGCACGAGGCCGCCCGTTCCCTGGCCGACGATCCGCCGCGGGTGGTGATCCTCCACGGGACGGGCGGTCACTTCTCGAGCGGCATGGACCTGACGCCCGACAACCCGCTGGTCGTCCGCCTCGCCCCGGCGGTCCAGGCCGGTGATCGAGACGCCCTCCGCGCCATCATCGGCGAGCTCAAGGCCTCCCTGGCCGCCATCGCCAGCCTGCCCTGCCCGGTGCTCGCCGCCATCGAGGGCGCCTGCCTGGGCGGCGGCCTGGAGCTGGCCCTGACCGCCGACCTGCGGGTGGCCGGCGAGAGCGCCCGGTTCTCCCTCCCCGAGACCCGATGGGGGTTGGTGCCCGACGTGGGCGGGACGGTCCGGCTCTCCCGCCTGGTGGGGCGGGCCCGGGCCTCCGACCTGGTCCTCACCGGGCGTGAGGCCACCGCCAGCGAGGCCCTGTCCTGGGGCCTGGTCAACCGCGTGGTCCCCGACGGCACCACCCTCGAGGCGGCCCGAGCGGTCGCCGAGAAGATCGTGGCCACCGCCCCGACCGCCACCGCCGGCGTGCTGGACGTGCTGCGCGCGGTGGATGGCCTCGACGACGAGGCCGCCTTCGCCGCCGAGACCGCCGCCGGGGTGGCCGCCCTGGCCTCGGGCGAGCCCCTCGAAGGCCTGGCCGCCTTTGCCGGTCGCCGCAAGCCCCGGTGGGAGCGTTGATCCTCTCGCGGATCCCGGCGGTGGACCTGGGCCTGCGGACCGCGATCGTGGTCGCCTTCGCCCTCCTGCTCGCGTGGATCGCGCCGCCCGCCAACTGGCATGCCCTGCAGTGGGTCGCCTACGTCCCGCTCATGCTGATCTTCCGGGTGCCGGAGGAGCCGGTGCGGGGGTGGTCGTTCTGGCGGCGCCCCGAGACCTGGTGGGCCGTCCTGTACGGGGTCGTGGCCGAGGGGGCCATCTTCCACTGGATCATCGAGACCATCACCCGGTTCAGCAACATCCCCTTCGTGGCGGCCGCCGGGATCCTGGCGCTCTTCTCCGTCGTGTTCGGCATGCCCTACATCATCATGTGGTGGGCCTACCCGGTGCTCCGCCGCCGGTTCGGGACGTGGTGGGTGCTGGCCTTCCCCGCCATGATGGTGGTCATCGAGTGGATCGGGATGTGGATCATCCTGTTCCCCTACAACCAGGGTGTCGGCCAGTACCGCGTTCCCAGCACCTTCCAGCTCGTCAGCATCACCGGGCTGTGGGGCCTGACCTTCCTGGTGCTCTTCGTGAACGCCGCCATCGCCGAGGTGATCCTGGCGTGGCGGGAGGGCCGCGGGCGGCCGATCGCCTGGCTCGGGGCCGCGGCGGGCCTGTGGGGGGCCGTCAACCTGTGGGGGGCGTGGCGCTTCGCCCAGATCGAGGCCGATCTGGCCCAGGCCCCCACCCAGCGGGTGTTCCAGATCCAGGACGACATCGACATGCTGGACCGGATGCGGGCGCCCCGCTGCAAGACCTGGGCGTTCTGGTTCGACAACACCGAGCGGCTGCAGCCCGGCGAGGTCGACCTGGTGGTGTGGTCCGAAGGGGCATCCGAGTACCCGCTCAACGCCTCCCGCGGCCGGCGACGCAGGGGCCGGCACTGCACCGACCCCGAACACCCCCTCGGCGATCTGGAGGACCTGGCCGCCCGGCTCCAGGCCGAGCTGGTGGTGGGCTCGGCGGCCATCGAGTGGGTCGAGGTGGACGGGGAGCGCGACTACCGCGCCTTCAACAGCGTCTACCACGTGACCCCCGAGGGCGGGACCACCCGCTACGACAAGCTGGTCCCCCTGCCCTTCGGAGAGTACCTGCCGGGCTCGGACATCTTCCCGGTCATCCGGAGCTGGGTCGACGGCCCCGGCAACTTCCAGGCCGGCGACCTGCCGGTGGTCTTCGAGGGGCGGTACCGACTCGCCACCCCCATCTGCTACGAGGCCATCCTGCCCCACGTGTGCCGACGCTTCGAGCAGCCCGACATGCTCATCAACGGCTCGCTCGACACCTGGTTCGGCGACACGGCGGCGACCCACCAGCACGCCATGCTCGCCGCGGCCCGGGCCACCGAGCTGGGTATCCCCCTGTTCCGCAACGCCTACACGGGGGTGTCCTTCGTGGTGGAGCCCCACGGCCGCATCTACGCGGAGACCCCGCCCTACGAGGAGGTCACCCGGGTGGTGACGGTCCGGATGGATCGCGCCTGGACCCTGTATGTCGCCCTCTCGGCGTGGGGCCTCCAGGACTGGTTCGTCTACCTCTGCCTGGTCGGCCTGGTGGGCGCCCGCATCGGGCTGCCGTGGGCCCGGCGCGTCGAGGATGACGCCACCGCATCCGACACGCCCGACGGCGACGACGTCCCCCGGTCCGAGACCCCATGAGCCCCACGGCGCGGGACCCAGACGCACGAAAGGCCTCCATGCTCCCGCCCACCGTGCTCCTCATGCGACCCGGAAAAAACGGGGTCGCACACGGGGGCGGGAGTGGAGACCTTTCGAGGTGCTCCTCGAAGCATGGGCCAGCTCCCGCCGGCAACGCTGCATGAGTAGTCCGGACGGCCGGCCGTGTCCAGCCCTCCCGGTCGGAAGATGTCATGGGCGTGGAAGAACGCGGCGGGCCTCCATGATCGGCGCATGGCCGCCACCTGTGGACCGCCCGGGGTTTCGTGACAGAAAAAGCAGGTGACCCCGGCCGCCTTTGGGTCTACACTATGGACAAGTCCCATCACGGGCCGTACTTCGAGCCAGCCTCCCTCGCCGGGTCCACCTCGCATTGCTCTTGCGTCTCCTCCATCTCTTGCGGTGAGGTCTTGCGGGGGGGGCTCTCGAAGGTCCGTCGCTCCCGTGTCCGACGCCCCGACCCCGACGCTCCACCCGGCGCTCGGGGTCGCGTGATTCCGGGCCTCCCCCCACGACCCGGCGAGTCGGCTGGCCGCCCTGCCGGGCCGGGACTACCCAGGCCCTCCAACCCCAGGGAGGCCCCATGGGACGCGAGGTCGAGCACATCCGCTTCTCCGGCGACGCCCTCGAGCTGCTGGATCAGCGGATCCTCCCGGGGGAGGAGGCCTGGATCCGCTGCGCCACCGCCACCGAGGTGGCCGAGGCCATCCGCAGCATGGTGGTGCGGGGAGCCCCCGCCATCGGGGTCGCCGCCGCCTATGGCCTCGCCCTGGCGGCCCACCACGGCGAGGACCTGGACGCGGCGCGGCAGACCCTCCTGGCCAGCCGACCCACCGCGGTGAACCTCCGATGGGCCCTGGAGCGCCTGGCGGCGGTGAGCCCGTCCGACCTCGCCGAAGAGGCCCGCCGGATCCACCGGGAGGACATCGCCATCAACCGCGCCATCGGCGAGCACGGCGCCGCGCTCCTGCCCGACGGCGCCCGCGTCTATCACCACTGCAACACCGGCACCCTGGCCACCGGGGGCTGGGGCACCGCGCTCGGGATCATCCGATCGGCCTGGGCCATGGGGCGCCTCTCGACGGTCTGGGTGGGCGAGACCCGTCCCTACCTGCAGGGCGCGCGGCTGACCGCCTGGGAGCTTCAGGTCGAGGGCATCCCCAACACGCTCGTCACCGACAGCACCGCCGCCAGCTTGATGGCCGCGGGCCGGGTGGACGCCGTGGTGGTGGGCTGCGACCGCGTGGCCGCCAACGGGGACACCGCCAACAAGATCGGGACCCTCGGGCTGGGGGTGCTCTGCAAGCACTACGACATCCCCCTGCTCGTGGCCATGCCCACCTCGACCCTGGATCGCCGCTGCCCCGACGGGGCCGCCATCCCCATCGAGGAGCGCGACCCCGCCGAGGTGCGCGGTCACCGCGGCGTGGTGTGGGCTGCCGATGTGCCCGTCTACAACCCGGCCTTCGACGTGACCCCCGCCGATCTGATCCACGCCTGGGTCACCGAGGACGGCGTCTGGCGCCCGCCCTTCCCCCCGGCCCCGGGCGCCGCCGGGGGATGAAACGCGACGTGGCACCTCGGCAGCCCCCCGCCGGCGCGCGTTATGCTACGCGGGCATGCCCTCTCGGCCCCGTCCCCGACGGACGCAGGAGACCCTCATGATCCCCTTCGCCTTTCTCAACTTCGCCAACATGGGCGGCTGGGAGTGGCTCTTCGTCCTGGTGCTCGTGCTGATCTTCTTCGGCGCCGGCAAGCTTCCCCAGGTCTTCAAGCAGTTCGGCAAGGCCACCAAGGCCTTCCGCGACGGCCAGAAGGACGAGGACGAAGTCGACGTCACGCCCCGGGAGCTCCCCGACGGTCAGGTGGCCGACGCCCAGGAAGTCCGCTCCGAGAAGAAGGAATCGGCCTGACCGACGGGCACGGGGCCGTCGCCCCGCCCCCAGACGTCCCTCCGCGCGTCGAACGGCCGGCGCATCGCCCCGCCCCCTGATCCGGCGGGGCGACCCGCTCAGGCGGCGCGCACCACCCGACCCGCCCTCACCACGACCCGCGCCCGGTGGCCATCGAGGCGCTGCACGAGGGCATCCTCGTGGATGGGCTCGCCGGGGGGAGGGGCCACCAGCGCCAGGTCGCCGGCGGAGCCCGGACCGAGCCAGCCGAGGCCAAAGCGGCCCAGCGCCCGGGCCCCGTGGCGGGTGATCCCCAGCAGGGCCTCCTCGACCGTGAGCCCCATCAGGATGCACGCCAGGGTCGCACACGCCCACAGGTCCCCGACCGGGGAGGAGCCCGGGTTGAGGTCCGACGCCACCGCCATCGGGACCCCGGCCGCCCGCAGCGCGGCCACCGGTGGCGCCATGTCCCGGAGGTGGAGCATCGCCCCCGGCAGCAGGACGGCCACCGTGCCAGCCCGGGCCATGGCCGCGATCCCCGTCTCGTCCAGACGCTCCAGGTGATCCGCCGAGCGCGCGCCAAGGCCCGCCGCCATGGACGCCGCCCCGGTGTGGGCGATCTGCTCGGCGTGGACCCGCACCCCGAGCCCCAGCGCCCGCCCCGCCTCGAGGATGGTGCGCCCCTCCTCGACGGTGAAGGCCCCCCGGTCCACGTAGACGTCGACATCGTCGGCCACGTCCGCCACCGCGGGGAGCTGCTCCTCCACCACCTGCCGGACGTAGGCCGCCCGGTAGTCCCGCAGCTCCCGCGGCACGGTGTGGGCCCCCAGGAAGGTGGTGTGGACCCGGACACCCGCCCGGCGCCCGGCCTCGCGGGCCGCCACCAGGCAGCGACGCTCGTGGGCCGGCGTGAGGCCGTAGCCGCTCTTCACCTCGACGGTGGTGATCCCCCGATCCAGCGCCGCCGCCAACCGCGCCGCCGCCGTCGACGCGAGCTCCTCGTCCGAGGCGGCCCGAGTGGCCTCCACCGTGGACAGGATGCCACCGCCGGCCTCGAGGATGTCGGCGTAGGAGGCCCCGGCCAGGCGACGCCGGAACTCGTCGGCGCGGGAGCCGGCCCACACGGTGTGGGTGTGGCAGTCCACCAAGCCAGGCAACCCGACACACCCGCTCCCGTCCATCGTCCGCTCCCCGTCGGGGGCTTCGGCGTCGGGACCCACCCACGCCACCCGGTCGCCCTCGAAGGCCACCGCCGCGGACGTGAGGGCCCCGAGGGGACCGGCGCCCCGCGCCGGGTCCATCGTGAGCAGGCGCGGGATCCGTCGGACCACCAGGGACGGGGACATGGGGACACTCCTTGCACGATCTTGTCTCGGGATGCTACATGCGGCCGGCTCGACCCACGCGGATCGGGCGGTCTCTGGCTTTATGGAGCGATCATGCGCACGACGACCCTCCTCGCGTCCCTCGGGACTGCCCTCGTCCTCACCCTGCCCGGCTGCGGCGGCGGCAGCGACCGCTGGGGCGACACGGGTGCTCCGGTCGACACGGACCAGGAAGCCGACACCGACACCGATACGGACACCGACACCGACACCGACACCGACACCGACACGGATACCGACACCGACTCGGACACCGACACGGACACGGACACGGACACCGATACCGACGCCGACCCGGATGCGTGCCACGCCTTCGACCCCGTCGACCAGGTCGGCCTGACCCGCGAGTACCGGATCACCTACTACGGCGAGACGGGCACCGAGACCCAGGTGGTGGAGGAGGAGGGCCTGAACGGCGCCGGCCAGTTCGTCTACACCGTGCGCACCACCATGAGTGCCGGGGCCGAGGGCTGGGAGGGCGTGACCTACCACGCCTGCAGCGGCGGCCGCGCCCAGGTGGTGGGCTGGAACATGACCCTCGAGACCGGCCTGTCCACCGACTTCGGCGACTTCCCCCTCGAGATCGGCCCGGTCGAGGCCACCCACTCCCCGGCCCGGACCTACCTCCCCGCGGTCTCCGACATGGGCTCCTCCAACCTCACCTGGTCCGCCGACTACACGGTCGAGGTGAACAACGCCGACACCACCACCGAGTTCTCCACCACGGGCGAGTTCGTGGAGTTCGGGCGGCAGGAGACCACGGTGCCCGCCGGCACCTACGACGTTTACGTCGTCAACTCCCGCTACACTCAGGACCGCAGCGGCATCAGCGCCTTCCCGCTGCCCCCGGAGCTGGACCCCCTGCGGGACCTCCTGCCGGGCTTCGACATCTTCTCGGCGCTGGGAACGTTCTCGGAGGACATCGACGCCTACGCGGAGTACCACTACGCCGAAGGCGTCGGCCTGGTCTACGAGATCACCTACGATGTCGCCACTGACGAGCCCATCATGGAGAAGGAGCTCATCTCCGTCACCCCCGGGAGCTGACATGCCCCACGCGGCCCTGCGCCCGCTCATCCTCCTCGGCGCCAGCCTCTCCCTGGCCGGCTGCCTGTACCTGAAGCCGCGCAATGTCGAGGTCGAGCACCCCGATCGCGGCACGGACCTGGCGGCCAACCCCTACGACCACCTGGCGGCGCCCGAGTACTCGCAGGGTCGCATCTCTGGCTTCCGCGCGCTCTTCGTGGACCCGGACCGCTTCGTCGACGAGGCCCGGCCCGCTGCGCCCCTCGAGACGGTGACCGCCCCGTCGGACCTGTCCCTGCCCGAGGACCTGGCCCCGGTCGTCGCCATCGACCTGGACCTGCAGAAGCTCGACGAGGGCCGGACCGTCGAGGACGTGGTCGCCCTCCTGGCCGAGGACCGCGACGCCGCCATGGCCGTCATGCCCACCGAGGGCCTCATCGTGGTGGCCGCGCCCGACGATGCCCGCGCCCAGCGCACCCTCGCCCGCGACCTCGGCGCGCTGCGCATCGATGGCACCCCGCTGACCGACCTGGGCACCGTCGAGGTCCAGCAGACCCTCCCCGAGGCCCTCACGGCCGGTGAGGTCCTGCCGCCCGAGGAGGGCGAGGATCGCGTGCTGGTGGTGGCCCCGGCCCCGCCGCCCGGCGCCCCGGGGCCCGAGCGCGGCGTGCTCGCCCTCGACAACCTCACCACCAGCTACGCCGAGCTCTCCCTCAACGGGGACAAGGTGGGTGTGGTGCCGCCGCTGGCCAAGGCCCGGGTCCGCGACATCAAGTCCGGCGTCTACGAGGTCAGCTACGAGCTCCCCAACGGCTTCACCTGGACCGAGCGGGTGGCCACCCGGACCGACCTGGGCCCCCGGGTGAAGCTGGTGGACGACCACATCGAGCTGAACGAGCCCATCTACTTCGAGACCGGCAGCGCCGAGATCCAGGTCCGCTCCTACAGCCTGCTCGACGACGTGGCCGCCCTCCTCGAGGAGCACCCCGAGATCCTGAAGCTCCGCATCGAGGGGCACACCGACTCCCAGGGCGGCACCCGGATGAACCAGGACCTCTCCGAGCAGCGCGCCGCCAGCATCAAGACGGCCCTGGTGGCCCGCGGGATCGACGCCGACCGCCTCATCCCCCAGGGCTTCGGGGAGTCCCGCCCCGTGGCGAGCAACGCCAGCCCGGCCGGCCGGGCCCTCAACCGCCGGGTCGAGATGATCGTCGTCGAGCAGCAGAAGAACCGGTAGCGGGAGAGCTCCATGGAGCGCGAGCTGGAGGTCGCCCGCGCGGCGACCCGCGCCGCCGCCGAGGCCGTGCGCGCGATCTGGGCCTCCGATGACGCCTGGGTGGTCGACAAGGCCGGGGACAAGGGGCCTCTCACGAAGGCCGACCTGGAGGCCCAGCGGATCCTGCTGGAGCACCTGCGGGCCGCCTTCCCCGACGACGCCATCCTCTCCGAGGAGTCCACCGACGACCTGCGCCGGCTCGGGCGGTCCCGGGTGTGGATCCTGGACCCCGTGGACGGCACCCGGGAGTTCGTGGATCGCGTGCCCGAGTTCGTGGTCTCCTGCGGCCTGGTGGTCGATGGGGCTCCACGGGTGGGCGTGCTGGTCAACCCCGCCACCGGCGCCGTCATGGACGGAGGGCCGGGCCTCGGGGTGCGGCTCGACGGGGTCCCGGTGCGGGTCACCTCCACCGCCTCCCTGGAGAGCGCCCGGATCGTGGTCAGCCGCTCCGAGACCCGTAAGGGCTGGTTCGGCGCCTTCGCGGACCGGGTCCGGCTCGAGCCGGTGGGCTCGGTGGCCTGGAAGCTCGGGCTGGTGGCGACCGGCCAGGCCGACGCCACCTTCACCCCCAAGCCGCGGAGCGAGTGGGACGTGGCGGCGGGGGCGGCGCTGGTGGCGGGGGCCGGGGGCCGCACCTCGGGGCGCGGTGGTCAGCCCTGGGTCTTCAACCGTCCCGAGCCGCTGGTACCCGGGGTGGTGGCCACCAACGGCACCCTCCACGACGCCATCCTCGACCTCATGGCCCAGACGGCGGATCCGGGCGCTGATCGGGGAGGACCTGGATCGTCCTCACCATCTCCTTGATGAAGGGGATGTGCGGCTCCAGGGCCTCGCGACCCCACCGGGTCGCCAGCATGGCGTCGCGCATGGCCGGCACCACGTTCGCCGGGGACAGGGTGCGGGTCATGGGCAGGTAGAGGTCGGCGTAGCGCCGGTCCCGCTCCACGTTGGCGGTGCGCACGAGCTGCATCAACGGCAGCCACGCCAGCCGCCGGGGGTTGGGCGCGAAGCAGTCGAGCGCGAGCACGAAGGGCTGGCGGACGCCCAGGTCCCCCGCCACGCTGGCCCGCCAGCCGGTCCGGGCGGGCACGTTGGCCACGAGCCCCCCCTCGCCCAGGCGGGTGATGCCGTACGTCGCGTAGATGTCGTCCAGGATCCGCCGCATCCGGGGATCGTCGCGGAGCACGTCGTAGTGGAGGACGCCCGGCACCGCCGCCGAGAAGCCGGCCGCGTCGAGCGCATCGAAGTCCTCGGTGCCGGGCGTCCGCCCGAGCACCAGCTCCACCAGCGCGTCCTGGCGGGCCAGGAACTCCCGCACGATCCCGGCGGCGCGGGTGATGCCGAGCAGCCGGTCCCGGGTGGAGCTCCGCCGGACGTCCCGGTCGAGGAAGTGCTCGTAGAAGGAGAGGTCGTGCTTCAGCGCATCCACGGTGATGCCGGTGGCGATGACATAGGTGGGGATCGCCAGATCCGAGAGCCACAGGGGCCGGCCGTCCTTCGTCAGGAAGACATCGCCGAGGGCCGCGCGGAGATAGAGACGCAAGGTGGCCGGCAGCCCATAGCGGGACTCCACCTCGAGGACGCGGAGGACGTCGCTCCACGAGAGCTTCTGGGTGGCCGAGACCAGGGGGGCCAGGTCGAAGACCCGGCGGCGGGCCCGGAAGAGGGCCGCCAGGGCGCCGATGGAGGTGCCCACCAGCAGGTCGGGACGCAGGTCGTGGCGGTCGAGGGCCTGGTAGGCGCCCAGGTAGACGTAGCCGGCCCCGCCGCCCCCACCGGTGGCCACCACCAGGTTGCGGGTGGTGATCTCCCGCTCCAGGCTGTCCCGGTCGATGGTGCCGTCGAGCAGGGCCTCGCGTGCCACCCGGGTCCGCTCGACCAGATCGGGTAGGACCCGGACCACGTCCCACAGGTCGCGCGCCCCGTCGAGCCGCGGCACCAGGACCTCGCGGACCGCCGCCGCGTGGTCCGCCAGGCGACCGGCCACCTCGATGTCGCTGCCGTCGGCGGTGCGCACCTCGGTGAGGCGCGCCAGCCCGATCACGTAGCGGATGCCGTCCAGCAGCTTGCGCGGCACCGCATCGCCCGGCCGGAGCGCGAGCTCGACCACCCGCTTCTCCAGGCTGTCCCACGGCCGCCGGCGGCGGGCGGCCTCCCTCGGATCGAACGCGCTCACCCGAGGCCCCTACCGCATCGCGCGCGGCGCGGCGCGCCGGGAACGCCCACCGGCGCGCCCTCCATCACGGCTCGCCCTCGAGCCCGGCAAAGAACGCCCGGATGGCCGCGCCCGGATCGTCCGGGGTCTCGGGCGTCCACTCGGCCGGGAGCAGCTCGGCGTGGTCCCGCCATCGGAAGCGCTGCCCCACCAGCACGATGCAGCCCGCATCACCCGGCCCGCGGACCAGACGGCCGGCGGCCTGCACCACCCGGGTCATGCCGGGGATGAG
Source organism: uncultured Enterobacteriaceae bacterium (assembly GCA_964586865.1). Taxonomy (GTDB): domain Bacteria; phylum Myxococcota_A; class UBA796; order UBA796; genus REDI01. The sequence goes on from CAZPJM010000081.1 coordinate 14,190, forward strand.
CGAGGCGTAGGCGAAGCCGGCCCCGTAGCGCTCCTCGTAGAGCTCCCGCAGCAGGTCCCGCTCGAGGCCCACCGGCGGCAGGGCCGGCCCGACCACCACCACCGCGCGCAGGGCGCCGTCCGGCAGGTCGATGCCCTCGGCGAAGACCCCGCCCAGACACGCCGCCAGCACCGTCCGCCCATCCCGCTCCAGCAGGGCGTCGAGCATGGCCGTGCGCTCCGCGTCGGACAGGCCCCGGGCCTGGCGCAGGATCCGGCGGTCGGGCAGATCCAGGCGCTCCACTAGATCGTCCAGCATGGCGAAGCTCGGGAAGTACAGCGCCACATTGCCCGGGGTGGCGTGGACGACCTCCTCGAGGAGGCGAGCGGTGCGATCGGCGTGGGCCCGACGGTCCCGGAACCGGGTGGAGACCCGCGGAGCCAGGATCACCCGGCGCCGCTCGGGGGGGAAGGGGGAGGGGACGGCCAGGACGTCCAGCCGATCCGGCGGCAGGCCGAGCAGGTCCCGGTAGAAGCGAGGCGGCGAGAGGGTGGCGCTGCACAGCACGACCCCGCCCAGCCGGCGGATCCGGGGCCCCACCAGGCCCGAGGGGTCGAGGCACAGCAGCTTGACCGCCTCGTGGCCCGATCGACGGCGGGCCAGGGCCACCAGCTCGGCGCCGGCGCGGTCGAGACCCTCCCTGAACGCGAGCACCTGTCGCGCGAGCTCGAGCCAGGCGTCCTTGTCGCCGTCGGGAAAGGCGGGGGTATCCGCCTTGAGGAGGGCGTAGTCGGCCCCCACCCCGTCCACCTCCTCGGCCAGGCGCTGCCAGGGCCGCACCCGCAGGGCCGCCTGGGCCTCGTCGTGGCGCCATGGACCCGCAGTGCGCTCCACGACCTGCCCCAGCTCGTCGAGGACGTCCTCGCAGAGGTCCGTGAACCGCAGGTACCCGGACGTGGGGGCCAGGGCCTCCCGGGCCCGCCGGGCCAGGGCCGCCTCGACCCGAGGGCTCCCCCAGGACCGGGCCCGCTCCACGAGTTGGTGGGCCTCGTCGACGACCACGACCCAGCTGTCCGGCGACTCGCCGAAGAGCGGGCTGCGCGGCCCGCCCTGATCGGGATCGAAGGCGTAGTTCACGTCGCCGATGACCAGATCGGCGTTCCGCGCCACGTCGCTAGCGAGCTGGTAGGGGCAGACGGTGAAGGCCTGGCCCAGCTCGCGGAACACCGGCCGATCGGCCAGGCCCCGCGCCCAGGCCGCCTCGAGCAGGGCGTGCTCGGCGACCTTGTCATGGTGGCCATGGGCGAAGGGACACGCGTCCGGCCGGCACGCCACCACCGTGTTCAGGCACACCTTGTCCTTGGCGGAGATGATCACCACCCGAAGGGGCAGCCCCGCCCCCACCAGGCGGCCGGCGGTCTCCAGGGCCACCGCCTGCTGGGTGGTGCGCGCCGTGGCCCAGAAGACCTGCTTGTCCGTGGCCAGGGCGTGGTCGAGGGCCGCCACCATGACCGCGGCCGTCTTGCCGAGGCCCGTGGGCGCCTGGATCATGGCCACCCGCCCGGCCCGCAGGCTGGCCCCCACCTGGTCCTGGACCCGCGCCTGGCCTGGACGATGGCCGGGGAAGGGCCAGGGCACCCGGTGGGGGCGCCGCCGGTCCAGCCAGGCCAGCCGATCCTCCCTCCGGGCCACCAGCCTCGCCAGGAAGCGCCGGACCCGGGCCTCCACCTCGTCGGGATCCACCTCGACCACGACCACCTGACGGCCCCCGTCGAGGGCGCTCACCAGCACCAGCACGCCGACCGGGTCCGCGCCCCGGGCCCGGGCCAGCATCCAGAGGTAGATCTCGAGCTGGCGCACGTGGTCCGCCCAGTCCTCCCGGGTGGTGCGGAACAGCCGCTCGGCGTCGAGGGAGACCGACTTCACCTCCTCGACCGTCAGGCGGCCGGACCGCTCGGTGAGCCCGTCCACCCTGCCGTGGAGCCGCACCGTCCAGCCGTCGACCACGAGCTGGTGGACCAGCTCCTCCTCGGCGCGGTAGGCCGGATCCTCCGCGGCCCGCTCCGCCTGGACGGTCTCGTGGATCGCGCGGCCCTCGGCCATGCGCGCCCGCCGGGACCGCACCACCTCGAGGGTGAGGTGCCCGGACCCGAAGCCCTGCTCCACCACGTCCCGAACCGCGCAGGACAGGGTCCGCTCGGCGTCCTCGTACCGGATGGCCATGCGGGCCCGCCTATCGCGTCCGGACACCCCGGTCGGGGCCCCCACCGGGACCGGTCACCAGCCCTTGCAGCGCCCGTCCCCCGTGCACACGTCGGGGACGACCGCGCTTCTCTTCTCCCGCCCCCGGAGCGACCGTGTCCCATCCCCACCTGGTCATCCTCGGCGGAGGCTTCGGCGGCCTCGCCCTCGCCCAGGCCCTCTCCCGGGCGCCGCTGCGGATCACGCTGGTGGACAAGCGGAACCACCACCTCTTCCAGCCGCTCCTCTACCAGGTGGCCACCGCCGCCCTGGCGCCGGGCGACATCGCCGAGCCCCTCCGCCGGGTCTTCAAGGGGCAGCGCAACCTGGAGGTGCGCCTGGCCGAGGCCACCGACATCGACCTGGAGGGTCGGCGGGTGATCCTCTCGGACGGCGAGATCGCCTACGACATGCTGGTCCTCGCCACCGGCTCCACCCACCACTACTTCGGCAACGACGAGAAGTGGGCCCCCCATGCACCGGGCCTCAAGACCATCGGCGACGCCCTCGAGATCCGGCGACGCATCCTCACCGCCTTCGAGCGCGCCGAGTGGTCCGAGGACGAGGACGACCGCCGCAAGCTGCTCACCTTCGTGGTGGTGGGCGGCGGCCCCACCGGGGTCGAGATGGCGGGCGCCATCCGCGAGATCGCCCTGCGCACCCTCCGTCGGGAGTTCCGCCACGTCGCCCCCGAGGAAGATGCCCGCGTCATCCTCGTCGAGGCCATGGACCACGTCCTGGGGGCCTACCCCGATCCCCTGCCCGGCAAGGCCCGCAAGCAGCTCGAGTCCCTCGGCGTCGAGGTGCTCACCGGTGATCTGGTCGAGGACGTGAGCGACGAAGGCGTCACCGTGGGGGGCGAGCGCATCGAGGCGGGTACCATCGTCTGGGCGGCCGGCGTCAAGTCGAGCCCGCTGGCCGAGGCCCTCGGCGTGGAGCTCCACCGCTCGGGGCGGGTGCCCGTCGAGCCGGACCTGTCCATCCAGGGCCACCCCGAGGCCTTCGTCATCGGCGATCTGGCCTACCTGGAGCAGGATGGCGAGCCCCTGCCCGGCCTGGCGCCGGTGGCCCAGCAGATGGGCCGGCACCTGGGGCGGCAGATCAAGCGGGGCCTGCGGGGCCGGTCGCGCAAGCCCTTTCGGTACACCGACCTCGGCAGCATGGCGACCATCGGGCGCTCCAAGGCCATCGCCAAGCTCCCGGGGGTGCGCCTGTCGGGCTTCGTGGCCTGGCTCATCTGGGTCTTCATCCACCTGATGGCCCTGGTGGGCTTCCGCAACCGCC
>CAZPJM010000082.1:0-17417 GCA_964586865.1 uncultured Enterobacteriaceae bacterium
CCGGGGTCGGCTCGGGGACGGCCGATCCTGGGGTGGTGGACAGGCCGGCGCCACGGGCCCGCTCCAGCACGCGGGCGCGGGCCGCCTCGAGCTCGTCGGGGGGGGCCACCACCGAAAGCCCGGTAGCTACCGCGGCCTCCAGGGTGGCGCCGGGGGGGGCCGTGATGGGGCGGTCCAGCCACCCGGCGGCCTCCCACAGGACGCCCGAGCCCATCAGCCCGCCCATGCCGGCGACGGTGCCCGGACCCGAGAGGGCGTCGGCGGTGGCCACCACCCGGCCCGCCGGGGCGGTCCGGGCCTGGGCCGCCCGGCGACCCCACCCGGTGAGGCCCTCGCGGTAGGCCGCGAGGAGGGCCGTCAGGCTGCCGTGCCGGTCGGCCAGTCCCCGCGCCAGGGCGGCGCCCTGGTCCAGCAACCACAGATGGGCGCGCAGATCGCCGGCTTCCCAGGCGCGACGGGCCATGTCCCAGGGGTCCTCCCCGGCCAGCAGGCGCCGCAGGACGGGGCTGGTGGGGGGCTGGGCGACCCGGTGGCCCGCGACACGGGTGGTGACCTCGTCGGCGGGACGGTCGAGCTGGCGCGACAGGCCGGGCGGGAGGGCCAGCTCGGGAAGGCCCAGCAAGCACCCGCGCACGAGCACGCCGGCCGCCCCGAGGGCGGCGGCGGCGCCGGCGGTCCGAGGCCCCACGCCAGCCTGCAGCACCACCCGCCCGGGGTCGGGACACCGGGTCAGGGCCACCAGGCCGTCCTCGTCGGCGCCCAGGCCCCCCGCCTCGGCGCCGTGGAGCACCAGGCCGGCGAAGCCGGGAGGCACCTCGCGGGGGGCGGAGGTCTCGAGCCAGGTGGGCCGATCCAGGACCGGGGCGCCGTCCTCGGCCAGCAGCACCGGCCCGCTGCCGGCGGCGGGACGGCCCGGACGGATCCGCACCCAGGCCCCCTCGGGCACGTCGGCCGGCCCTCCGGTGGCGTCGATGACCGGGGTCGCTCCGGCCTCCAGGACGAGGGGGGCCAGGTGGGGGGCGTGGGGGGGCAGGAGGACGAGGACGAGGCCGTCCATGCCGAGACTCCAGGGGCGTCAGGGTTGCGAACCTACCAGCGCGCGGCCGGCCCTTCACCCGGAACGAGGACGGTGAGCGGGTCCTCAGCGGGGGATGCGCGCGGCCCCGCCGTCGGCACCGGGGGGCGGAGGGGGGCTCCCGGCGGGCCCGGGGCGAGGAGCCGCCCCTTCGTGCGCAGGCGAGGTGGCGCGCCGGGCGGCCGGCCCCAGGGGCTCAGCCGAGCCACCATCGTGTCGCCCGGGTGCGGCCGGTCCGGTAGACCACCCCCAGCTCCTCGAGGGCGCACAGCTCCTCGCGCAGCCGCTCCGAGGTGGTGCCGAGCTGCTTCGCCAGCGCGGTCGAGGTGATGTTGTCGCGCTCGGCCAGCAGGTCCACGACCCGCTCGGAGAGGGGCCGCTCCGCCTCTGTCGGATCGGCGGTGGGGCCCGCGGTGCGGCTCGGCGCCGGTCCCGGGGTCCCGGGCCGTCCGGGTGGTCGCTGTCCCGGCCGGAAGCCCTCCCACCGGCTGGCGGGGGCGATCCCGGGATCCACGGGGGATTCGTCGAAGGCCAGCTCGGCGGCCGCACGAGAGCCGGCGTCGTAGAGGGGCTCCAGGACCGGGGCCAGCTCGGCCTGGCCGGGGGGCGGGCCCAGGGCGCGCAGCCCGCCGACCCCGCGCTCTGCGGGCTCCACCCGGAGCGTGAGGGAGGGCAGCGGCGTCGGGCTGCGGCGCCAGTCCGGATCGGCCGGTGGCGGAGGGGTCTCGGTGGGCGGCGCCTGGGGGTGGAGGGGCAGCGGGTCGCCCCACGAGCGGCGCAGGCGCGCCAGGAGCTGCTCGCGGTCCAGGCCACGAAGGGTGAGCAGCAGGAAGGGGTCTCCGTCGAGGGCCTCGGCCACCACGTGGTGCACCGCCGCCATGTGGCTGCACGGCATGTGGAAGTCGGCACACTCGCAGATGCCGTCCAGGTCCTCGTAGGCGGGGAGGGGCGAGACGCCGGCCTCGGCCAGATCGGCCACCAGGGTCTCCGGCAGCTCGGCCTCGAGGAGGGCGGCGATCCGCCGGAGGTCGGCCAGGAGCCGCTCCACCACCCGATCCCACTCGTCGTCCTCGAAGGTGCGCATCCGCAGGGTCACCCGGAACGTCTCGCGCTGGGTCACCACCTCGGCGCTGGCCAGCCCCGGGCTGAACCACAGATCGCGCACCCGCCCGGACCGGGCCAGGGTCCGTCCACGGGCGAGCTGGGTGTGGTGGGTGGCGGCCAGGTGATCGAAGGTGCCCATCCAGCGGCGGGCCGCCCAGCCGCGGGGGTGCTGGCTGGCGACGATGCCGTCCTCGGGGGCCTTCAGGCGGGAACTCATCGCTCGTCCTCCACGATGGCGTCATCGCCGAGCGCCACCAGGGCGCGGAGGGCGTCGTCGTCCAGCTCGGTCACCCAGCCCTCCCCGCTGCCCACGACCGACTCGGCCAGGGCGCGCTTGTCCTCGAGCACGGCGTCGATCCGCTCCTCGAGGGTGCCCTGGCTGACCATCTTGTGGACCTGCACATTGCGGGTCTGGCCGATCCGATACGCCCGGTCGGTGGCCTGATCCTCGACAGCCGGGTTCCACCAGCGGTCGTAGTGCACGACGTGGGTGGCCCGGGTGAGGTTGAGCCCGGTCCCGCCGGCGCGCAGGGAGATGAGCAGCACGGGCGCGGCGTCGTCGTCGTCCTGGAAGGCGCGGACCATGTCCTCGCGGCGCACCGCGGGGGTGCCGCCGTGCAGGAAGGGCACGTCCAGGTCGAAGACCTCGGCCATCCAGCGCTGGAGGCGATCCCCCATCTCGCGGTACTGGGTGAACATGATCGCCCGCTCCCCCCGGTCGAGGATCTGTTCCAGCAGGTCGTGCAGGCGCTCCAGCTTGCCCGAGCGACCCACCAGGGGTCCCTCGCCCTTGAGGTAGTGGTCCGGGTGGTTGCAGACCTGCTTGAGCGCCGTGAGCATGGCGAGCACCCGGCCCCGTCGCTCCGTGTCGGCAGCGGTGGCGATGGCCTCCATGGCCTCGTCGGCCACCTGCCGGTAGAGCCGGGCCTGCTCGGCCGTGAGCGGGGTGAAGTCCTTGCGCTCGATCTTCTCGGGCAGGTCGCTGATCACGGTCGGGTCAGTCTTGAGGCGGCGCAGGAGGAAGGGGCTCACCCCGAGCTTGAGCTGGTGGGCGAGGGCCTCGTCGCCGAAGCGCTCGATGGGCACGGCCACGTTGCGCTGGAAGGTCCGGCGGGGCCCGAGCAGCCCCGGGACCAGGAACTCCATGAGGGACCACAGCTCGTCGAGGCGGTTCTCGACCGGGGTGCCCGAGAGCGCCACCCGGTGACGGGCCTGGAGGCGGCGGGCGGCCCGGGCGCGCTGGCTGTCCGGGTTCTTGATGGACTGGGCCTCGTCCAAGGCCACGACCCGCCAGGGGATGGCCTCGAGGACGTCGATGTCCCGGGCGAGGAGTCCGTAGCTGGTCAGGACCACGTCGGTGGTGCCCAGCTCCTCCGGGCGTCGCTGGAGGCCGTGGTAGCGCTGGAGCGTGAGGCCGGGGGCGAAGCGGCGCAGCTCCCGGGTCCAGTTGCCGAGGACGGAGGTGGGACAGACGACCAGGTGGGGCCCGCCGGGCTGGTCCAGCAGGTGGGCGATGAGCTGGACGGTCTTGCCGAGGCCCATGTCGTCGGCCAGGCAGGCTCCCAGGCCCAGGCGACCCAGGGTGGCGAGCCAGGCGAAGCCGCGCTCCTGGTAGGGCCGAAGGGTACCGACGAAGCCGTCCGGGAGCGGGGCGGGGGGCGGGTCGCGCAGGGCCTCCACGATGAGGTCGAGCCGGGCGTCGGCCACCACGGGGACCCCCTCGTGCTGCCCGGTGAGGACGGCGCGCAGGGCGGCGGCAGCCGGAAGGGTGCCGGCCTGGTCGAGATCGTCGGGCAGACGCGCCACCTCTCGCGGGTCCAGGAGGACCCACTGGTCGCGAAAGCGGACGATGGGGCTGCCGCTCGCCGCCAGGGGCTGGAAGTCGGCGCCGGTGAGGAGGGTGTCCCCGAGGGCCACCTCCCAGCGGAAGGTGAGCATGCGGTCCAGGCGCATGGGCCCGTCTCCGACCTCGTCCGGGACCTCGATGCGCATGCGGGCGCGGATCCGTCGGCTCCCGGCGCCCTCGAACTCGTCGGGGATCCGCACCCGAAAGCCGGCGGCGCGCAGGTCGCGGGCGCCCCGGTCGAGGAGGGACCAGGCCTGCTCGGCGTCGAGGATCAGGTCGGTGGGGGCGGTGCCCTCGAGGGAGTCGGCGAGGGGCGTCCACACGCGGCTCGCGCGGGCCAGGGCCCTCAGGACGTGGTGGGCGGGGTGCTCGTGCTCACGACCGGCCAGCTCGAGGCGCTCGCCGGCGGTCCAGGCCCGGGCGACGGGCAGGCTGTGGCTGGGGGCATGGGTGGCGACCAGGTGCAGGTTGAGCGGGAAGCGCGCCCGCTTGCCCCGGGGGAGGCCCAGTCGGAGCTCGAGCCCCAGGGCGGCGGCCTCCGCACCGGCCGCCCAGCCCGCGACCAGGTCGGGGATGGCCTGGTGGCGCGCCTCGCGCGGGACGAAGGCGGGGTCGTCGCCGCGCAGGGCCTGGGCCAGATCGCGGGCCCAGCCCCGGCTGGTGCCGGGCCAGGCGCCCTGGCGGTAGAGGACGTCGATGCACCCGTCGAGCACCTCGCGAACCACGACCTCTGCGGTGGGCAGGGTGACCCGTCCCCGGCTCGACGTGGGCAGGGCGCGTCCGGCGGGGGGCAGGGCCGTCACGAGGGCATCGAAGCTGCGCTGGTCGTCGGCGTGCAGCAGCAGCCCCTTCCACCGGGCCTGGCCGTTCCGGGCGGTGGGCACGACGCGCCGCGCGGCGGCCAGTCGCACGGCCAGCTTGGCGATGGCGCTGAAGACCACCAGGCTGTCCGAGACCCGGGCCTCCCGGCCCACGTGCACCAGCAGGGAGAGCGCCTCGGACAGGGGGATGTCGACGCCGGGGGTCCGCTGTCGGCCATCGCCGGGGCGAGCCAGGGGGCGCCGGCTTGCCCGGCCGGTGAGGCGGAGCAGCCCGGGCAGCTCGCGACGTGCCGCCTCCTCGACCGGGTCTCGGGTGGCCCAGAAGAACAGGGTGGCGTCTGGGGTCCAGGTCGCCTGGAGCTGGGACACGTGGGGCACTCCGATACAGGTTCCCGCGGCACGCCCCCCCGGCCCACCCTACCGGGTTCCCGCGAACGCGGGGCGCCGGAGGGGTCCGGGGGGCGTCAAGCCTGGGTCAGGACGGCCGGTCGGGTCAGTCCTCGTCCTCGTCCTCGTCCTCGTCGTCCTCGTCGTCGTCACCCTCCCAGTCGTCGTCGTCGCCGTGGAGGTCGTCCCATTCGATGTTGCACACCCGCTCGAGGAGGCTGACGATCTCCTCGCCGGTGAGTTCGAGCTCGTCATTGGAGGCGAGCTCCGTCTCCAGCGTCTCCTGGAGGGGGGCCTCGAGGGCGCCGTCGGCCTCGAGCTGCACGACGATATCGTCGATGCCGTGCTCGTCGGCATACACCTCGAGCTGCTCGATGACGAACTGGGTGATGGCCTCTTGGTCCGGGTTGTCCGCGTAGGCTTCGAGCATCTCGTCGAGGTCGTCGACGAGCGACTCGCGGAAGGCATCATCGAGCAGCATCGGGGTCTCCGGGTGGGGCGAGGGGCTAGCGTGGACCCTCGGGGCTTTCAAGGGTCGGCCGAGAGGTGGTGTCCAAGCCGGGGACGCCACGCCAGATCGAGCCCGTCCGCCGCCGGATCGACCGGGTGTCCCGGGAGGCGGCGGCCCGGTGGCAGCGGACGGGGTAGGGTCGGGCCATGTTCACCGACGACCTGCTACGCGCCCTGCCCAAGTCGGATCTGCACTGCCACCTCGATGGTTCGCTGCGGATCCCGACCCTCATCGAGCTCGCCCGCGACCAGGGGGTCAGCCTGCCGAGCGAGACCGAGGAGGGCCTTCTCGAGACCGTGTTCAAGGAGGCCTACCGCGACCTCCCCGAGTATCTGCACGGCTTCGCCTACACCTGCGCGGTCCTGCAGGATCTGGAGGCCCTGGAGCGCGCGGCCTACGAGCTCGGCATGGACTGCATCGGCGAGGGGGTCTGCTACCTGGAGGTCCGGTTCGCGCCCCAGCTCCACGTGCGGGCCGGTCAGACCGTCGCCGACGTCCTGGTGGCGGTCGACAAGGGCCTGGACCGCGCCCGGCGCGAGTACGAGAACAGCGCCGCGGTGGTCGAGGAGGGGGCCCCCCCCTTCCGCTACGGCCTCATCACGTGCGCCATGCGCAACTTCAGCGCCGGCTTCTCGCCCTACTACCGCACCCTCCTCGAGGCGCTGGGCACCCACTGGCCCATGAAGGAGGTCTACTCCATCGCCTCCCAGACCCTCGTCCGCGAGGTCGTCGACGCCCGCGACCGCCTCGGGCTCCCGGTGGTGGGCTTCGACCTCGCCGGCGCCGAGGCCGGCCACCCCGCCTCGGATCACGTGCTGGCCTACGACATGGCCCACCGCCACTTCCTCAAGAAGACGGTCCACGCCGGCGAGGCCTACGGGCCCGAGAGCATCTTCCAGGCCATCACCCTGCTCCACGCCGACCGCATCGGTCACGGGACCCACCTCTTCCGGGCGGACCTGGTGCAGGCCGACGATCCGGTCCGCTACGTGCGCCAGCTCGCCGAGTACATCGCGGATCGGCGCATCACCCTCGAGGTGTGCATCACCTCGAACCTGCAGACCCTGCCGGAGCTGCGCCGGGTCGAGGACCATCCCCTCGGACGCATGATCGACGAGCGGCTCTCGTGCACCCTGTGCACCGACAACCGGCTGGTCTCCCGGACGACGGTGAGCCAGGAGCTCCGGCGGGCGGTGGATGCGTTCAAGCTGCGGCCGAGCCACCTGCGCAACCTGGTGCTCCACGGCTTCAAGCGGAGCTTCTTCGCGGGGAGCTACCGCGAGAAGCGGGGCTATGTGCGACAGGTCATCGACCACTACGACCGGGTGGCGGCCCAGCACGGGGTGCCGCCGGTCCGGCGGGGCGACCCGGTCTGATCCGAGGGCCGATCAGCCCAGCTCCACCGCCTCGGCGACCCGGGTGTGCAGCCCGAGGGTGCCCACGGACAGCAGCAGTGGCAGGAAGCGGCGCCAGCGGGTGCCCAAGCTGCGGTTGACGGCGAGCACGCCCAGGGCCACCGCGAGGGGGGTCCCCACGGCGGCGGCGACGGCGCTGGCCTTGCGGATGGCGTGGAACCAGGGGGCGACCTGGGGGATCCAGGGGAGGACGCGGCCGATGGGCGAAGCGGCGAAGCGGAGGAAGAGCCGCCCCGCCGCGCCGGTGACGTAGCTGCTGCCAGCGCCTCCGCCGAAAGCCAGGCTGGGGAAGACCGATCCACGGGCCCGGGCCTGGTGATCGGCGCGCAGGGCCTCGAAGGCCACCGGCCCGCCGGTGGCGGCCAGGGCGCTGGTGAGTGCGTCCAGACGCTCCCAGGCGTCCTCCCCCGCGACCTGGTCCTTCACCTTGAGTCGGCGGGCGACGCCGTTGACCATCTGGTCCAGCGTCACCTGTCCGGAGGCCCAGGCGAGGGGCGAGGCCCAGCTCCACCACAGGGCATCGGCCACCCGCTCGGCCAGGGCCCGAGGCGTCTCGGCGCCGCGGGTGGGCACCGCGGCGGCCTCGAGCACGAGCCGGAGCTCCTGGGGATCGCAGGTGGCGAGGCGGTCGACGACGTCCTGGTGGGTCACGGCCATGGGGGCTCCTGGGGGCGACACCGTGCATACGGAGCAGCGTGCCAGGATCTTGCAGCCGGATCGGCGGTCCGGCCACCCCCGGGCGGTCGCTCGTCGAGAACCGCGCTCACGACCGCATCTCGCCGGCTCGCGGTGAGCTGTCAGGACGGATGCGGGCTAGGCTCGACCCTCGGAGGCCGCGTGCTGCCCCTGCTCCTCTCCCTCGTCGCCCAGGCCACCCCCACCGAGGACGCCCTCATCCGGGTCTCGCGGCGGGCCCGGGCCGCCGTGGTCCACGTCGAGGTGATCAAGGGGCGCACCTGGGCGCCACCCCTCCAGGACCTGCTCCAGCGCTTCGACGTGGAGATCAGCGGCGACCTCCCCGAGAGCGAGGCCACCGGCTCGGCGGTCATCGTCTCGCCCGACGGCCGGGTGCTCACCAACCACCACGTGGTCGCGGGCGCCCTGGCGGTGCAGGTGATCCTGTCCGACCAGCGCCGCTTCCCGGCCCGGGTGATCGGCACGGACCCGCGGACCGACTTGGCGGTGCTGCGGATCGAGGGGGGGGACGCCTTCCCCTGGCTGCCGCTGGGGGATTCGGATCAGGTGGTGGTGGGCCAGCCGGTGCTGGCGGTGGGCAGCCCCTTCGACTTCCAGTCGACGGTGACGATGGGCATCGTCTCGGCGACCGGGCGGCGCGGCCTCGATGATGCCGAGATCCAGGACTATCTCCAGACCGACGCCGCCGTGAACCCGGGCAACTCGGGGGGCCCGCTGGTGGACCTCCGAGGGCGGGTCGTGGGGATCAACACCGCCATCTACAGCCAGGGCGCCGAGCAGAACTCGGGGATCTCCTTCGCCATCCCGGCCAACATGGCCCGCCGGGTGACCGATGCCCTGGAGCGGGGCGACGGGGTGCGCCGGGCGCGCATCGGGCTCGAGTCGGTGGACGCGGATCGGGTGGATGGCGACGCCAGTCGCCGGGGCGCCGAGGTGGCCTGGGTGGTCCCGGCCAGTCCGGCGGCGACGGCCGGGCTGCGGCGCGGGGACCTGGTGGTCTCGGTGGACGGGGAGCCCGTGCCCACCGCCCGGGCCCTGCGTGATCTGGTGGCGACGCGCGCGGTGGGGCGGAGCGTCGCCATCGAGGTGGTGCGGGACGGGCTGTCCGAGTTCCTCGACGTGGAGGTCGCCGACGAGTCCACGGTCGGCATGGGCCCAGACCTGGATCCCCTGCCGGGGGCGCTGGACTGGGCGGGCCTGACGGCCGCGCCCGACACACCCTCGCTGCGCACCGCCATGGGGGTGCCCGAGGGGGAGGGGGCCTTGGTGGCCCGGGTGCGGCCCGGCAGTCCCGCGGCCCTGCTCGGGGTAGTGGCCGGCGACCGGATCGTGGCCCTGGCGGGCCGGCCGGTGGAGGACCTGGACGATCTGCGGGTGCGGCTCGAGGTGCTGCGGCCCGGCCAGGTCATGGTCGGGCTGGCGCGGGCGGGTCGTCGGGCCACCACGGTGCTCCCGGTGCCCTGACGGCTTCGTGGGGGCGGGGGTCAGTCCTCGTGGGCCGGCGCGCCGGGGGCGACCCAGGCTCCGGGCTCGGCATCGGGGGCGGGCTCGCCCGGGATGGCGTAGCGGCCGTCCAGCCAGCCGCCCAGGTCCATCAGGCGGCAGCGCTCGGAGCAGAAGGGACGGTGGCGGTTCTGGCGGGCCAGGGTGGTGGGGCCGCGGCAGGTGGGGCAGCGGGGAGCAGGCATGGGTCGGCCCTATGCCGGAGGGTGGGAGGGGTCGAGGGGGTGTGGCTCATCGATGAGCAACCGGAAATCCGAGGCGTGTGGGGACCCGGTCTCCCCGAGGACCCGTTACGGGGCGGCGCCCTGGCCCGAGCGGGGGTCAGGCTCTAGGATGGAACGGACGGCGGCGGCGCTCGGCGCGGCGCCCCACGAGGCGAGGCCGCGGGCCTCACGGGAGACGGGATGACGGTCAACAAGGTGATCCTGGTGGGCAACCTCGGGCAGGACCCGGAGCTTCGCAACACCAACAGCGGGATGGCGGTGACCACCCTCAACATCGCCACCAACGAGCGGCGCAAGGACCGGGACGGCAACTGGGGTGACCACACCGAGTGGCACCGGGTGGTGGCCTTCGGGCGCACGGCCGAGAACGCGGCCCAGTACCTTCGGAAGGGCCGCCAGGTCTACATCGAGGGCAAGCTCCGCACCCGCAAGTGGCAGGACAAGGAGGGCCGGGATCGGTGGTCCACCGAGGTCCTGGCCGACGTCATCCAGTTCCTCCAGGGCAGCGGCGGCGGCGGCGGCAACTACGGGGGTGGCGGCGGCGGCGGCAACTACGGGGGTGGCGGCGGCGGCGGAAGCTACGGTGGCGGCGGCGGCAGCTACGGTGGTGGCGGCGGCGGCGGTGGCGGCGGCGGCGGCGGTGGCTACGGCGATCCCGGCGGCGACGACGACATCCCCTTCTAGGCTCCCGGTGCCCATGAACCCCCGCGTCCCCACCCCTCGCGCTCCGACGCCGGCCGGGCCCGGCCGGGGCGTCCCCGCCCGATGACCGAGGGCAGGCCCAGCCTGTTCCGTCGCCGGTCCACGTGGGTCGCCCTGGTCCTGGTCGGCCTGCTGGGCGGCCTGGCGCTCGGCGTGGGCGTCGGGTGGCGGGCCGCCATGGAGCGCTCCCTCGTGTCCCGGCGGTGCGCCGACCTCCCCGAGGTCGATCTCTCGGTCGACGCCATCGTCGCCCTCAAGGAGCGGTGGCGCCGGTATACGCACAGCGACGATCCGGATGCCCACCTGGTCCTCTCCCCGCGGGAGGCCAGCTTCCTCCTCCGCGGTGAGTCGGACGTGGGCGTCTTCCTCGAGGGGGCCGGCGCGGACCTCCACGCCGAGCTGACCGTCCCGGTCGAGGAGGGCTGTTACAATGTGGACTTCACGGGAACCCTCGAGATACGCCGCGGGCTCGCGGTCTTCGACATCTCGCGGCTCGAGGTGGGCGGGCAGGACCTGTCGGGGCTGACCGGCCTCGGGGGGGCGCTCGGCAGCCCGCGGCAGGCCCTCGGGCCCGATGATGTGGAGGATCCGGACATTCGCGCGGCCCTGGCCAACATCGAGGATCTCTTCATCCGGGACGGCGCCATCCACGTGCGCTTCGTCGACCCGTCGGCGGTGTGGTGATGCGGCCGGTCTCCCTGGTGCTGATGGGGGCGCTCCTGGGCGGGTGCTACCGGGTCCCCGTCGAGGTCCGTCCCACCAATGCCACCCTCGTCGACCGGGAGGGGCAGGCCTCGGGGGTGCCCACCACCCTGCGGGTCACGCCGCTCCGCGGCCAGCGCGTCGAGGTCTCGGCGCCGGACCACCGGACCTATGTGCTCTGGCTGTCCTGGCGCCTCGGTGAGGCCCTCTCCCGCCACCGCGAGGTGACCATCCACCTCGTCGAGGACCACCCCACCCTCCGCGAGGGCGAGGAGGGGGAGTGAGGGGCGCGCGACCGGGGGCCCGTGGCCCCGGTCAGGCCGTGGCCGCGCCGATGAGCGCCCGGTAGGGCGCCAGATCGCCGAGCCGCTCCGGGTGCCACTGGACCCCGAGCACGAAGGGGGCGCCGGTGCCGGCGATGACCTCCGCGACGCCATCGTCGCTGGTGCCGCAGATCGCCAGATCGGCTCCGGGTTCCGCCACGGCCTGGTGGTGGGTGCTGTTGGCCTGGACCAGGCTTCCCAGCCAGCGATCGGCGGGGGCGTGGACCCGCACCGGGTGCCAGGGCTCGGCCGGATCGGTCGGCTGCTCGTGCTCCAGGGCGCCGGGTACGTCGGTGGCGACGTCCTGCAGCAGGGTCCCGCCGGCGGCCACCGCCAGGGCCTGCATGCCCCCGCAGATCCCGAGCAGGGGGAGTCCCCGGTCCAGTGCGGCCCGGGCCAGCACCAGCTCGAGGGCGGTCCGGGCGGGCTCCACCCGGTCCAGGCGCGCCGACACCTGCGCCCCGTAGTGGCTCGGGTGGATGTCGAAGTCACCGCCGGTGAGCACCACGGCGTCCACCCGGTCGAGCAGCCGCTGGACGTCCACCGGGCCGGGGGGCAGCAGCACCGGAAGGCCTCCGGCACCGCGGACCGCGTCTACGTAGGTCTCGGCGATCCAGGCCTCGGGGAGGCGCGGGCGGATCCGGCGTCCGGGGCGGGGCGGGGCGCCATCGCGCCGATCGGTGGTCAGCAGGACGATGGGCAGCATGGGACCTCGCGCGCCGGGCCGGGAGACGGACGTTACGACACCGGCCCCGGAGGTGTCCCGTGGAGACGCGCCGCCTGGACCTCGCGCGGCTGCCCACCCCGGTCCAGCCCCTGCCGCGGCTGTCGGCGGCCATCGGCGTCGAGGTGCACGTCAAGCGCGACGACCTGACGGGGCTCGGGCTGTCGGGCAACAAGATCCGCAAGCTCGAGCGCCTGCTGGCCGCCGCCGTGGCCGAGGGCGCCGACACGGTGCTCACCACGGGCGGGCTCCAGTCCAACCACTGCCGGGCCACCGCCCTGGCCGCCCGGCGGCTGGGTCTCGAGCCGGGTCTGCTCCTCCGCGGCGCGCTGCCCTCGACCCCCGACGCGAACCTTCTGCTGGACCGGCTGGCGGGGGCGGCCCTCCGGACCTGCACGCCCGAGGACTACCGGCACCGACGCGATGCGCTGCTGGCGGCGTGGGCCCAGGAGCTCGAGGCCGCGGGCCGTCGGCCCTACATCATCCCCGAGGGGGGCAGCAACGGCCTCGGCAGCCTGGCCTACGTGGACGCCGCCCGCGAGCTGCGGGACCAGGGGGCCGACTACGACCACGTGGTGGTGGCGGTGGGCTCCGGCGGGACCCTGGCGGGCCTGGCCCTCGGCGGGCTGCCCGGGACCGTGCACGGCGTGGCGGTCTGCGATGACGCGGCCTTCTTCACGGCCCGGGTCCGCGCCATCGCCGACGAGGTGGCGGAGCTCGGCGGGCCCTCCCTGCCCGCGTCCGGCTGGGAGGTGGTGGAGGGCTTCCAGGGGCCGGCCTACGCGGTGGCCACGCCGCGCACCTGGGACGCCATCCAGCGCCTGGCCCGCCTGGAGGGGCTGCTCCTGGACCCGGTCTACACGGGCAAGGCCATGGAGGCCCTGCTGGCCCGGGTGGGCGAGGGCGCCTGGAGGGGGCGGATCCTGTTCTGGCACACCGGCGGGGCCTTCGGCCTGTTCGGTCGCGGGCACGAGCTCCCGGCCTGATGGGCGGCGCCGACCTGCTGATCCTCGCCAATCCCCAGGCCCGGCGACTCCGGCGCTCCCCCGATCTGCCCGACCGGCTGGCGCGGCGGCTCGGGGGACGGGGTCGGGTGGCGGTGCCGGACGGGCTCGAGGCCCTGGAGGCCCTCGCCGTGGAGGTGGCCCGGGACCCGCCCGCGGTGGTGGGCCTGCTCGGCGGGGATGGCACCTGCGGGCGCAGCCTGGGGGCCCTGACCCGGGCCTTCGGCGACCGTCCCCTCCCCCCGGTGGCCTTCCTGGGCGGCGGGACGATGAACACGCTGGCCCGCAGCGTGGGGGTCCGGGGCCGGCCCGAGGCGCGTCTCGACGACGTGCTGGCCCACTTGGACGGACGTCGCCCGCTGGGGACGGTGCAGCGGCACCTGCTCGAGGTGGACGGGGATCGGCGGGGCTTTCTGTTCGGGAACGGCCTGTTCGCCAGGTACATCGAAGCCTACGAGGCCGGTCGGCCGGGGCCCGCCCGGGCGGCGTGGGTGCTGGCGCGCGCCGTGGGGAGCGCCCTGCGGGGAGGCCCCTTCGCCCGCCAGCTCACGCGGCCGTTCGAGGCCCGGGTCCTCCTCGATGGCGAGCCGGTGGGGGAGGGGCCGTTCCGGGTGGTGGCGGCCGGCACCATGGACCAGGTGGGGCTGGGCTTCCAGCCCTTCGTGGAGGCGGTACGACGCCCCGGGCACTTGGCGGTCATCGCCATCGCCTGCCCCCCGGCAGCCCTCGCCACCCAGCTCCACCACACCCTCCGGGGTCGGCCCATGCGCCACCCGCAGGTCTGGGAGCGGGTCGGCCGACGCCTGGTCATCGAGGGCACGGTGCGGCAGCCCTACATGCTGGACGGCGATCTGGGGACCACCGGTCCCACCACCGTGCTCGAGGTGGGGCCGGCCATCGCCTTGCTGACGCCGGCCGCCCCGCGGCACCTGCCGGGGCCCGCTGCAGACCCCGCTGCGGAGCTGTCACGTCAAGGCCTTGCCAACGCCGCATCGGCGCCTTCATCCCGACCCGCGATGGCCGATCCCCACGACGAGGGCCGTCCTGCGCCGCCGGGCGGCCGGGCCGGGGGATGAGCCGGTCTCCCTGTGGCACGCTGCCCGTCCGGAGGGCCCATGAGCCGCAACCCCGTGGATGTCCTGCTCGACGACTCCGATCCGCCGGCGAGGGCACGCGCCCACGTGGCGCTCGGCCGCGAGGCCCTGGCCGAGGGCGCCACCGACCGGGCGCGGCGCCACTTCCGCGAGGCCGCCCGGCTGGCCCCCGACGATCCCGAGGTGCTGTCCGCGTTTCGGGCGCTGGGCGAGGCGCGAGGCCCCGCCCCGGCCCGTCGCCGCTGGTCGCTGCTCGGTGGGCGCGCCCGGCGTCGCTGATCCCCCAGGCCCCTGTCGCGGGGTCTGGAGGCGCCCGTCAATCCAGGACCAGCTCCTTGTCGGAGCGGGTCTTCACGTCGTAGCCCTTCGAGACCCACTGCTGCTCGAGGGCCTCGACCCAGGCATCGACGCCATCGCTCGAGGCCACCGGCTCGGGGGTGGCGACCACGGGCCACGGGCCGCCGGGGTCGCACTTGAGCTTGGCCTTGGCCTCGGCCCGGACCGGCTCCTCGACGGCGCCGAGGATGGACCACCGCTTGGCCGGCTCCAGGACCTCCCGGTAGTGGATGACGGCTTCCTTGTCGCAGGACTCGATGGCGGCGACCCCGTAGAGGAGCTTGCCGCCCTCCTGCACCCGGTCCGGGTAGATGCGGGGGAGGAGCGAGGCGGCCTCGGCCTCGGCGCCGGCGTCGTAGAGGCGGTCGGCCACCTGCTTGGCCTTCTCGGGCTCCACGTTGCGGGCGACCTCGACCAGCGCGGTGCGCAGGAGCTGGCGATCCTCCTCGGAGAGATCGGCGCCGTACTCCGGCTGGACGGCCCGATCCATGGCCTCGAGCACCGCGTTGAACGGCCCGCCATTCCCCGCCGCGGTGATGGCGGCCTGGGTGAGCACCTCGAGCGCGCCCTTGCCCTTGCGCTTCACCCAGATGGACAGGAGCGTGTTGTACTTCTCGTCATAGGAGGTCTCGGGGGGCTTCTTGATGAGGCCCTCGAGCCAGGCGTCGATGTCCTCGCTGGGGCAGGCGGCATACGCCTCGTCCCACTTGGCGAACTGGATGTCCTTGAGGCCGAAGTAGGCGCCCTTCAGGAAGACCAGCGCCTCCGGGTGCTCCGTGCAGGCCGCGCCGATGGCCTTCGCGGCCTCGTCCCGGGTGCCGTAGTCCTTGATCTTGTCCAGGCTGTTCCACACCGGGGCGTAGGCCTTGGCGTCGATGGCGGCGAGGGAGAGGGCGGTGAGGGTCTCGACGTCGCCGGTCTGCTGGAGGAAGTCGTTGTACGCGGCCTCCGCCTCGGCCTTGTCGCAGGCGAGGAGCTCCTGGTAGGCCTTCACGAGGGCGTCGCCCTCGGCGGTGCTGGCCTTGGCCACCAGCGCATCACACGACCCGGCGAGGGCCGGGGCCGGCAGGGCGGCGAGGACGGCGAGGGCGAGGAGGGCTCGGGAGGTCTGGCGCAGCGCGGAACGCAGCATGGACGGGACTCCAGGTGAGGGAGGCGGGGGACTAACGGGGGCCCCGGAGGGCGTAAAGGGGCCGTGAAGTCGCTCGACAGGACCCTCGACACGGTCGCTGCCTTCCATCCGGGCGCGATCTCAGCCGCCGTCGGCCGACCGGATGGGGGTGAAGGACCAGGGGATGATGACATCGTCGGACAGGTCGTCGGACACCAGCCGGAAGGCGCCGCTGACCTCGGTGTCCAGCTCGCCGGCCTCGTAGTCGAAGGCGCCGACGGTGAGGACGAGGGTGTCGCCGGAGCCCAGGGTGGGCAGGGTGGGGGGCTCGGGGGACTGGAGGCGGGCCTCGACGGTGATCCGATCCGCGTCGATGCCGGTGAGGATGGCGGTCACGTCGCGGCCGCCATCGTTGAGGATCTCGATGGGGAGGGCCGCGTAGCCGGCGTCGGGCCGGGGCCGGTTGAAGTCCACCGTGCCCAGGTCGGCCCGCTCGGGGGTGAGCACCAGGGTGCCCCCGCAGCCCGCGAGGGCCAGCATCCACAGCGTCCGCATCCACACCTCCGTGGCCAGGCACTGTAGCGAATGGGACGGCCGCCGGCGCCGGCGAGGATCAGCGATTGGGCCCCCGCAGGACCTCCCCCCGGGCCAGGACCTCCTCGACATGCTCGCGCAGTCCGCCCTCGAAGCGATCGGCGAAGCGGCCCTCCAGGACCCGGGCCCGGACGCGCCACTGGCCTGGCTCGGTCTCCTCGCGGATCATCTCCGGGCGCAGGGGGGCCGCCCAGGGAGAGACCAGCACCGCATCCTCCAAGACCCGGCGGACGGCGCTGGGACGGTGGCCCTGGGGCACCCGGAGCACCAGCTCGACGCTCGGCCAGCGTCCACGGTCGGTGATGACGGCCTGTCGGACCAGATCCCGGTTGGGCAGGGCGATCCGGCGCCCGGTGGCGTCCCGGAGCCAGGTGACCCGCAGCCCCACCTGCTCGACCACGCCGTTGTGGGTGCCGGCCCCGATCCAGCGGCCCGGCCGGACCTTCCGCTCGGCCGCCAGCACCACGCCGGCCAGCAGGTCGGGCAGGACGTCCCGGGCGGACCAGCCCACCGCCACCGCGCCGGCCAGCACCACGAAGGGAAAGGCGGGTGCGATGGCCCGCGGGATGATGGCGGCGAGCACGCCCAAGGCGAAGAAGAGGGAGACGATCCGGAGGGCCTGCTGGAGGGCCCCCACCGCGGTGGGAAGCACCCCGACGGGCGAGAGGAGATCGCGGACGGGCCCCAGGGCGCGGGCCAGGAACCAGGTGAGGAGGGTGACCAGCCCCAGGAGGAGGGCCCAGCGGAGGCCGCGGAGCGGAAGCTGGGGGAGGGGCAGCAGGCCGTCGGCCCCGAGCTCGGGCGCCGGGGGATCGGTGCCCGATGCGGCGGCCCCCGCCGCCGTCGTCCCGGCGATGGGGGCGTCATGCGCCTCGCCCTGGGCGTCGGTGTCGTCGTGGTGCTCCCCGCCGTGGGCGCCGGCGTCGTCGTGGTGCTCTCCGCCGTGGGCGTCGGTGTCGTCGTGGTGCTCTCCGCCGTGGTCGTCGGTGTCGCGCCCGAAGGCCTCGTGGGTGTCGGTGTCGTCCGCGCCGTCGTCGCCCGCCTCACCGGCGTCTCCGTCCGTATCGGTGTCGCGCGCCGGTGCGGGGGGCTCGGCCGGTGGGGTGCTCGCGGCGGGGGTCGGCGGGGAGTTTCCCTGGCCGACGGGAAGCCGCCCCCGGCCCCCCACCCCGCCCCCGGGATCGAGCCCGCCCGGCGCGGGCAGCCCCAACGCGGGGTGGGAAACCCCCCCGGTGGGTGGGGTTT
>CAZPJM010000083.1:0-17075 GCA_964586865.1 uncultured Enterobacteriaceae bacterium
GGGCCCGGAGGTGGCCAGCCGCGCGATGATCACGGCCATCACGAGGCCGATGAGGAAGCGAAGCCCGCCGGAGCCCGTGGCCTGACCGACCAGCGCGGCCTCGAGATCGAGCCGGCCGTGGCCCAGCCGAGGCTCCCAGCCCTGGCCGTCCGCGGTCTGGAGGAGAGCGCGCTCGACGGCATCGGCGTCCAGGCCGGTGGAGAGGAGGACGGCGGCGGCACCCGCCACGTGGGGCGTGGCCATGGAGGTGCCCTGGAAGGCCACGTAGCGGTGGCCCTTGCCACCCGGTCCCACCGTGTCTTGGAGGATGCCGCCGTCGGGCTTGCGCTTGTCGCCGCCAGGCGCCGCGATGTCGACGCCCTTGCCCCAGGAGGAGTAGGGCGCCAGGGTGCCGTCGGGACCGAGGGCCGAGACGCCCACCGTCTCCTTCAGGGCCCCGGGCCAGGACACGCCCTGCCGGCCGCTGTTGCCGGCGGCCGCGATGACCAGGACGCCCCGCGCACGGGCCTTCTTGACGGCGTTGTGGATGACCCGGCTGTAGCCTCCGCCCAGCGAGAGGTTGATCACGTCGGCGCCCTCGTCGACCGCGTGGTCGATGCCGGCGGCGATCCAGGGCGACTGGCCGAAGCCTTGCCGGGACAGGACCTTGATGGGGAGGATGGTGGCGGCGGGCGCCACGCCCGCCACGCCGACGCCGTTGTGGGTGGTCTGGGCGATGGTGCCAGCCACGTGGGTCCCATGACCCTGGTCATCGGCGGCGGAGGAGGTGCCGGGCACGAAGGTGGCGCCCTCGAGCACCCGGGTGCCCTGGAGGTCCTCGACCTGGGTGACGCCGGTGTCGATGACCGCCACCACGATGCCCTTTCCGCGGGAGGTGCGGCGCCAGCCCTCGGGGGCGCCCATGGCGCGCAGGTTCCACTGCTTGTCGAACAGGGGATCGTCGGGGAAGCCGCGGCGGGCCGGCCCCGGAGCGGCGGGGGCCGCGTCCAGGGGGGAGAGGGCCAGGCGCAGCTCGGGCTCGGCCACCTCGACCAGCGGATGGCCGTCGAGGCGCGCCATGGCGGCCGCCAGGTCCGGGACGGATCCCGCAGCGAGGGCCTCGTCGCGGGCCAGCGGGTGCACCCAGTCCAGATCCGCGCCGAGGATGGCCTCGACGGCCTCCAGATCCGTGGACGAGGCGCCGTCCACCAGGTCCACCACCAGCGTGCCGGGGGTGGAGGGCCCGGTGACCGCCGGCGTGGCGGGCAGGTCGCGCGCCGGCGCCCCGCCCCCGCCCCATGCGAGCAGGGCGACGGCCAGGCCGACGACGGCTGCCAAGGTCATCCAGGTCCTGCTCACGAGGCCTCCTTCCGTGCGTGGACGATACGGGCCTGCCCCTCGTCCTATTGCATCGAGGACCGGCCCGCCCTCCCAACGTGGGCGTCCCCCGCACCTTGCACCCGGGCCCGGGCACGGGTACGACCGGCCCGACTGGTAGGCTGTCCCCAGGACGGCATCCCGGGGCCCCCTCGCGGGTTGGGCGGATGATGCAACTGGAGTCGCTCCCATGATGCTGGCGCCACGCGCCCTCCCACTGCTCGGCCTGCTCGCCCTCGCCCCCCTTGCCGGGGCCAGCGACACCGACGCCCCACCCGCCGCCGATCCGGACGGTCCCGCCGCCGCTGGCGAGGCGCCCGACGACACCGAGGTCTCGGACGCCGGCGGGGGCGGCGCACCCGAGATCACCGACTCCGCGGACGAGGCGGCGAGCGAGGCGGCGGACGAGGGCGACACGGCGGTCCCCGATGCCCCCTCCGCCCCCGGGGGACCCGACTCCGTCGTGGTGGCCCCCGAGCCCGGGCCGGCCACCCCGCCCCCCTCCGACCGCAACTACGTGGCGGTGGTCATCGGGATCAGCGCCTATGCCAACCTGCCCGACCCGGTGGAGCTCGACTTCGGCCGGGCCGACGCCGCCACGGTGGCCAAGGCCCTCGGCGAGCAGGCCAGCTTCGACGAGGTCTTCCTCCTGGGCGATGGCGAG
This sequence comes from uncultured Enterobacteriaceae bacterium, assembly GCA_964586865.1. Lineage (GTDB taxonomy): Bacteria > Myxococcota_A > UBA796 > UBA796 > REDI01. The sequence continues at coordinate 2,021 of CAZPJM010000083.1, forward strand.
GCCACCAAGCAGGCCATCACCGAGCTCATGCGCACCGAGGTCCCGCAGCTCGTGGGCCCCGACGATGTGCTCCTCTTCTACTTCGTCGGGCACGGGATCGGCGCCGATCTGGGCCTGCCGGTCCTGCTCACCCATGACTCCACCCTCGAGAATGGGCAGGAGGACGGCTTCGAGCTCACCGCCCTCGCCCGCGACCTCCAGACCTGGACCCGGGCCGGCAGCACCCTGGTGGTCACCGACGTCGTCCACCGCAACCAGCTCGACGGCATCTACTTCTACGGCCCCTCCGCCCGGGCCTGGCCGCCGCTGCCGGCCAACTGGATGGTCCTGTCGGCCAGCCAGCCCCAGACCCCCGGCAAGGACGGCCAGTTCGGCCCGGTCTTCGCCGAGGCCATGTCCGGCGCCGCCGACGCGGACCGGGATCGGCTGGTCACCGCCGCCGAGCTCTTCGCCTACCTGGTGAGCCGCCTCTCCCCCGAGGGCCAGGTCCCCCTCGCCGCCGGCGAGTACGACGGGGGCATGGTCGTCGCCGAGGGGGTCCGGGGGGCTCCCGAGCCCGAGCCCGACCCGGTGCCGTCGGTCTCCGTCGCCCCCGCCCCCCAGGCCGAGCCCGAGGTGGTCGAGAAGGTCGTCTGGCCCGACTACCGCGTCAGCAAGGCCAAGTTCGTCTTCAAGGACGGCTCCGCCCAGACCGTCCGGTGCCGGGAGGCGTCGGTCACCTCGTGCGCTCCCAACTGCTACGTCTATGACGTCCTTGCCGGCCCCTGCGAGGTCCAGGCCGTCTACGAGGGCGTCGAGCTCCAGGGCAGCCACCCGGTCCTGGGGCCGGGCCTGTACACCTGCTCCCGGGCCGGGGGCGACATCGTCTGCCAGGACCCGGCCCCCCGCTGACGGTCGTTCGGCGCCCTCCGGGCGGGTCGCCCCACCGGGCGTCCCAGGCTGCCCGCCCGCTCCGAGGCCCCCCGGGAGGCCGAGCATCCAGTGCGGGAGCCACCCGTCGCGACCGGACGTGACGTGGCCCCGGTTCCCGGCCCGGCCGTCGCGGTTATGTCCCCGGGTGCTTCCGGAGGATGCCGTGAGCGACGACCTCACCCCGTTCCCCACCCCGGGCGGCCCGCCGCCCTCCAACACCGGCAGCTCCGCCAACCGGGGCGCCCGTCGCGCGGTCGTGGTGGCCCTGCTCGCCGCCACCGTGGCGGTCTTCGGCCTGTTCGCCGTCGGCTTCGGGGTCGCGGTGTGGGCCCTCAACACCGAGGACACCGCCGACATCGAGGACGGCAGCTTCCTCGCCGTCACCCTGCAGGGGGTCGTCTCCGATGCCCCGCCCCAGGGCGGCCTGTTCGTGGAGCCCGAGGACTTCCCGCCCACCGCCACCGAGGTGGCGGCCGCCATCCGCAAGGCCGCCGACGACGACCGGATCGAGGGCGTCTACCTGCACCTCCGAAACCCCCAGATGGGCTGGGCCCTCGCCCGGGAGGTCCGCACCGCCCTGGTGGCCCTCCGCGAGGCCGACAAGCCCTGCGTGGCCTACGCCGAGGTGTGGACCACCCGGGACTACTACCTGGGCAGCGCCTGCGACCGGGTCATGCTGCCCCCCGCCGGGGTGCCCGCCGTCCTCGGGACCGCCATGTCGGTCACCTACTACAAGGACGCCCTGAACGCGCTGGGCGTCGAGCCCCGCTTCGTGTGGGTCGGCGACTACAAGACCGCCATCGAGCCCTACCAGCGCACCGAGCCGAGCGAGGCCGCCATCGAGTCCTACGAGTACCTGCTCGATGGGCTGTGGACCACGGTGGTGGAGGAGATCGCCAGCTCCCGCGGACTCACCGTCGACGCGGTCCAGGCCGCCATCGACCAGCCCAGCCTCACCCCGCGCGGCATGGTGGCGGCGGGCCTGTTCGACGGCGTGGCCTACCCCGATGCCATCGAGGCCCACCTTCGGGACGCCACCGCCGAGGACTGGCTCGACCGCCTCGAAGGCGACCCGGCGCCCCTCTCGAAGGAGGCGCGGAAGGCCCTGTTCACCCCGCTGAAGGAGTACCGCAAGACCCTCGATGAAGATGCGGGCTCCCAGGACGCCCGCATCGCCGTGGTCTTCGCCGAGGGGGCGATCCTCTCGGGGGAGAGCGAGGGCGGGCTCTTCGGCGAGGCCGGCCTGTTCGACCGGGACTTCGCGCGCTGGATGCGGCAGGTCCGCGAGGACGACACCATCAAGGCGGTGGTGCTCCGGGTGAACAGCCCTGGCGGCAGCGCCCTGGCCGCCGACATGATGCACCGCGAGCTGGAGTTGGTGAAGGCGGCCGGCAAGCCCGTGGTGGTGTCCATGGGCGACTACGCCGCCTCGGGCGGGTACATGATCTCGGCGCCTGCCGACTGGATCGTCGCCCACCCCAACACCATCACGGGCTCCATCGGGGTGTTCGGGCAGTTCTTCGACCTGCGGGGCACCTGGGACAAGCTCGAGCTGCACGAGCACGTCTACAAGCGGGGAGACCACGCCGATCTGCTCTACCTGGTGAGCGAGCAGGGCGAGGGAGACCGGGCCATCCTCCAGGCCTTCGTCTCCGACACCTACACCGACTTCGTCGAGCTGGTGGCCGACGGCCGCAGCATGGAGGCCACCGAGGTCGAGGCGGTGGCCCAGGGCCGGGTGTGGACAGGCAGCCAGGCCATGGGCGAGCGCGGGCTGGTCGACGAGATCGGCGGCCTCGAGGTCGCGCTGGCCAAGGCCCGGGAGCTGGCCGACACGACCGACGCCGGCGTGGTCCACCTCCCCGAGAAGAAGGGCTTCATGGAGCTGCTCATGGAGGAGCTGGCCACCTCCCAGGCCCCGCGGGTGGCCCTCGAGCTCCCCATCCCCGGTGCCGAGGAGGCGGTCCACGAGCTGATGCTCATGCGGGCCTGGCAGGCCTCCGGGGGCGTGGTGGCCTACCTGCCCGGCCGGCCCACCCTGCGGTGATGCACCCGGCGGTGCGCCCTTCCGGGGGGCGCACCGGCACCCCGACCCGGGTTCAGGCCGCGCCCTCGAGGGGGCCGATCCGGGCGATCACCTCGCCCACCGGGCCGCGCGAGCTTCCCTTTCGACTGATGGCCCGGCTCACCCGAGGGCGCGCCACGTGCTCGAAGCCCCGGTCCACCGGATAGAGCTCCCGCCGCACCAGCGGCAGGTCGTGGTTGGACAGGACCACCCGCGCCCCCCGGATGGCGGCCCGACGGGCGTGGCGGGCCAGGGCCTCTTGCTGCTCGGGCCCGAACGCCTGCTTCTGGTAGCTGGTGAAGCTGGCGGTCACCGAGAGGGGGACGTAGGGCGGGTCGCAGTAGACGTGGTCACCCGGCGCCACCCGCTTCAGGACCGCCTCGAAGGAGGCGGTCACCAGCTCGACCCCCTGCAGCGCCGCCGAGACCTGCCGGAAGCGCTCCGGGGACGGCAGGGAGAGGCGACGGTAGCGCCCCACCGGCACGTTGAACGCCCCGCGACGGTTCTCGCGATACAGACCGTTGAACCCGGCCCGATTGAGCCAGAAGAAGCGGGCGGCGTGCTCCGGCCCCTCCCAGGGCCCCGCGTTGAAGGCCTCACGCACGTCGTAGTAGCGCTCCTTCCAGTCCTCCTGGGGGAGGCGCTCCAGGGCGCGCAGCACCTGCTCCACCCGGTCGCGTACCGCCACATGGGCGGCGACCAGCTTGGGATTGACGTCGGAGAGGACGGCGTGAGCCACATGGCCCTCGGCCCGGAGATGGAAGAAGACCGCCCCCGAGCCGCAGAAGGGCTCGAAGTACGTCCCCTCGCACGGCGCGCCGAACGCCTCGCGGATACGGGGCGCCAGCCGGGCCTTGCCCCCGGCCCACTTCAGGAGTGGTCGCATGCCCGGAGCCCCCTCATGACGTCTGGACCCGCCCATTCCCGAGCCGCATCCCCGTCATCGATCAGTGATCGCACCAGTGGTGAACGCATGACCTACCCTCGCCGCGGCTCGACTTTACCACCCCAGGATCGGCCTGGCGAGCGATCTGTTGGGGTATTCTCTCGCAGACGTCCCCCCGCGGGGGCCCCATCGCGCCATAGTGATCTTCGAAAGGAGGCTTCGTGAAGCAGTGGATGATCTGGGCTGGCGTGGGAGTGCTGGGGATCCTCCTGGCCATCATCGCGATTCCCTGGGCGATCGTACCGATCGATTCCGGAGATCCCACCCTGACACTTCCGCCGCCCCGGGAAGCCCCGGCCCCCGCCCCCGCCCCGGCTCCCGACCCGGAGCCCGTCGAGGCCCCGGTGGTGGAGGAGACCCCGCCCCCCACCCCGGCGCGGGACACCCCCGCTCCCGAACCCGTGGAGACGCCGAGCGAGGACGAGCCCGACGACGGCGAGCCCTTCGTCAACCCGGCCCGGCAGGCCCTCAAGGACCGCCTCTCACGCCCGGACGTGCAGTTCGCCAGCAGCTCCGCCTCCCGCTGGCAGGCCCTGGTCCACGAGATCGACCAGCTCGACCACGACCCGGCGGGGGATCACGTGGTCCGCCGCGCCCGCGAGGTCATGGGGGACCTCCGCTTCTACCAGCAGGACCCGGACCCGCGTGAGATGGAGCAGCTCATCGCCCGGCAGCGCGTCATCATGGGCGAGCTCAAGCAGACGTCCTACTGGGGCCCGGAGTTCCAGGACTACGAGGCCCGCATGGAGAACGAGATCGCCGAGTACTTCGCCGGCGGCTCGGACTGACCTCGGCCAGGACGGCCTCCCCGCGGACCGGGTTGACGCCGCCCCCTCCCAGCGCCATGGAGAGGGGCCACCGGGCGCCGCCCCGGGCCCCCGTCGCGGGGGTCCCGAGGCGTCGTCGCCGCCCCACGGGAGTCCCCACATGCCGTACAACCGCCGCACCTTCGTCCTCGGGGGGGCCAGCACCCCCTTCATCGGCAAGCACCACCCCGACTTCATCTGGAAGCGGCACCCCGACTTCGGCAAGCGGGAGAACCCGACCCTCGAGGAGACCATCACCCGCGCGGTGGTGGAGGCCCTGGACGCCACCGGGGTCGAGGCGGCCGCCATCGACAAGGCCTGGATCGGCAACTTCGTCGGGGAGCTCTTCAGCAGTCAGGGCCACCTGGGCGCCGCCGTCGTCGGGGCCCACCCGGACCTCCTCTACAAGCCCGTGATGCGGGTCGAGGGGGCGTGCGCCTCGGGCGGCCTGGCCTTCGCGAGCGCCGTCGAGTCCATCCAGGCCGGCACCGACATCAACCTCGTCGTCGGGGCCGAGGTCCAGACCACCGCCTCGGCGCGCACCGGCGGCGACTACCTGGCCCGGGCCGCCCACTACGCCCGCCAGCGTGGGCTGGACGACTTCACCTTCCCCGCGCTGTTCGCCTGGCGCATGAAGCACTACCTCGAGGCCTATGACGCCACCGAGGAGGATGTCGCCCACTTCGCGGTCAAGGCCTACGCCAACGCCAACCGCAACCCGCTCGCCCACATGAAGGCGATGACGGTGGACCTGGACCACGCCCGGGCGCCGAATGATCGCAACCCCAACTTCCTCTCCAACGACGAGCTCAAGCCCTACCTGAAGGTGACGGACTGCTCCCAGGTCAGCGATGGGGGCAGCGCGCTCATCGTCGTCAGCGAGGACGGCCTTCGCCGGCTGGGGCGCACCCCCGACGATGCCATCGAGGTCCTCCACGTCGAGACCGCCACCGGCAACCTCTACCAGGACCTGGACCCGCTCCGCCTCGAGACCACCGAGGCCGCCGCCCAGCGCGCCTACACCGCCACCGGCCTGAAGCCCGACGACGTCGACGTGGCCGAGGTGCACGACTGCTTCACCATCACCGAGGCCCTCATGTACGAGGCGCTGGGCTGGGCCGACCGCGGGCGGGGGTGCGAGCTCGTCAAGGACGGCACCACCCACGTGGACGGCGCGCGCCCGGTGAACACGGGCGGCGGGCTGGTGGGCTTCGGCCACCCGGTCGGCGCCACCGGCGTCAAGCAGATCGTCGAGCTGGTCAAGCAGCTCCGCGGCGAGGCGGGTGACTACCAGGTCCAGAACGACCCCCGGGTGGCGCTGGCGGCCAACATGGGAGGCAACGACAAGACCGTCGTGATCTCCATGCTCCGCGGACCGGGCTGACGGTCCATAGCGGCCCCGGCCGCGCTGCCCCCGTGGCGCGGCCCCGGCCCGCACGCCTCCGACCGGGGGCTCAGCCCTTGTGGCGCCCCCCCTTGCCCCGGACCCGTTCCTCGTCCGCGTCCAGGTCCTCGAGCTCCCAGCGCTCCCAGCCATCGTCGCGCGGTCCAGGCAGGGCGCGGGGGCGGCGGACCCGGTCCCTCTCGTGCTGGAGGTGGCGGCGCTTCTTCCGGCCCCCGACGAAGACGAAGACGAAGGCGAAGACGATCCACCACGGGAGCCCCACGCCCAGGACCCCGGTCGCGCCCAGCATGACGACGACGGCCATGGCGAAGGCCAGCACCCCGCCGATCATGGCCGGTCCCGGGGCCGGCGGCAGCAGCACGTCGGGCCGGGCGCGGACCGCCCCGCCCAGGTGTTCTTCGAGGCCGTCCAGTGCGTGGTCCAGCTCGGCCAGGCGCTGGCGCTTGGCGTGACGGACGCCGGCGGTCGCCACGCTGTAGGCCCCGACCAGGACCAGCGCCACGAAGGTGAGGCCCGACAGGACGCCGCCCTCGGCGAAGGACAGCCAGCCGACACCCCCACCCACACCGCCCCCGATCCCGCCGATGAGCCCGCCGTACATCCCACCGAGAAACCCTTGCAGATCCTCGCTGACACGCACCGATGCCCCCTGGCCCGTCGGGACGATGGAGACCTGGACCCGGCGCCGGTTGGACGCCAGCGGCGAGGAGCGCCACCGGTAGCTGCCCCCCGACCAGACGCCCCTGCCAGGCATGTCCAGCAGGTGCTCCAACAGATCGGCGAGATCGGTGGCGTCCTTCGGGTCCGGCGCTCGCCTGGCCATGGTGCCCAGGCGGATCCGGGTGCCGTCCACCTCGGGCGCCAGCGAGGTGCCGTCCGCCACCATCGGCACGGCCTCCCCAGGCGGCCCCGGGGCTGCGGGGAGGTCCGCGGACGGACCGGGCTCGGTGGGCTCGGGCGCCGTCTCCGCGAGGCCCCCCTCCAGCAGGCCATCGATGGCGGTGATCACCTGGCGGGCGTCCGGTCGGTCCTGGCGCTCGGGCGAGAGCATCCGGTCCAGGAGCGCGGTGACCGGGGCCGGCGGCCGGGCATGGGGGTGCCAGTCCATCCGGCCCGTGGCCCCCTGCAGGGTCCGCGGCTCCTGGCGGGTCAGCAGCGCCACCGCCAGGGCCCCGAGCCCATAGACGTCGCTCCGCGGTCCGGCGTCGCCCGCGAACTGCTCGGGCGCCATGTAGCCGAACGTGCCGGCGACGGTGCTGCCGCCCAGATCCTCGTCCCGCAGGGCGTCCCGCACCGCCCCGAAGTCCACCAGCACCCACCGCCCCTCGGGGGTCTGCAGCACATTGGCCGGCTTCACATCGCGGTGGACGATGGGCGGGCTACGCCGGTGGAGCCAGTCCAGGACGCGGGCGATGCCGCGCACCGCCTCGAGAACCTCCTCCACCGAGAAGCGGTGGCTCCGGAGGCGGGCCTCCAGGCTCTCACCCTCGATCAGCTCGAGCACCAGCCACAGGGTGCGGGATCGCCCTCGGCCGGTCTCCAGGACCTCGTGGAGGCGCGGCACGCCCGGATGGTCGATCTGCCCCAGCACCTCGGCCTCGCGCCGGAACAGGGCCACCACCTTGTCCGGGGTGCCGAGACGGAGGGGGAGCTCCTTGATGGCCCGGGCCTGCCCCGTGAGATCGTCCACCGCCCGCCAGGTCGATCCGTGGGCACCCCGGCCCAACAGCGCCAGCAGGCGAAAGCGGCCATCGAGGCGGGGCTCCTCGCCGCACTGGCTGCAGGGCAGGGCATCGGTCTCGGAGCCGCAGCGCGCGCAGCGCATGATTCTCCCGCGGGTCTGCTGCCAGGCGTAACCCCGCTGCGAGACGGTCGACGTCCGACCCGGCCGCTCGACCCTGCCCGGGCCAGGCCCGCATCCCTCATGACGCGCTCTTCTGCGCCGGCGATCGGCCTGTTGCGCGCTGCCCTCTCTCTCGCTCCCTCGGTCGACGTGCCTCGGCACGCCTTCCCTCGGTCACTCGTCGAGAACCGCGCTCACGACGGCATCTCGCCGGCTCGCGACGAGCTGTCATGGCGGATGCGGGCTAGGCCGGCCCCATGAAGAGCTCGCTCTTGGACGGTGTGCTCCGCGGGGCCCTCGCGGCGCCGGGCCTGCTGGTCGACCTGGTGGACGGCCGGGCCATGCCCGAGCACGACACCGACCCCGGTCAGGTCTACCCCCTGGTGCGGGCGACGGCCCGCCACCCCGAGGCGCACCTGGCCCTCGAGCCAGGCCTGCACTACCACGTCCACGGCGGGTACGTGCAGGCCTTCGAGGTCCGCCGCCGCACCGCCTTCGCCATCGGGGGCCTCAATGTGCCCCCCGAGCAACAGGTCGCCTTCCTCGCGGGCTTCCGGCACGCCCTCGTGGCCCGGGGACTCAGCCGCCAGATGATCTTCCCGCTCCGGGCCACGGACCTGTCCGCCGCGGGCGAGGCGGGCTTCCGGGCCCTCCAGGTGGGCGTCGAGGCCTGGATCGACCTGCCCGAAGCCACCCTGCGCGGCAAGCGCTGGGCGCACGTGCGGCAGATGCGCAACCGGGCGCGGCGGCGCGGCGTGGCGGTCGAGGAGGCCCCGGTGGAGCGCTGGCGCGACGAGATGACCGCGGTCCACGCCGCCTGGCTCGACGCCAAGCGGCCCTCCTGGCGGATGAAGCTGCTGGTGGGCTCCCCCGGGCTGGAGCGCCCCTTCGACCGCCGCTACCTGGTGGCCCACACCGAGGACCGCCTCGAGGCCTTCCTCACCTTGCTCCCCGGCGCCGAGGGGGAGTGGGGGGTGGACGTGATGTGCCGCCGGCCGGACGCCGTCCCGGGCGCCATGGAGCGGCTGCTGGTCCATGCCATGGAGCGTCTCCGCGACGAAGGTGCGACGGCCCTCTCCCTCGGCCCCTGTCCGATGGCGGGCGTACCGGTCGAGGGGGACCGGCGCCTCTTGAAGGCCCTGTTCGGGCTCCTCTACCGGTCCTGGTGGGGCAACCAGGTCTTCGGGTTCCGAAGCCTGTACCGCTTCAAGCGCAAGTTCCGGCCTCGCTGGGAGCCGGTGTACTTCGCCGCCAGCCCACGCCTGGGCCCGGTGGCCCTGTACCGCGGCTGCCGCATGTGGGGCCTGTACTGAGCGCCGCGGCCCCCGAGGGGGCCTGGCCGGTCAGGAACCCTCGCCCGCCCGCTCGGCGCGCGGGGCCGGGGTGAGCTGGGCCGGAGGCGCGTTGTCGACCGCGGCGGCCGTGTGGACGTCGAACGGCGGGGTGGTCCCCTGGTTCGCACGACGGTTCTTGGCCTTGCGGCCCATCTTCTTGCGGCGAAGCTTGCGCTTGTACTCGGTGGTCTGGGTCAGGGAGGCCATGAGGAGCTCCAGGTGCCCCGGGGGGGCCAGGGACGGGACAGGACCGGATCAGGCCGGCGTATCGATGGCGGATCGGCGGCGCGCCAAGCCCGGGATCCCGGATCCGACCGAAGGAGCCGGGTGGCGCGTCCATGGAAACCGCGGCACCGTATGGCGGCCCCCCACCGGCGTCAAGGGTTCGCACCACGCCGCCGATGGGGATGAAGGAGGAGACCATGCGCACCCCCATCGTCCTGCTGCCGGTCCTGGCCCTCGCGGGCTGCGACCTCATCCGAGAGGGACAGGACATCCTGTCCGGGCTCACGAACCCGCTGGCCACCCAGGCCCTCGTCCTGGGCGTGGTCCCCCCCGACGAGGCCGAGGGCGTGCCCCTGCCGTCCGAGTTCCAGGACGGGGTCGGCGCGACCGTCTTCCTGGCCGACGCCGGCGACGTGGCCGATCTGGAGAACGCCCCCATCGACGGCGCCCAGGTCACCCTCGAGGAGGAGCCCGTGCCGGCCCAGGGCCAGGGGACCTACCTGCTCGAGCCCGGCACCCTCGCCTATGCGCCCGGCACCACCTGGACGCTCCAGGTCACGGTGAACGGCGATCTCGCCGAGGGCCGCATCGACCTCCCGCCGAGCCCCGACGTCGCCGTCCCCCAGACCCTCGCGCCCGGCGACGGACTCTCCCTGGACCTCACCGGTCAGGACTACGACGGGGCGCTCGTGGTGGTGGTCGACCAGAACGGCGAGCTGGTCTACGACAACCGCCCCGAGGACCCGAGCGGCTTCTACGAGCTCACCCGCGGTGAGCCGGTGACGGTCCTGGACGTGCCCGGAGACACGTTCTCCGAGCCGGGTCCCTACCTGGTGGGCGTGGCCGGGATCCGTACCAGCACCGGCCGTGACGCGGTCGACGCGATGAACACGGCCCTCTCCTCGCTGATGGCGGGGCAGATGGTGTTCGAGCCCGTGGTGGTCGCGCCCGCGGGCTGAGGCCCCCCGGGCAGGGGGGACCCCTCCGTGGTGAGGGATTCCCCCATTTTCGTCCTGATACCTCCTGAAAGAGTCTGAGAAGCTCCCGTCTCTGCTCTCCTTCGGGGCCCGGGCGGTCTACCCCCAGGTGAAACGCACCTGCGAGGCGGACCATGGCCCGACACGCGATCCTCCGCGATGCCGCACCCTCCCGACCAGCCCCCGCGACCGGCCCGGACACAGCGTCCTCGCCGGCCCTCCCCTCGGCCAGCCTGCTCCGACAGGCGGGTCCCGCGGGGACCCTGGCCCGGGCCTCGGTCCTGGCGCGCGCCGCTGGCCTGGACCCGGTCAGCGTCGACGAGGGGTCCTCCAACGCCGCCATGCGTCGCCTCCATCGGAGGATGGGCGGCGGTGGGCCGGCGGGCCCCGACCTGGACCGGGCCCTCTCCGAGGCCGGCCGCGCCCTGCCCCGAGGGCTGCGGGAGCGCTTGGAGGCCGTGTTCGAGCACCCCTTGGGCCATGTCCGGATCCACACGGGCGACACGGCGGCCACCGCGGCCCACGATCTGAACGCCCACGCCTTCGCCCTGGGCAGCCACATCTACTTCGGGCGGGGGTCCTGGGCCCCGGGGACCCCCGAGGGCGACCGGGTGCTCGTCCACGAGCTGACCCACGTGGTCCAGCACGACGAGGGGCGCCTCCCGACGGCCCCCTCCGGCGAGCTGCGGGTGAGCTCTCCCTCCGATCCCGCCGAGAAGGAGGCCGAGGCCAACGAGCGCCTGCTGGCGCCGCGCCTGGCCAGCCTGGACCCGACCTCGGCCCCCGAGACCGCGAGAGGCCCGGGGGATCGCACCGAGGGGCCCTCACCCGCCACGCCGACCACGGAGACCCCGGTGGAGGATTCCACCGATCCGAGCTCGGCGGCGGTGGACGACCCGCTCACCGCCGCCCTCGAGGCCGGTGATCCAGCAGCCTGGGGGCTGGAGGATGCCACGGCGCCGTCGGCGGCGACCTCGGAGGCCGGCGGCACGTCCGCGGCACCCCAGGATGGGACCGCCCATCGGATCTTCGCCCACATCACCGCCATCGAGAACATCTTCGAGGGCTCCAAGGAGACGGGCCAGGGGCTGGTGGAGACCATCGAGGCCGTGCCGGACGGCGTGAAGGCGGTGAAGAACAGCCGGAAGGCGCTGAAGGGCGCCGACAAGGCGCTCGACGCCCTGGGCACCTTCGCCCCGGGCGCCGGCGTGCCCGACCTGGGCGACGAAGAGGCCGACACGGGGGTGTTCGGCATCCAGTCCAAGGTGGAGAAGGGGGCCAAGGAGCTGGCCGCCGCCGACAAGCCGAGCGACTTCCTGGCCGGGGAGACGGCCGGCATGCTCTTCGACGAGGTGGACAAGAGCCTGGACGACAGGGGCTACCTGGACAACATGGCGATGGGCAGCCAGGACCTGGCGGTCCTCTACATGGGTCTCGTGGAGGAGGCCGCCGAGGGCGATGGGGCCTTCGACACCCGGGACGCCGACCATCACGACCAGATCCCCCCGGTGGACGCCCGGTACGAGATCCTGGCCCATGAGATGGCCTACCTGGAGGAGCTAGCGCCCGAGCACGAGCAGATGCTGGCCCGGTGGGGCTACGATCCGGAGCGCGCCGAGCGGTACGAGGGCGAGCACGGCTTCGTCGTGTGGGCCTTCTACATCGACCCCGAGTGGAGCCCGGAGGAGGCGGCCGAGGAGGACGGCCCCGAGCCCATCGCGCCCCTGGACGTCCTGGCGTTCCGCGGGACCGACAGCAGCGGAGGCGTGCTCGACGACGCCAACGAGTTCGGCGTCGGGCACTTCCAGTGGTCCGAGAACCGCACCGAGGTCATCCGGCTCCTGGGTGAAGCCTCCGGCCCCGTGGCGGTGGTCGGCCACAGCCTCGGCGGGGCCCTGGCCCAGCGCGCCGCCATCGACGAGGAGACCTCCGGCAGCATCGCCGAGGTGGTGACCTTCCAGGCGCCGGGCCTGTCCGAGGAGGACGCCGCGATGTTCGACCAGCGCCAGCAGGAGCGCGCCGATGCCGGGCTCGACGCCATGGCGGTGCGCCACCACGCCTCCACCGAGGACCTGGTCGACAAGGCCGGCGAGCGGCACATCGGGGATGGCACCGGCGGCCGCTTCTTCACGCACCACCGCATGGATGCGGTCGGCCCCCACGGCGTCATGCAGCACACCGCCTTCCTGGTGGGCAGCGACGAGCGCCAGCGGGGCCGGGGCGGGGTGAGCGAGGAGGACTGGGAGCTCATGCAGCAGGCCCGGGAGGGCCGCGGGACGGACCGGGTGGACGAGTCCCGCAACATCGTGCTCGAGGGCCGCAAGCAGAAGACCCCCGGCCTCATGCGCACCGGCTTCGAGACCGTCCGCTCCACGGCGGGTGGCGAGAGCCAGAGCGACCCGGATCGCCGCCGGGGCTGGGCGCGCTGGACCCTCGAGGAGGGCTACGGCGACATGATCGACGACTACATCTGGTAGGGCGGACGGCGCTGGTGCGGATCGGGGACCATGAGAGGCCCAGGCGGACAGTTTCTGGCACTTCGGCTGGCTAGCCGAGGGGTCTTCCCGAGAGGCCGACCATGACAGCTCCGCTCGCCGCGCCCGCCGCCGCCCTCCGCCGCACCTTGGTGGCCATCGACTTCGAGACGGCGGACCACGGCCGCGACAGCGCCTGCGCTGTCGGCCTCGTGCGCATCGAGGGCGGGCACCTGACCGGCCGGGCCTACCACCTCATCCGTCCACCGCGGCGCCGGTTCCGGTTCACCTGGGTGCACGGCCTCACCTGGGACGATGTGGCCGACGCCCCGACCTTCGCCCAGCTCCTGCCGGCCCTCCACCGCTTCTGGGCAGGCGCCGATGCCTTCGTCGCCCACAACGCCTCCTTCGACCAGGGCGTGCTTCGGGCGTGCTGCGAGGCCGCCGGGGCCGCGGCACCCATCATGCCCTTCCACTGCACGGTCCGCGCCGCCCGGAGCGCCTGGGATCTCCCCAAGGCCAGGCTCCCCGACGTGTGCGCCCACCTGGGCATCGACCTCGACCACCACCACGCCGCCAGCGATGCCGAGGCCTGCGCCCGGATCGCCCTGGCCGCCGGCCTCGACAGGGTCCGCGACGCCGCCTGATGCGCGCCCCCCACCGGGCGCCCCGGCGAGGGTCGCAGGGCCTCCGCCCCGTCCGCGCCGCTCCATGGGAGCTCGCGCCGCGTCGGCACCACCACCCCCTTTCGGAGCATACCCCTTGGGGGCATCCCCTACGATGGGGTCATGCTCGGCCGCGTCGGCGCCATCCTTCCGACGCTTCTGCCGAACAAGGGCCTACCCACTTTGGGGTATTCCCAGGCCCTGGCGCCCCGGGTGAGGCTTGGTCTCGACGGGGGCTGTTGGTTGCGTTGTCGAACCCGTCACGGTGCCCACCGCTCCGGTCGGCCCCGTCGGGGTTGTCCGGCGGGCCGGCCGGAGATCCGCCCCACGGCACGGGCGCACCGACCGCCCCCCTCTCGCGCTTCGGGGAGGACACATCATGCAGGACACCCATCCAGCCGAGGTCTCGACCGCCCTCACCCCGGCCGATCCGCCTCGCCGCGCGCCGGCCGACCCGCTCCTCGCGGCCATGGGCCTCTTGGGCGACCTCCCGACGGGCTGGGCCGGCGCCCTCTTCACCACCCGGATCCACGACAGCGCCCTCGTGGTCGACCGGGTCGAGACGTCGGGCGTGCCGGTCGACGCCCTGTCCGGCTGGTGGTCGCGGCTGGCCCTCGCGGGCCCGAGCCCGGTCGAGATCCTGGCCCGCAGCGCGCGGGAAGCCTGGCTCCTCGAGGCGTCCCGCCTGCACCCTGCCCTCGCCGCCCCGGGCGGCCCGACCTGCCAGGTCCTGGCACCCCTCCCCCATCGTGAGCATCCCGTCGGGTGGCTGTGGCTGGGTCACGCCTCCGCCCGGCAGGTCCCGGCGCTGCTCCAGGAGCACGTGGACCGACACCGGCAGCAGCTCGGGCAGCTCCTGCACCAGGCGCATCCCCCATCTCTGCTCGCCCGAACCACCCCCGTCGTCTGCGACCGCGAAGGTCGGGTTCGCTACCATGCTCCCACGGCGCGGCCCCTGCTCGCCCGGAGCCCCATCCGTCGCGCCCTGCGGCTCGTGGTCGATGCCGGCGGCTGGCCCCTCGGGCGCTCGGTCTTGGGCATCGTCCCCGAGCTGGTCCCTCTGGAGGGGTCCGGGCCCGCCACGCGCCTGGTGCGCCTCCATCCGACCCAGCCGCTCCCGCTCGAGGCCCGGCATCGCCTCACCCAGCGCCAGTACCAGGTCGCCCGCCTCGCTGCCTTGGGCGCCACCAACCGAGAGGCCGCGAGCGCCCTGGGGATCAGCATCGAGACCATCAAGGTCCACCTCCGTCGCTGCTACGAGACCCTGGGTGTCACCAGCCGCGCCGCCCTGGCCGGGGCCATGGGGCCCGCCCTCTTCGACGGCGACGCCGAGCGGCTCCTGTGCGGCAACCCGTCGGACTGACGGGGGGACGCCCAGCCCCTCTTCGGGCCAGTGTCGCACG
>CAZPJM010000084.1:0-17073 GCA_964586865.1 uncultured Enterobacteriaceae bacterium
GGAGGGCCCGGGCCCTCCGGGACCTCGCCGATGCCCTCGAGGCCCGGGCCCCCGGGCTGGCCATCACGCTCACCCGGCAGAACGGCTGCCCGGCCGCCCAGAGCGAGAAGCTCCAGGTCCACTCGGCGGTGGCCCTCCTGCGCGCCTGCGCCGATCTGGCCGAGTCCTTCGCCTTCGAGGAGCCCCGGGTGGGCCTGCGGGGCGGTCGCACCCTGGTCCAGCGGGTGCCGGTGGGCGTGGGCGCCGGCATCGTGCCCTGGAACGTCCCCCTCTTCCTCGCCTGCATGAAGCTGGGCCCGGCCCTGGCGGCGGGCTGCCCCCTCATCCTCAAGCCCTCCCCCGAGACCGCCCTGGACGGCTTCGTCCTGGGCGAGCTCGCCGCCTCGCTGGACCTGCCCCCGGGCGCCGTCTCGGTCCTCCCCGCCGATCGCGACGTGGGCATCCACCTGGTGGCCCACCCGAAGGTCGACAAGGTGAGCTTCACCGGCTCCACCGCCGCCGGGCGGGCCGTGGCCCGGGCCTGTGCGGAGCGCTTCGCCCGGGTGACCCTCGAGCTCGGGGGCAAGTCCGCCGCCGTGGTCCTGGACGATGTCGATCTGGACGCGGTCCGCGAGCAGCTCTTCCTGGCCACCCTGCAGAACAACGGCCAGGTCTGCGGGGCCCAGACCCGGGTGCTCCTGCCGCGGCACCGGGCCGGCGAGCTCCGGGACTGGCTGGTGGCGTCCTTCGCCGGACTGCGCGTGGGGGACCCCTCGGACCACGAGACCGACGTGGGCCCCCTGGTGAGCGCGGTCCAGCGGGACCGGGTGCTCGGGCACCTGGAGCGGGCCCGCGCCGACGGGGCGCGCTGCCTGGTCGGCGGGGGGGCGCCGGAGGGTCGGGACCGGGGCTGGTTCGTGGCCCCCACCCTGGTGGACGGGGTCGACAACCAGGCCGCCATCGCCCGCGAGGAGGTCTTCGGGCCGGTGATCACCCTGCTCGAGTACGAGACCCTCGACGAGGCCGTCGCCATCGCCAATGACTCCCCCTATGGCCTGTCGGGCTCGGTGTGGACGTCGGATCCGGAGCGCGGCGTGGCCGTCGCCCGGCGGCTGCGCACCGGCACCGTGGGCCTGAACACCAAGCGCATCCTGGACTGGGGCAGCCCCTTCGGCGGCATGCGGGCCAGCGGCGTGGGCCGCGAGCTCGGCCCCGAGGGCCTGTCCGCCTGGCTCGAGCTGCGCACCGTCCTGATCCCCGAGGAGGCACCGTGAGCGCCCCCACCCATCGCGCCCGCGTCGTCGAGAAGACGCGGCTCGCCACCGACATCTACGGCTACTGGCTCGAGGAGGCCGGGGGCGGTCCCCTGCCTCCGTTCACCGCCGGGGCCCACCTGGACGTGCACCTGGGTCCGGGGCTCATCCGTCAGTACAGCCTGGCCAACCCGCCGGAGGGCGCCACCCGCTACCGGCTCGGCGTCCTGCGCGAGGCGGGCGGCCGGGGCGGCTCCATGGCCCTGGTGGACCGCTTCGACGAGGGCGACATCGTCGAGATCGGCACGCCGCGCAACCGCTTCCCCCTCCAGGAGGACGCCGCCCACAGCGTCTTCTTCGCCGGGGGCATCGGGGTCACCCCCCTGCTCTCGATGGCCTGGCGCCTGCACGGCCTGGGCCGCCCCTTCACCTTCCACTACGCCGTCCGCAGCCAGGATCGGGCCGCCTTCCTGGACGAGCTCCGGGGCGCACCCTTCGCCGACGCGGTGCACCTCCACGTGGACAGCGACGCCGGCCCCTCCCTCGACCTGGCCGCGGCCACCCTGCCCATCCCGGGTGGCCACCTCTACACCTGCGGCCCCTCCGGCTTCATGGACGCGGTGCTCGCGGCGGCCCGGGCCAACGGCTGGGACGAGGAGGCCCTGCACCTCGAGTCCTTCTCGGTGGTGCCCCGGGCCGAGGACCAGCCCATCGAGGTGGTCCTGGCCAGGACCGGCCGCACCGTCCAGGTGCCGTCCGACCTGACCATCGCCGAGGCCCTCGAGGACGTGGGGATCTTCGTCCCCATGTCCTGCGAGGCCGGCATGTGCGGCACCTGCATCACCCCGGTGCTCGAGGGGGTGCCGGACCACCGCGACCAGGTCCTCACCCCCGAGGAGCGCGCCGCCAACGACCGCATGACCGTGTGCTGCTCGCGGGCCCGCACGCCGCGCCTGGTCCTGGACCTGTGAGGGAGCCGATGGACGACGTCTACATCTACGATGCCGTACGGACCCCCCGAGGCCGCCACCGCCGGGGCTCCCTCGAGGGGACCCCGGCCCTCCACCTCCTGGCCGCGGTCCTGCGGGCGGTGCGGGACCGGGCGGAGCTGCCC
Source organism: uncultured Enterobacteriaceae bacterium (assembly GCA_964586865.1). Lineage (GTDB taxonomy): Bacteria > Myxococcota_A > UBA796 > UBA796 > REDI01. Next base: position 2,347 of record CAZPJM010000084.1, read on the forward strand.
GCCGACGCCATCGACGACGTGGTGATGGGCTGCGTGGAGCCGGTGGGCGAGCAGGGGGCCAACGTGGGCCGGGTCGGCGCACTCCTCGCCGGCTACGACCTGACGGTGCCGGGGGTGCAGCTCAACCGCTTCTGCAGCTCCGGGCTCGTGGCCTGCAACCTGGCCGGGGCCACCGTCGCCGCCGGCATGAACGATCTGGTGGTCGCCGGCGGGGTCGAGAGCATGAGCCGCGTGGCCATGGGGGCGGGCGGCGGGGGCTGGTCGGCCGATCCCACGGTGGCCGAGCCCACCCTGTTCGTGCCCCAGGGGATCGGCGCCGATCTGGTGGCGACCCTCCACGGCTTCTCCCGCGACGACGTGGACCACTTCGGCGCCCGGAGCCAGCAGCGCGCGGCCGCCGCCCGGGAGGCGGGCCACTTCCGGAGGTCGCTGATCCCGATCCACGACGACGACGGCACCCTGCTGCTGGACCACGACGAGGTCATCCGCCCCGACACGACGCCCGAGGGGCTGGCGCGGCTCCGCCCGAGCTTCGCCCGGCTGGGGGCCCAGGGCTACGACGCGGTGGCCCTGCGCCGCTACCCGCAGGTCGCGGCCATCGAGCACGTCCATCACGCCGGCAACAGCTCGGCCATCGCCGACGGCGCGGCGGCGGTGCTGGTGGGCAGCCGCGCGGCCGAGGAGCGCCACGGCCTCACCCCCCGGGCCCGCATCCGCGCCTTCGCCAGCGTGGGCAGCGAGCCCACCATCATGCTCACCGGGCCGGCCCCGGCCGCCCGCCGGGCGCTGGAGCGGGCGGGGATGACCCCCGACGACATCGACCTGTGGGAGATCAACGAGGCCTTCGCCGCGGTGGTCCTGCAGGTGATGGCCGACCTGGGGCTCTCGGAGGAGGTGGTCAACGTGAACGGGGGCGCCATCGCCATGGGACACCCCCTCGGGGCCACGGGCGCCATCCTGCTGGGCACCCTGCTCGACGAGCTGGAGCGTCGGGACCTGCGCACCGGGCTCGTGACCCTGTGCGTGGGCGCGGGCATGGGCACGGCCACCATCCTCGAGCGCGTGGAGGCGTGATGATCCGGACCGAACGCGACGAAGACGGCCTGCTCGACCTGGTCATCGACCTGGAGGACCGGCCCTTCAACGTGCTGGACACCGGGCTGGTGGAGGCGCTCTCGGAGGCCGTGGAGGCCGCCCTGGCCGACGAGGCGGTCCGGGGCATCCTGCTCCGCTCCGAGCGCGGTGACCTGCTGGTGGGCGCCGACCTCCAGGAGATCTGGACCTGGCTGGGCCCCGATGCCGAGGGCACCGCATCCCGGGCCCGCCGGCTCGGCGACGTGCTCCGGCGGATGGAGACGGGTGGCAAGCCCGTCGGCGTGGTCATCGACGGCCAGGCCCTCGGCGGGGGCCTGGAGGTCTGCCTGGCCTGCCACCACCGGGTGGCCGTGGATCGCCCGGGGACCCGCCTGGGGCTGCCCGAGGTCACGCTGCAGCTCCTCCCCGGCGCCGGCGGCACCCAGCGCCTGCCCCGCCTGGTGGGCGCCGGCCCGGCGCTCGATCTGATGCTGGGCGGCAAGCCTGTCGGCGTGGCCCGGGCCGTCGAGCTGGGGCTGGTGGACGACGCCGCCCCCACCCCCGAGCAGGCCCGCGTCCTCCTGCGCGAGCGGCTCCTCGCCGATGCCGAGGCGACGCAGCCCTGGGATCGCCGCGGCTTCCGTCCGCCCGGCGCCCAGCCCAACAGCGCCGAGCACCACGCCCTGTTCACGGGCTGGAACGCCCGGGTGCTCTCCCAGGATCCCCCGGCGGTGTCAGCCCGGCGCGCCATCCTCCGGTGCGTCTACGAGGGGCTGCCGGCCAGCCTGGACGGAGGCCTGGCCCGGGAGCGGCGCCACTTCCTGGACCTGCTCCGGCACCCGGCGGCCCGGAACGTGCTGCGTACGACCTTCTTCGGCCTGCGCCGTGCCCGACGTGCCCCCGACCGCCCCGAGCGACCCGCCACCCGGCTGGAGCGAATCGGCATCGTCGGGGGCGGCCTCATGGGGGCGGGCGTGGCCCAGGTCTGCGCCATGGCCGGGCTGCGCGTGGTGGTGGTGGACGTGGCCCTCGACCAGGCCGAGGCGGCCCGGGAGGCGGCCCGGAAGCGCCTGGATCGGGCCGTCTCCCGCGGGCGCCTCTCGGCCGAGGACCGGGACGCCGCCCTCGGCCGCATCCAGCCCGCCGCCGACGTGACGGCCCTGGCCGGTTCGGATCTGGTGCTCGAGGCCATCGTCGAGGATGTGGACGCCAAGCGGGAGCTGCTGGGCCGCCTCGAGGCGGTGCTCGGCCCCCACATCCCCCTGGCCACCAACACGAGCAGCCTGCCGCTCGGCGCGCTCGCCCGGGACCTGGCCCACCCCGCGCGCCTCGTGGGGCTCCACTTCTTCAGCCCGGTGGACCGGATGAAGCTCGTGGAGGTCATCCAAGCCAGCCGCACCGACGCGCCCACCCTGGCCGCCGGCCTGGACCTGTGCCGGATCCTCCGCAAGGTCCCCATCGTGGTGGGCGATGGACGCGGCTTCTACACCACCCGGGTCTTCAACGCCTACCTGACCGAGGCCTTCGCCATGCTGGACGAGGGCCTGCCCCTCCCCCTCATCGAGGCGGCGGGCCGCCACGCCGGGATGCCCGTCCCCCCCCTCCAGCTCGCCGACATCGTGGGCTTGGACGTGATGCGCCATGTCCTGGCCGCCGCCGAGGCCGATCCGGAGGACTGGGTCCCGGCCGCCCAGGGCCCCCTCCTGCGCCACCTGGTCGACGAGCACGGCCGCACCGGCCGCAAGGGCGGGGGCGGCTTCTACGACTGGACCGCCGAGGGACCCCGCCCCTGGGGGGGCCTGCCGGCGTCCACCCGGGCCGATGCCCCGGTCGGGGCCCTGGCCGAGCGGCTGATCCTGGCCCAGGTGGCCGACGCCCTGCGCCTCCTCGAGGCCGGCCGGGTGCGCCGCCCCCGCGATGCCGACCTGGGCGGGGTCTTCGGGTGGGGCTTCCCCGCGGCGCTCGGCGGGCCGGTGAGCCACGCCGACACCCTGGGTCCGGCCCGCCTGCTGGAGCGCCTGGAGACCCTCCACGAGGCCCACGGCGACCGCTTCGCCCCCACCGACGACCTGCGCCGCCGCGCCCGCGACCACACCCCCTTCCACGACCCGGGCACGCCGCCCTGGGAGGCCTGATGCGCATCGACCTCGTCCGCCACGGGCAGACCGCCTGGGGCAAGGCCGCCTACCGGGACCTGACCGAGACCGGCCAGGCCCAGGCCCGCGCCCTGGGGGCGTGGTGGGCCCGATCGGGCCTGACCCCCAGCGACGTGGTGGTGGGCCCCCTGGATCGTCACGTCCAGACCGAGGCCCTCTCCCGCCAGGCCGCGGCACGGGCCGGCCTCTCCCTGCCACCGGCCCGCCCCGAGCCGCGCCTCGAGGAGGCCCATGCCAAGGAGGTCCTGGGCGCGGCCCTCGCCCGCTGGGCCGAGGGCGGCCCCCTGCAGGAGGACGCCCGGGGGGTCCTGGCCCACACCGCCTCCAAGGACGTGGTCTTCCGGCTCTTCCGCGAGTCGGTGCGGCGCTGGATCGTGCGGGAGGACATCGTCCCGGACATCGAGGACTGGCCCGACTTCCGCGCCCGCGCCGCCGGCATCCTGGACGGGCTGGCGGCCGAGGCCACCGGGGAGCACGTGGTGGCCCACACCTCGGGGGGGCTCATCGGCGGCGTCGTGGGCGCCCTGCTCGGGGCCGACGACGAGCCCATGGCCGACCTGGTCTTCTGCACCTGGTCCACCCACTTCGCCAGCTTCCGTCAGCAGGACGGCCGCTGGGTGCTGTACCGCTTCAACTCCGGCCCCCACCTGGAGGACCGGCTGCGGACCCACTGGTAGCGACGCGGGCGGGGCCTCCGTGGAGCGCGCCCCGCCCGGTCGTCTCAGATGGCCAGGAAGGCCCCGTCCACCGGGTAGACGCCGCCGGTGCAGAAGCCCGAGGCGTCGCTGGCCAGGAAGAGCGCCGTGTTGGCCACGTCCTCGTTGTTGGCGTAGCGACCGGCCGGGATCATCGAGGTGTAGCGCTCCTTGGCGGCGTCGGCGGCCCCCGGGGCGGTCATCTCCTCGATGGAGCGCATCATCCGGCTCTCGACCGGGGAGGGCGCGATGGCATTGGCCCGCACGCCCTTGCTCGCCAGCTCGAGAGCCAGGGACTTGGTCAGGCCCACGATGGCGTGCTTGCTCGTGACGTAGGGCGCCATGCCGGGCAGGCCGATGACCCCGGCCACGCTGGTCAGGGTGATGACGCTGCCGTGGCCCTGCTCGGCGAGCTTGCCGTAGGCCGCCTTGATGGTGTTGAAGGTCCCCTTGACGTTCACGTTGATGACCTGGTCGAAGACCTCCTCGTCCACCGCGATGATGGGGGCGAGCTTGCCCTCGGTGCCCGCGTTGGCCACCACCACGTCGAGGCCGCCGAACTCCCCGACGCAGGCGTCCACCGCCCCCTTGATGGAGTCGAAGTCGGTCACGTCGGCGACGTGGATGTGTACCGCGTCGCCGTGAGCCTCCTTGATCTGCGCCAGGATGGTCGCGTTGCGACCGGTGGCGAAGACCTTCGCCCCCTCGGCCACGAAGAGCTTCGTGATCGCCTGTCCGATGTCGCCCGTCGCTCCCGTCACGAACGCGACCTTCTCATCCAGCTGCCCCATGAGGTCCTCCTTCCTGGTTCTCGAGTTGGGTTCGCGCCGCCTCCGCCTCGGAGTGCCACTGCGCGAGGGTGTCCACGAAGGTGTCCGAGCGCGCCCGGGCCTCCGCACGGCCGAGGAGCACCGCACCGGTGCCCCCGTCCAGGGTGATGGTGTCGCCCTCCCGGACGACCACGTCGCCGACGCGCAGGGCGCCGGGGGTGAGCTCGACGGCCGAGGCGCCGCAGACCGCGGGGATCCCCCACGCCCGGGCCACCACCGCCGCGTGGCTCACCAGGCCCCCCACGGTGGTGAGGATCCCGTTGGCGACCTGCATGCCGTGCACATCGGCCGGGGAGGTCTCCCGCCGGACCAGGATCACCTCGTCGCCCGACTCGACGGCCACGATGGCGGCGTCGGGGTCGAAGACCACCCGACCCGTGGCGATGCCCGGCGAGACCCCCAGGCCCCGGGTGAGCTCGGCCTGGGCCGAGAGCTCGGAGAGCTGGGCCCGGGCGGCCTCGACGGTGGAGGCGGGCACCCGGGCCAGGGCCTCGGCGCGGCCGAGGGGGAAGTCGGGATCCTCGGCCATCTCGACCGCGCAGCGCACCGCCGCCAGCGGGCTCCGCTTGCCGACCCGGGTCTGCAGCAGCCACAGCCGGCCCGACTCGACCGTGAACTCGATGTCGCAGAGGTCGCGGTAGTGGTGCTCCAGCACCCGGAAGCACCGCCGCAGCTCCTCCCAGACCGCCGGGAGCTCCCGCCCGAGATCGGCCAGGGGCAGGGTGCGGTGCCCGCCGGCCACCACGTCCTCGCCCTGGGCGCGGAACAGGAAGTCGCCGAAGGGGACCGCCTCGCCGGTGGACGGGTCGCGGGTGAAGGCCACGCCGGTGCCGGAGTGCTCGTCCAGGTTGCCGAAGACCATGGCCTGCACGGTGACCGCGGTGCCCAGGTCGGCGTCGATGCCCTCGATGCGTCGGTAGTGGCGCGCGCGCGGGCTCTCCCACGAGGCGAAGACCGCCCGGATGGCCTGGTCGAGCTGGGCGCGGGCGTCGTCCGGCACGCCCCCGGCCCGGGCCTCGAGCAGGGTGCCGAGGGTCTGGACCGCCGCCTCCAGGTCGCGCTCGTCGGCGTCCTCGGGCAACGCGGCGGCCTCCTTCACCGCGGCCTCCTCCACGCCGAGGACGCTGACCCCGTACATGGCCAGGAAGCGCCGCCGGCTGTCGAGGGCGAAGCGGGGACTGCCCGTCCGTCGGGCCAATCCCTCCACGGCCGCCGTCGTCAGGCCCACATTCAGGACCGTGTCCATCATGCCGGGCATGGAGACCGCCGCGCCGGACCGCACCGAGAGCAGGAGGGGATTCTCCGGGTCGCCGAGACGGCGGCCGAGCGCCTCCTCGACCCGGGCGAGGTGCTCCGAGACCTCTCCGGCGTGCTCGGCGACCACGTCCTCACCGGCCCGGAAGCGGGCACACAGCGGCGCGGCCAGGGTGAAGCCCGGCGGCACGGGGAGGCCCAGCCGCCGGGTCATGGTGTGGAGCCCGGCGCCCTTGCCCCCGAGGAGCTGCTTGAGGGCGCCGCGCTCCAGCCCGTGGTCGTGCTCGAAGCCGAAGATCACGCAGGGACCTCGAGGACCTTGACCTGCCCGGTGCCCCCGTCGATCTCGATGCGGGCGCCGTCGGGGATGCGGGCGGTGGCGTCGGTGGCCGAGATGACGCACGGCTTGCCGAGCTCGCGCGAGACGATGGTGGCGTGGCTGATGGGCGCGCCCACATCGACCACGATGCCGTCCACGGCGGTGAAGAGCGGCGTCCAGGACGGGTCGGTGGAGGGGGCGATCAGGATGTCGCCGGGCTGGAGATCCCCGGGCTCGGCCGGGTCCATGACCACCCGGGCCCGCCCGGTGGCGGTGCCGGGGCAGCCCGGGAGCCCGGCCACCTGGTCGCCCGCGCCGGCGATGTCCGGCGAGACATCGTCGCGCCGCCGCCACTCCGACGAGGGGATGCGCCTGCCATTGATGATGAACGGCGGCACCAGCGCCTCGAGGCGCGTCGCCCTGGCCACGCGCTCGGCGATGGTGTCCCCGAAGGCCGCCGGGTCGGCGACGAAGGCGTCCATCTCGTCGTCGGTGATGTAGGCCCAGTGGTGGGGGGCCTCGAGCTGGCCGCGCTCGACCAGGCGCCGACCCAGCTCCCACATGCAAAGGCGCGCCTCGTGCACCATCATCGCGCAGTTGGACTTGGTGCGCTCGCGCCCGGCCAGGTGCAGGCCAGCCGCCCGCACCGCGGCCAGGAAGGTGCCCTGGGTCTCGGGATCGCCCTCGAGGAGGGCGGCGACCTCGGCGGTGGCCTGCTCGCGGGCCTCCACCAGCGCGGCGTGGCGGGTGGCGGGGGCGGCGTCCTCGCCGGCCAGGCGCATGCGGTCGATGGCGGCCAGCGGCTTCTCGGGGGCCACGCCCCAGGTCCGGGAGGCCATCTCCCACTCGTTGGGCCCGCGGGAGCCGAACTCGTGGACCATGTCGTCGAAGGCCCTCATGAAGGAGGTGACGTCAGCGTCACCACTGCCGCGCAGGCGGTCCATCAGCCCGTCGATGCCCTGGTCGAACAGGGAGGTGAGGGTCGGGCTGGACCGCACGGTGCGCGAGAGCTCCCACAGACGGTTGGCCGGGCCCGCCGAGTCCACATCCCCCAGGCCGCCCAGGACGGCGATGATGGCATCGGGCCGGTTCACGGCGGTGCAGATCTGGGTGATGGCCCCCGGCGGGATCTGGCAGCGGTAGGTCATCTCGATGTGGCGGGTCCACAGGGTGGGGAACCACTCCTTGTAGATGGCCCGGGCCCGGTCCACGAGCTCCTGGTCCGAGAACTTCGTCAGGTCGGGGCGCTCGTCCCGGAGGCGGCGCATGTGCTCGCGGTGCTCCCGGAGGTCGGGGAGGTCCTCGGCGGTGAGGATCTCGCCGATGGTGGCCCCCATCTGCTCGAGGTGACGCTCGCTCTTGTCGTTGGGACCGGGCTCGTAGGGAGGCACGTCCGGATGGCCCCCGAAGAAGCTGGCGTCGATGGCCTCGGCCGAGAGGCCAGGGGTGCGCTCCCCGAAGATACGGCTCGCCGACACGCTCAGGTAGCAGTAGCCGCCGAAGACGCCGATGACGCTCATCTCACCTTCGGGGAACTCGGACTGGTCGAAGGCCCCCAGGCGGACCAGGGCGGCCTGCCAGCCGGGCTCGGAGATGGGGGTGCCCCACATGGTCCAGGAGAACGGCATGACGACGTCGGGAAAGACCTCACCCACGTTCGCCCGGGTGTAGATGGGGTACGTCTCGCTCACCTCGTTGTCGACGATCCACTCGAGTTCCATCAGCCGCCTCCAGGCGAAAAAGGATGTGACACGCGCGTCACATCTTCATAAACTCGTGGCGTCGATGGAAAGCCCCGAGGCGCCCCGGCAGCCTCTTCATGACGCTTCGGTGACGCGCGATACATCGATGTCCTGCCGGAGCCCCCATGCCGCCAGTCCGACCGGAAGCCAACGCCCCACGCCCCGACACCGTCGACCCCGCCGAGGACGGCGGGGGCCTCACGCCCCGCGGCCGGGCGACCCGGGAGCGCCTCCTCGAGGCCGCCAGCCGCGCCTTCGCCGAGTACGGCTTCACGGGCACCCGGGTGACGGACATCGTCCGCTTCGCCGACCTCTCCCACGGCGCCTTCTACCGCTACTTCGACAACAAGGAGGACGCGCTGGTCGCGGTCCTCCGCCCCAAGATGGAGGCCCTGCGCGCCGCCAGCCGGGGGGTGCCCATCACCGGCGACGAGCACGCCCGCCTCGTCGAGGTGAGCACCCGCTTCTTCTCCACCTACGCCCTCGACCGGCGCCTGTTCGCCGTGGTTCGCGAGGCCGTCGCCCTGGACACCGCCGGCTTCCGCCAGGCCTGGCTGGAGGAGCGGCAGCCCTTCGTCGACCGCGTCACCCGCTGGATCGAGCGCCTGGTCGCCGACGGCCGCATCCCGGCCCCGGCCGAACCGCGCCTCGTGGCCGAGGGCCTCGGTGCCCTGACCGAACAGCTCGCCTACGTGCACATCGCCCTGGCCCCGCGGCAGCCCCGCCCCGAGGAGATCGACGCCCTCGGCCGGGCCTGCGCCCACATCTGGTACGCGACCCTCTTCCAGGCACCCCAGGAGGCCCCATGAAGGCCCAGGACATCGACCTGCTGGACCCCACCCCCTTCGCCGAGGACCGGGAGCACGAGCTCTATGCCCTGCTCCGGCGCGACGATCCGGTCCACTGGAACCCGGAGCCCGGCGGGCAGGGCTTCTGGGCCCTCACCCGCTACGCCGAGGTCAGCGAGGTGCTCAAGCGTCCCACCCTGTTCATCAGCGGCAAGGGCACGCAGATCCCCGACAAGCGCGCCGAGGGCAAGGGCCGCCCCAGCCTCCACAACGCCGACCCGCCCGAGCACACCGAGCTCCGCGCCGCGGTGAACCCGGCGTTCCGCTCCCGCCGCCTGAAGCACTGGGAGGCCCCGGTCCGCGCCATCGTCGGGGATCTCCTCGACCGGGTGGACCCGGGAGAGCCCTTCGACTTCGTGGATCAGGTGGCCGTCCCCCTGCCCATGACCGTCCTGGGCAAGCTGCTCGGGGTCGAGGAGCCCATGTGGCCCAAGCTGGTCGAGTGGACGAACGCCATGACCGGCAGCGACGAGGCGGTCCAGAAGGCGGCCCGCACCGAGCTCTTCGAGCACTACCGCGGCCTGGCCGCCGCCCGCCGGGAGGACCCGCAGGACGACCTCACCTCGGTGCTGGTCCACGGCCGCTTCACCGGCGGGCGCCAGCTCGATCAGGAGCAGCTCGACGCCTACTTCGTCCTCCTCACCATCGCGGGCAACGAGACCACCCGGAACCTGCTCTCGGGCTCCTTCCACGAGCTGTGCCAGCGCCCGGAGGCCTACGCCTGGCTCCGCGAGGACCCGAGCCGCCTGGACGTGGCCATCGAGGAGTTCGTCCGCTGGGTCAGCCCGGTGATCCACATGCGCCGCACCGCCACCGAGGACACCGCGCTCGACGGCACCCCCATCGCCGCCGGCGACAAGCTCGTGCTCTTCTTCGCGGCCGCCAACCGGGACGAGACCGCCTTCGAGCGCGCGGACGAGCTGGTGCTGGACCGGCACCCCAACCCGCACCTGGGCTTCGGCCAGGGGATCCACTTCTGCCTGGGCGCCCACCTGGCCCGCCTCGAGGTCAAGGTCTTCTACGAGGAGCTCATGAAGCGCTACGACACCCTCGAGCGCCTGGCCCCCGCCACCCGCGTGCCCTCCAACTGGTTCCGCGGGGTCTCGGCCCTGCCGGCGAGGGTGGCGTGAACGCACCGGTCGTGGTCACCGGGGCCGCCTCGGGCATCGGCCGGGCCCTCGCCCACCGCCTGCACCGCCAGCACGAGGTCTTCGCCCTCGACCGGGCCCCGCTGGACCTCCCCGGGGTCCACGCCATCCCGTGCGACCTGCGCGACCCCGACTCCCGGCGGGCCGCCGTTAAGGCCCTGCCGTCCCGCCTCGGCGGGGTGGCCCTGGTGGCCGGGGTGCCGGGGACCGCGCCCCCCGAGGCGGTGCTGGACGTGAACTACGTGGGCACCCGCGCCCTGGCCGAGGCCCTGGTGCCGCGCCTGGTGGAGGGGGCGGCCATCGCCCTGGTCTCGTCCATCTCGAGCCACCGCAGCTCCCGCACCGAGGAGGAGGCCCGCGCGGTGGTGCGCCAGGCCGACGCCGACGCCTCGACCCTGGCGGCCGGTCGGGATGGCCGGCAGGCCTACTACGACAGCAAGCACCTGCTCGACCTCTATGGCCAGCACCTGGCCGCCCGCGGGGTAAGGCAGGGCTTCCGGGCGGTGGTGGTGAGTCCGGGCCCCGTCGAGACCCCCATCCTCGACGACTTCCGCGCCAGCATGGGGGCGGATCGGATCGCCGCGGCCGAGGCCATCACAGGGCGGCACGGGACCCCCGACGAGGTGGCGGCGGTCCTGGCCTTCGTGCTCTCGGAGGAAGCCGCGTGGCTCTCCGGGGTTCGCCTGCCCGTCGACGGCGGCTTCGGCACCGCGCGGGCCGTGGCCCGGTGGTCCGAGGCGCCGTGAGGGCGCCCGCGGGGGCTCAGTCCTCGAGGCCCTTGTAGGGGAAGGACACGGTCAGGCCCTCGTCCAAGGCCAGCAGCTTCTCGAAGAAGTACGGCCGGCCCTCGAGGGGGAGCCGGACCCGCACCGGGGCCGCTCCCTCGCCGAGGGCGCCGGCATCGGCCTGCACCCGGGCGCTCTCCTGCTGGGCCGGAGCCTGGGCCTGCATCTCCATCACCCGGACCACGCCGAGCGGCCGGGAGAGCTCCTCCACGAAGGCCATGGTGCCCTCGGCGCGACGGGTCTTCACCTTGGCCTCGTCCGGGGCGTAGACGGTCCACGAGACGTAGGTGGTGGGCACGTCGGGCCGGGGCAGGGCCGCCGCGAAGACGCCCCGGCCATTGTCGCCGGCGGGCGTGCCCGACTCCACGTAGACCACCTCGACGGCGAAGCTGGCGAGCCCGCCACCCCGGGTCTGGGAGCGGATGAGGGGGATGAGCAGGGCGCCGCCGCTGGTGGCGGGCTGGACCGACCGACCGGCCACCGCCGCCGACCACAGCTCGGCCCCCTCGGGCAGGACCAGCCGCAGGAACTGGCGGCGGTTGTTCCGGACCTCGTAGCCCACCCGGGTCAGCCGCCGGCCGTCGGGGGTGAACATGGTGGTGGCGTCGGCCTGATCCAGCAGGGTCACCAGCACGTCCACGTCGTCGTGGTCCGAGATGACGAGGGGGACGCTGGCCTCGGTGCCCAGGTACTTGTAGCCCAGGAGCACCGGCTGGCTGGTCCGCCCCAGGATGGCGGCGGGCAGGGTCCGCACGTCCACCACGGTGGCGCCCGAGACCTCCCCCGCGTTGACCTCGAGGTTGCCCCGGGCGGCCACCCCGAGGGCCCCCTTGCTTCGCTCCACGCCCCGGGGCACCACCAGCGGGGCCTCGACCCGCGCGTCGCCCTCCCCCACCACCCGCTCCATGTCCAGGGAGAGGGTGTAGCGGTCCTCGGCGGCGTAGTTGAGCTCCACCAGCAGGGTGTTGTCGTCGCCCAGCGTCCAGTCCCGAAGCCCCGCGCCGCTCACGTCGAGCAAGGTCATGCCCTCGGGCAGCGTGTAGGCGAAGCGGTCCACCCCCGCGAAGAGGATGGTGCTCTCGATGGTGGTCTGGGCCCGCACCAGCCCGTCCCCCACCGTCGCCAGGGTGTAGACCTCGCTGTAGATCCGTGCACGGGCCCGATCGGCCTCGGGCTCGGGGGCGGCCTGGGGCACCTGGCGCTGCCAGCGGACCGCCAGGTTGCCGCGAGGGGGCAGGGTCGCGGTCACCACCCGGCGTCCCCGCTCCTGGCGCTCGGTGAGCCGCCGCGCCTGGGCGATGGTGAAGTCCAGATCCTCCTCGACCGGCACCGCCAGCTCCACCTCGGTGCTGCCCGAGGGGAGCAGTGGGAACGAGAAGGACGAGGCGCCGACGGCGTTCTCCACCCGGACGGCGAAGGTGAGCCGCAGGTCCAGCGAGCCCTTGCGGTCGGTGACCAGGGTGTAGGCACCGCCCTCGAGGACGATGGGGGCGGGTCGGCCGTCGAGGGTGGCCGACTCGAGGGCCACCTCCTGGGTGAGGAGGGGCGCCCGGATCCAGCCTTCGGCCTTGTGGACGTCGAGGCGGAGCCGCGCCTCGAAGACCGCCGAGGTGGGGGTGCCGTCCTCGAGCTGGACGACGCCGTCGTAGCGGGCCGAGGCCAGGGAGAAGGGCCTCGGGGCGGGCTCGGGGGGCTTGGCCCGATCCCGGCTCTTCTCGTAGAGCTGCAGGAACTCCCGGAGGGTCATCGTGACCTGGTCGGGCTCGGCGGCGTGGGCGGAGGCCAGGCCGAGGGCCAGGGCCGCGGCTGCGGCGAGGGGGGGTCGCATCATCGGATCCTCCGGAAGGTTGCGCGATCGGTCCTGGCCTCGACGTGGACCGCGTGGGCGGCCCCGGCGGGGAGGAGCAGGTGTTGGAAGCGGAGCGTCTCGCCCAGGACGGGCACGACGACGGAGAGGCGGGTGGCGGTGACCTGGAGGGCGGCGAAGCCATCGGCCGGTGCGGCCGCGGCGTCCTTCGCGGAGAGGGCCTTGTCGGCCTCGGCCGCATCACGGGCCCGACGCCGCTCCGCGCGGCGCCCGGAGGCGAGCCGCACCCTGCCGCCGGCGGCCGTGGGGGCGGCCAGGGACCCCACGCCGAGGGTGGAGGGGATCACGTCCAGGATCTCCACCGCGTCGCGGGTGGTCACGTCCAGGCTCTCCACCGCGTCGGCGGTGGGGGCGGGCTCGGGCTCGTCGGGGGCATCAGCGGGGGGCGCCTCCTCCCGGACCTCCGTCCCCCCGCCGTCCGCCGCGAGCCCGGCCAGGCCGCCCCCCCGGCTCGCGCCGAGCATCTCCCGGATCTCGCGGTCCTGCTGCTCGGCGCTCCGGGTGGACGCGCCGGTCCCCACGATCCCGGCGGCCAGGGCCTCGGCGGTCGCGGTGGCCCGGACCGGATCCGGCAGCGCCAGCTCGCGGCGGACCTTCCGCTTCTTCCGGGCCTCGACCACGTTGGCCCGCGCCACCTCGGCGACCCGGTCCTGCTCCACCGACTCGGTCTGCTCCACCTTGTCGAGCTTCTCCGAGAGGGCGGCGGCCCGCCCATAGGCGGCCTCGGCCTCGTCGTAGTCCCCGGCGGCCATCCGACGCTCCGCCTCCTCCAGGAGCGCGGCCTGCTCCCGGTAGTCGTCCAGGGCCCGGCTGCGCGCCTGGTCCCTCACCCGCCGGGCCAGGGCGCCGGAGGCCTCGCCCCGACCCTGCACCACGTCCAGGTTGCTGCGCAGCCGCCCCAGGTTCTCGTTGCGGGCCCCCAGGCCCTCGAGCTGGTCCAGCAGCCCGTCGGCCTCGTCGAAGGCATTGCGCATGTAGGCCGCCTGGGCCTCCTGCCACAGCCGGTCCGCCCGGGCCTCTTCGGCGCCGCCGAGACCGAAGCCGTAGGCGAGCCCCTCACCCTCGGTGAAGGCCTCCACCACGCCGTGCTCGCCGGGCTCCAGCTCGGGGATCCAGCCGCGGGGCAGGTGGACCGTGGTGCGCAGGACCGCCACGGGCGCATCCACCGCCGGCACGGGCAGCTCCCGCTCGGCCCGCCGCGCCCACGGGGTGCCCTCGCCGAGGAGGATCACCTCGATGGGGAAGGCGAGGAGGCCGTCCACCGTCTCGAGGGAGCGGGGCAGGGGGATCCGCCAGGTGGCGCCGTCGAGGGAGGGGGTGACCGGCGCGTCCTGGACCCGGATCCCCACGATGCGGGCGCCCGGCGGCGGGGTGAGGCGCAGGAAGGCGGCCTGCTCATTGCGCACCGTGTAGTGGGCGCGGGTGAGGGTGCGGCCCTCGAGGCTGGCGGTGATCTGGACCGAGGCCACGTCCACCACCAGCGGCGGCCCGGAGACGGGGACGAAGCGCAGGAGATCCAGGTAGCCCCCGGCCACGCGGGGCGTGGTGAAGGAGGCGGTGGGGGTGCCCCGGACGAGCCCCTCGGCCACGGGCGGCAGCTCCGAGGCCGCCACCGGCGACCACCCCGCCACCCGGGGCAGGATCTCCAGGTCGGCATCCCGGGCGATCTGCAGGGCCGCGGTGGTGCGGAAGGCATCCTCGGGCGCGATGCGGGGCACGGGGACCCGGTCCGTCTCTCCATCGCCCAGGGGCCGCGTCCACGACAGCTCCACCGTCACGGCCCCCTCGACCGGCCGGCGGAGCTCCACCACCACCCGGTCGCCCGTACGGGACCAGTCCGCCACGTTGGCCCCGCTCACCGACAGATCCTCGCCCGTGTCGGCCACCCGCAGGGCCACCCGCGCCAGCCGCCCCTGCCGCAGGGCCCACCGCACGCGCGCCCGCCCCTGCAGCGCCCCCTCGCCCACCGTCAGCCCCACGCCGACCCGGGCGACGGCCAGGGTGCCCCG
>CAZPJM010000085.1:0-16943 GCA_964586865.1 uncultured Enterobacteriaceae bacterium
GGGGGCGAAGGGGGCGCCCGGGGAGGGGCACGGAGGGAGAGGGGTGGCGAGGAACGCCGGGGACAGGAGACTAGCACGTCTCGGGGGCGCCGCCCGGGTCCAGGCCCAGCGCATCCAGGACCGGCGCGCCGGCCCGGGCGAGGGCCTCGTGGTCGTCGGGGTCGAGGGCAGGCAGGGTGGCGATGGGGACATCGAGGAGGGCCCGGAGATCCTCCAGGTTGCTGGCGCGGGAGGCGTCGTCCCCCCCGCCCGGCAGGCGGTTGAGGACCACCCCGGCCACGGTGAGCCCGTCGCGGCGGATGGCCTCCACCGTCAGCCGGGTGTGGTTGAGCACCCCGAGCCGGTCGGCCGCCACCACCACCACCGGGCCCCCCACCCGTCGGGCCAGATCCACCACCTCGAACCACGAACCGTCCGGGCCCACCCCCAGCGGCACCCGCCAGCCCCCCGCACCCTCCACCAGGACCAGCTCCGCCCGGTGGCCGTCGAGCCACGCCCACAGGCGGTCCGGGTCCAGGCTGCGCCCCTCCCGCAGCTGGGCCCGGTGCGGCGAGATGGGCAGGGCATAGGTGGCGTGCACGAGGGGGGCATGACCCGCGGCGCGCGCGATCCGGGTGGCATCCTCTCCGGGCGTACCGGGCTCGATACCGGAGGCCAGGGGCTTCAGGGCCAGAACCTCCCGGCCCCGGGACCGGGCCGCCGCCGCCAGGCAAGCTGTGGTGAGGGACTTCCCGATCTCCGTGTCCGTACCCGTGATGGTGACGCGCATGGTCTCCTCCAGATGGGTCCTACCAGGATGGCGCGCTGGCCTATCATGACGGCGGAGGGCGTGATGGTCGTTCCCGGCATCCCGGAGCACGAGGACCTGCTCCACCACCTGCCGGTGGGCGTGGTGGTCCAGGACCCCGAGCTACGCATCCTCTACGGCAACCACGCCGCGGGACGGCTGCTGGGCGCGCCCCCCGCCGAGCTGCAGGACCGCTCCTCCCTCGACCCCGAGTGGGCCGCCATCACGCCCGATGGCGATCCCCTCCCGGGCGACCGCCACCCCGCCGCCCGGGTGATGGACACCGGCCAGGCCGTCCGCGACATGGTCATGGGCGTGCGCACCCTGGACGGCTCGGGCCGTCGCTGGGTGCTCGTGAGCTCCGAGCCCCGGCGCGATGACCGGGGGGCCATCACGGGCGTGATCACCGTCTTCACCGACATCAGCGGCGAGCACCTGGCCGCCCGTCAGCGCCAGGCCGACCTGGAGTCCCTGGTCCAGCGACGGACCCGGGATCTCTCCGAGACGGTCGAGGAGCTGCGGTCCGAGATGGCGGAGCGCGAGGCCACCGAGCGCCGCCTGGCCGAGCGGGAGGCCCTGTTCGCCTCGGTCGTCGCCGCCGCCGCCGAGGGCATCGTGTTCCACGACGCCGAGGGCCGCATCCAGCTCTCCAACCCGGCCGCACACCGGGTCCTGGGGCTGAGCGCCGCCCAACTCCGCGGGCGCTTTCCCCTCGATCCCGGGTGGAGGCTGGTGGACGGCGAGGGGGAGCCGCTCGACCCGGCCCATGTGCCCTCCGAGATCGCACGCACGACCGGCCGCCCGGTGGACGGGACGGTGCTCGGCGTACAGCCCGAGGACGGCCCCGGGCGGTGGCTGGCGGTGTCGGCCCGTCCGGTGGGTCGGCGGCCGGTGCCCCCGTGCCCGGTGGTGGCCACCTTCATGGACGTGACGCGCCTCCGGGACACCCAGCGCCGCCTGGCCGCCAACGAGGCGCGCCTGGCCCGGATCCTCGCGGCTGTCCCCGGGCTCGTCTACGAGGCGCGCGTCGACGCGGGAGGCGCCCCGCGGCTCACCTTCGTCGACGGCCAACTCGTCGCGGCGATGGAACTCTCGACCGAGGACGTCCAGGCCACCGCCCTCCGGATCGAGGAGGCCCTGGCGCTGGACGATCGTCGCCGTCTGGGCCGGCGGCTGCGGGGTGCGGCGGGGGCGCCCGAGGCCTTCGTCGAGGAGCTGGCCTTCCGGATGCCGGGCCAGCCGGTCCGGTGGCTGGCCATCCACGGCCGCCCCGACGTCTCCGAGGGGGCCATCCGATGGACGGGCTTCGCCCTCGACATCACCGCCCGCCGGGCCCTGGCCGAGGGGTTGGCGCGCAGCCAGCGGATGGAGACCCTCTCCCAGCTCGCTGCCGGGGTGGCGCACAACTTCAACAACATGCTCTCGGCGGTCATCCCGAACCTGGAGCTGGCCCTGGAGCACGTCGACGAGGTGGCCGCCGCCCCCCTCCGCGACGCGCGCGAGGCCGCCGAGGGGGCCGCCCAGCTCGTGCGTCAGCTCCTGACCTCGGCCCGGGGCGAGCCCGACGAGGCGCTCGTGGTCGTCGACCTGCGGCACAGCCTCCAGGCCTCGGCGGCCCTGTGCCGGAGCACCTTCGACCCCGCCATGCACCTGGACATCCGGCTGCCCACCGTCCCGGTGTCGGTGCGCGCCAGCGACAGCCGCCTCCAGAACATCGTCCTGAACCTGCTCATCAACGCCCGCGACGCCCTCGAGGGTCGACCGGACCCCCGGATCACGGTCCGCCTCGAGGCCGAGGACGGGCTCGCCCGGCTGACCATCGCCGACAACGGCGCCGGCATGCCGGCCGAGGACCGGGCCCGGCTGGGCGAGCCCTTCTTCACCACCAAGGGCCCCCGGCGCGGGACCGGCCTGGGCCTGCCCTCGGTGTTCGCCCTCATGGAGGAGCTCGGCGGCCAGGTCCACATCGACAGCGCCGTCGACGAGGGCACCACCTTCGTCCTCACCCTGCCCCGGGTGGACCATGCGCCCCAGGAGGTCCGGCCTCCCCCGCGCCGGGCCGGGGATCTGTCGCGCCTCCGGGTGCTCGTGGTGGACGACGAGCCGCTGGTCCGGAGCGCCCTGTGCCGCCTGCTCCGGGGGCGCGGGATCGAGGTCGACGAGGCCGGCGACGGGGCCGAGGGACGGGCCCGGGCGGATGGCTCGCACGACGTGGTCCTCCTCGACGTGGCCATGCCCGGGGTGGACGGCCCACAGCTCCTGGGCGAGCTGAAGGCGCGCTTTCCAGAGACGCCGGTGGCCATGCTGACGGGCCACGTGGACGACCTCCCCGCGCTGGAGGGCGCCGATCGGGTCTTCCACAAGCCCCTGCGTGCCGAGGAGCTGCTGGGCTGGCTGCGGGACCTGCGCGGCGGTCTGGGCGGCGACTGACCCGGACCGGGGACGGCCCTCGGGCTCAGGGCACGTCCATCGTCTCGAAGCGCAGCATGCCCGCCAGGAGCGCCAGCACCGTGAGGGTGCCGAGGGTGAGGAAGCTCTCCCAGGTGGCAGGAGAGAAGCTGCAGGTGCCGATGACGAAGGGGGGCTGCCACCGGCTCAGGAACTCGACCCACGCGAACACGGCCTCGCGGGTGCCCTCGGTCAGCCACGGGGCCTGCATCTCGAGGGCCTGCTTGGCGAAGGGGGCGTTGAGGACCCCGAAGCCCATGGCCACACCGAGCTGGATGACGAAGACCATCACCAGGCTGGCGACGGTGGCGGCCACCGAGCGGGTCGCGACGGCGATGGCCAGGGCCAAGGTGGCGAAGCCCAGATCGGTGAGGAAGGTGGAGCCGACCATCTGCACCGCCCCCGACAGGGGGTTCCAGATGTAGAGGGTGTACGCCTTGACGGCCTCCCAGGTGCCCATCTCGTCGACGCCGAGCAGGGCGCCCTCGTCCAGGGAGAAGCCGCCGGCCACCGCCAGCCCGCCCAGCCCGGAGAGCCCCGAGGTGATGGCGTTGGCCGCCACGATCCAGGTGACCAGGGCCGCCCACTTGCACAGCAGGATTCCCCACCGGGGCATGGGGCGGAGCACGTCCTCGCGGGTGGTGCGGGCGGTGAACTCGGAGGCCATCGACAGGCCGCCGAGCAGGAAGATGAGGATGGGCAGGAACATCAGGTTCCGCCCGTAGTAGGTCGTGTAGACCGACTCGGACCAGGTGAGGAAGCCCGCGCCCATGGCCTCGAAGTCGATGTCCTGGGTGGCCTGGCCCTGGGCGGCCATCTCGTCGACCAGGTAGTCGCGGCCCGGGGAGATGATGAAGGTGTTGACCAGCAGGACCCCCAGCGGACCGATGAGGCCGAACACCCCGGCCAGCACCAGCCCGGCGATGGCGGTGGCGCGGCGGAAGAGGCGCTCGGTCTCGGCCTGGTAGACGGCGAGGGCGTGGGCGGGGCTCATCGGGTGACCTCCAGGAAGACGTCCTCGAGGGTGCTGCGGACCGGGATCAGCGCCTCGACCGGGACCTCCCGCTCGACCAGGGTGCGGTTCAGGCGGGGCACGTCGAGCCCCTGGCAGACCACCAGGACCTCGGGGGCCTCGGGATCGGCCTCGGTGTCGAAGGACACCCCCTCGATGCGCTCCAGTGCCCGCCGCAGCGCGCCCGGATCGGTGGCCCGGACCCGCACCCGGACCTGCCCGTCGGCCTTGTCGAGAAGCTCGTCCAGGTCGCCCTCGGCCCGGAGGCGGCCCTTCTGGATGATGCCCACCCGGGTGGCCATGGCCTGGACCTCGGCGAGGAGGTGGCTCGAGACGAAGATGGTGATCCGCTCGTGGAGGGCCAGGCTCTTGATGAGGTCGCGGACCTCGCGCATGCCCTTGGGATCCAGGCCGTTGGTGGGCTCGTCGAGCATGAGCAGCCGCGGGTTGCCGAGCAGGGCCCGGGCGATGCCCAGGCGCTGCTTCATGCCGAGGCTGTAGGTGCGGACCCGGTCGCCGGCCCGGTCGGTGAGGCCGACCCGCTCGA
The DNA here is from genome assembly GCA_964586865.1 of uncultured Enterobacteriaceae bacterium. GTDB lineage: Bacteria > Myxococcota_A > UBA796 > UBA796 > REDI01. The sequence continues at coordinate 4,795 of CAZPJM010000085.1, forward strand.
GGACCCGCTCGATCTCCGGCCCCCAGCGGTCCCGAGGCAGGCCGGCGTAGGCGCAGGCCCACCGCAGGTTGGCCCGGGCGCTGGTCCAGCCGTGGAAGGCGGGGATCTCGATGATGGCGCCCAGGTGGCGCCGGGCCCGGGTGAGCTCCGACTCGCCGAAGATCCGGACCCGGCCCGCGTCCCGGCGGATGAGCCCGACCATGCAGCGCATGGCGGTGGTCTTGCCGGCGCCGTTGGGGCCGAGGAAGCCGTAGATGTCGCCGGGCTGCACCGTCAGGTCCAGATCGTCCACCGCCACCAGGCCGCCGTAGCGGCGGGTCAGGCCCCGGACCTCCAGGGCGATGGCGTCGGTTGCAGGCTCACTCACGGGGCCTCCTCGGAGCGGGCGGCCCCTAACCCACGCCGCCCCGGGCGCACGATCCGCTAGTCTCCGGCGCATCGAAGGGCCGGCGGGGGACGCGCGTCCATGCCGGCGTCGAACGAGCCGACCCTGGAGGGCGCATGCGGGCGTGGTGGATCCTTCTCGGAGCGATGGCGTGCATCGATGGCGTCGTCGAGAACCCTTGCGACGAGTACGCCGACTATCTCTGCACCTGCGGGGCCGAGGACTGCGAGCAGGTCCGTGACCAGCTCGACAGCTCCGATCCCGGGGTCCAGGACAGCTGCCGCATCGAGCTGGCCTGCTTCGACGAGGCGGACGCCGAGGCCGGGCAGACCTGCATCCTCTTCGATGAAGGACGCGAAGGCGAGTGCCTGGCGAGCTGAGCGCCGGCGATCCCGGGGCGGTGGACCGAGGCCCGGGCCGGGCATAGGAGCCGGGCCCATGGACCTGGATGCGCTGCTGCTGGAGCGGTTCGGCTTCCCGGGCTTCCGGCCCGGGCAGGAAGAGGTGGTGCGCCACGTGGCCGAGGGCCACGATGCCCTGGTCGTCATGCCCACCGGCGCCGGCAAGTCGCTCTGCTACCAGGTGCCCGCCCTCGCCCGCGGCGGCACCACCGTGGTGGTGAGCCCCCTCATCGCGCTCATGAAGGACCAGGTCGACGCCCTGGTGGAGCGGGGGGTCCGGGCCACCTACCTGAACAGCAGCCTCTCCCGCGACGCCTACCGCGCCAGGCAGGAGGCCGTCGGTCGCGGCGAGGTCGAGCTCCTCTACGTGGCCCCCGAGCGCTTCACCCCCGCCTTCCAGGCCTTCCTGAACGGCGTCGACATCCGCCTCCTCGCCGTCGACGAGGCCCACTGTCTCTCCCAGTGGGGCCACGACTTCCGGCCCGACTACCTCCGGCTCGGCAAGGTCCGGCAGGCCCTCGGGCGCCCGCCCACCGTGGCCCTCACCGCCACCGCCACCCCCGAGGTCCAGGAGGACATCGTCCAGACCCTGGGGCTCCAGCAGGGCCGGGTCTTCGTCCGTGGCTTCGACCGCGAGAACCTGATCCTGGAGTGCCTGCACGTCTCGGGCAAGGCCCACAAGGATGCGGTGCTCCCCGAGCTGGTCCAGCCGGGGCCGGCGCTGGTGTACGCCGCCACCCGCAAGAACGTGGAGCGCGCGGCGCGGGCCCTCCGCGACGCTGGGATCCGGGCGGGCTTCTACCACGCCGGCCTGGATGGTCCGGAGCGCACCCGGGTCCAGGAGGACTTCATGGCGGGGGCCCTGCCGGTGGTGGTGGCGACCAACGCCTTCGGGATGGGCATCGACAAGCGGGACATCCGCTGCATCGTCCACTACGACATCCCCGGCACCGTCGAGGCGTACTATCAGGAGATCGGCCGGGCGGGCCGGGATGGCCGCATGAGCCGGGCCGTCCTGCTGTTCCACAAGTCCGACCGCCGCATCCAGCAGTTCTTCATCGACAACAGCCACCCCCCCGCCGACTGGGTCCACCGGCTGTACGACTGGCTGGTGGACCAGGCCGAGAACCCCGTCTTCGCCACCACCGAGGAGCTGGGCCGGGCCCTGCCCGAGGAGGCCGGGGACCGCTCGGCGTGGGCCTGCCTCTACCAGCTCCAGCGCGAGGGGATGGTCCGCCGGATCGCCCCCTCGGATCGGCCGGCCGAGCTGATCATCGACCCGAGCCCCCCGCCCGACGCCCCCATCGGCCACCGCGGCGCGGTGTGGGAGCGGGTCCTGTCCGGCGGCGCCCGCCCGGGCGATCGCCTCTCCTTCCAGCCCCAGGACTGGGCCCGCGATCTGCGCCTGTCCCGCCATCAGCTCACGGCCGCCCTCCGGGGCCTCGAGGATCGGGGCTTCCTCCAGTTCCGTCCCGCGGATCGTCGCGGCGGCGTCGAGCTGCTCCGCCCCGGGGAGCCCCTCGCGCTGGACGAGGCCGGCCTCCGGGCCCGTCGAGCACGGGAGTATGGCAAGCTCGACAAGATGATCGACTACACTGGCGCCGGGTGCCGGCGGCGGTACGTGATCGCCTACTTCGGCGAGACGCCCCCCTTCGAGGCCTGCGGGACCTGCGACCAGTGCCGCCGGGGTGGGCAGCAGGCCGATTCCCCGCGCCCCCTCTCCCCCTCCGAGGAGGAGGTGGCCCGCATGGTGCTCGCCTGCGTGGCCCGCATGGACCAGCACGCCGGCAAGTCGGGATGGAGCGTGGATCTGGTGGCCCGGACCGCCACCGGCAGCCGCGACGCCAAGGTGCTGCAGTGGGGCTTCGAGCAGGTGAGCACCTACGGCCTGCTGGGCCCGCGCGGCAATGACGGGCGACGGGCCCCCGGGCGGGCCTGGACCCTCGGCGAGGTGGCCGATCTGGTGGCGGCGCTGGTGTCGGCCGGGGCCCTCGAGGAGCGCTACGTCACCCGCGAGATCCGAGGCCGGGAGCGCACCTACAAGGAGATCCACCTGACGGAGCGGGGCTGGTCGGTCATGCGCCAGGAGGCCGCCGACTTCCGCATGGTCTTCCCCCACGCCCACAAGCTCACCGCCACCCGCGAGCCCGGCGCCGACGCCCTCGAGGAGGACCTCCTGGCCCAGCTCCGCGACGTGCGGCGCCAGCTCTCCCAGGCCGACGCCGTCCCGGCCTACGTCATCGCCCCGAACCGCACCCTCGAGGACATGGCCCGGCTCCGCCCCACCACCCGAAAGGCCATGCGCCAGGTCCACGGCATGGGTCCGAAGCGCCTGGAGCAGTACGGCGGCGCCTTCCTCGAGGTGGTGCGGGCCTGGAACGTCGCGCGCTGATCAGCCGGCCAGCCGCTCGGCGATACGCACGAGCTGGGGGCCCAGCGCCATCCAGGTGCCGATGGCGGCGTAGAGCAGGGTGCCCGGCAGGGCCAGGCCGAAGCTCTGCCATGCGGCCCGCGGCCGGGACCGCAGCCACCAGGCGAAGCAGATCCAGGCCGGCAGCGGGGTGAGGATCAGGCTGGTGGCCAGGAGGCCGAGCCGGAGGGGCAGGCTCAGGCCCGGATCGGAGGCGAAGGAGCGGCCCAGGGCGCGGCGGGCCTTCTGGAGCTGACGCTCGGAGGGGCGGATGCCCTGCCCCTCCCGGATCCGCTCGGCGGCCGCGTCGAGGGCCTCGTCCCCCAGGTGCTCCGACGAGAGGAGCCACGCCACGAGCAGGCCCTCGTCCACCGGCCGGTGACCGCACGAGGGGCAGGTGGTGCGGAAGTCGGGACGGGAGGCGCCACACCGGGCGCAGACCGCCCGGCTCACGGCGCCCCCCCGGTGAACAGGACCTGCTCGAGGGTGGCGTCGGCTCCGCGGGTCAGTCCCTCGAGCCACTCCAGCACCGCCCGGGGGTCCTCCTGGAGGGCGCCGGGGCGGTCGACGAGCAGCACGTCCACATCGGCGGCCATGGCGGCGTGGACGAGCTGCAGCGCCTCGGCACCGGCGCGACCGAGGGCCTCGGGGCGCAGCAGCTCCGGGCCGAAGACGGGTCGCACCGGGACCACCCCGTCGGATCGGGCCGGGTGGGCCACGAAGCCGAGCTCGCCGAAGTGGAAGGGAGAATCCGCGAAGGCCCGGGCGATGCGCCGGGCCCGGGCGCGGCGGGCGGGGTCGGGGGAGAGGACCATCAGGTGGAGGTCGTGGAGGACCGCGTCGAGGGGGGTCAGGCCCACGCGACAGAGCCGGTCGGCCACCGCCCGGGCGACCGTGCCGAGCCAGGCCGGGGCCTCGGCGCCCACGGTGGGAAAGGCGGTCTCGCCCACCCCGAGCCGGGTGAGGGCCACGTCGTAGTGGACCCGCGGTCCGGGCACCGGCTTCCAGGCGACCCGCAGGGAGAGGGAGGCCTCGGAGAGGCCCTGGGCCAGCCGTGGATCCCGGAGAGCGTGCTCGCGCAGCAGACCGAACAGGGGTGGATCCAGGTCGAGCCCGAGGGTGACGACGATGGGGTCCTCGCGGAGGGGCTCGTGGAGCCGGCCCGGGTCCGCCTCGGCGAGGGAGAGACCGGTGAGGAGGGAGGAGCGCGGGGCCCCGTAGACCTGGATCGGGGCGTCGGGGACCGGGTCGGAGGGCGCCTCGTCCTCGTCGAGCTGAACTGCGTCGATCGGGGCGACGGGGACGGCGGCGCCCACCACCCCGAGGGCCCGGAGGAGGTCGGGGGCGTGGCGGCGATCGAGCGAGGCCCGGACCAGGGCCACCGCGTCCAGGAGGGCGACCCCGGCCGCGCCAGCGGGGAGCCGCACCAGGCTCCCGTCCAGGTCCACCGGGTGGGCGGGGGCGCCGCGGAGCCCCTCGATGGCGATGCGGGTGATGCGCACGGTGCCTCCGACCCCGCCCGAGGTAACCCCCGGGCGGGCGCCGAACAGGGGCCGCCATCGGTCTCGCGGGCGCCGCGTTACCCTCCCCACCCTCCGAGGTGCCCCTGCTCTCCCTCCTCGCCCTGCTCGTCGGACCCGCCCTCGCCGGCACCCCCATGGCCGGCCTGGAGTGGCGGCCCATCGCGCGGTCCGACCTGGTGTGGGTGGCCGACGACCGGGCCACCGGCACCGCGGTGGGCGAGGGCGACGGCGTGGTCCGCCCCAACCTCCAGGCCTTCGCCGGAGCCTGGGTCTCCGAGCGGGTGGGCCTGACCGGGACCCTGGGCCTGGCCAGGCTCACCGCTACCACCTTCCAGGGCGAGACGTGGATCAACCGCCATCGGGGCGTCATCCGGCCGGGCGTCGACCTGCGGGTGAGCCTGCTGCGCCGGAGCGACGACCGCCCACGGCCCCTGGTGCTGGTGGGCCTGTACGGCGACATCCCCAGCGCCCGGATCGCCTCCGACGGCTTCGACGCCGAGGAAGAGGAGCAGGCCGATCTGGACGCGGCGGTGGACCGGGCCCGACTGGGCGGCGTGGGGGCCCGGGTCGGCCTCGGCGCCGATCTGCGGGTCCACGAGCACGTGGCGGTGGGCTTCCTCTGGAGCACCCGCCTGCACCGGGCGGTCCTGCGCACCAGCGAGGCATCCACCGTCACGGCCTGGCTCTCCAGCGAGGCCGCCCTCACGGTAGCCTTCGAGTGGCCCCGCCGGCGGTCGGTCCCCGAGGCCCCGGGAGCGGCCTCGGACCCGGCCCCGTCCGGCGAGGCGGGCGTCGAGGGACCCTGAGCCCCATCGGCGCATCCCATGGTTGCGGTGCGACCCCCGGGACGGGCGATAGGGACCCGGCGCGCGGGTGGGCGGGGCCTTCGGGAACGCTCCGGGACCCCCCTCCGAAGGGGCCTCTCCCGGGCCCCCCGAGGGCCGCGTGCACCGCCTCCAACGGCTTTGACACGGCGCGACCATCCCGATAGACGCGCGCCCCCCCAACCGACCCGGACCGGATCGGAGCCCATGGAAATCGTCCCCGACCCCCTCCTCGTGGCCATCTTCCTGCCACCCTTCCTGGTCGCCGTGGTGGGGATGTGGTTCATCCTCTGGAAGCCGCTCCTCGACTGGATGGGCGAGCGTCAGGACGCCGTGATGGACGCCCGGTCCGAGGCCCGGCGCCTCGAGGGCGACATCGAAGCCCGGCTCGACACCCTCGAGTCCAAGCTCGCCGCCGCCCGGGCCGAGGTGACCGAGCGTCGCAACGCCGCCCGGGCCGAGGCCGTCGCCGCTGAGCAGGCCATCCTGACCCAGGCGCGCGACGCCGCCGAGGCGCGGATCGACGAGGCCACCGCACGCATCGCCGAGGAATCCGAGGTCGCCCGGCGCGGCCTCGAGGACGCGGCCCGGTCCATCGCCGACGACATGGCCACCCAGGTCCTGGGTCGGCCCCTCCAGGCCTGACGGAGCCCTCATGCGCACCCTCCTGCACGCACCGGCCGCCCTGCTCCTCGGCCTGGGTCTGGCGCTCGCCACCCCCGCCGTGTCCCCGGTGCTGCTGCCCGTGGCGGCCCACGCCGCCCCCTCCGAGGGCGGTGACCATGGCGACGGCCACCACGCCGATCACCCCGACCCCCTGAAGGACTACGACGGCGACGGAACCCCCATGTTCGTCGACGCCGACAGCGCCTGGGGCAGCAGCACCAGCTTCGGCCAGCTCCCGGTGGCGGCCATGTGGGGCTTCCACCTCCTGAACCTGCTCATCCTGGTGGGGGTCCTGGTGTGGTTCGGGCGCCGGCCCATCGCCGCCTTCCTCCGCGACCGCTCCCTCGACATCAAGAAGGAGCTCGAGGACTCGGCGGCCGTCGAGCAGGAGGCCCGCTCCCGCTACGAGGAGCTCGAGCAGCGCCTCGCCACCTTCGAGGACGAGGTCGCCCGGATGCGCACCGAGGCCGACACGGTCGCGGCCTCCGAGCGCGAGCGCACCCTCGAACGGGCCGCCGAGGCCGCGACCCGGATCGAGAAGGCCGCCGAGCGGACCATCCGCGACGAGACCCTCCGTGCCCGCCGCGTCCTCCGCCAGGAGGCGGTGGAGCTGGCGGTGAAGCTCGCCGAGGACACCCTCCGCCGCGAGGTGGCCACCTCGGACCGGGAGCGCCTCGCCCGCGACTTCCTCGACGCCCTCCCCTCCGAGACCGGAGGCCCCCGTGGCTGACCGCGCCATCGCCCGCCGCTACGCCAGCGCCTTCCTCGAGCTCGCCAAGGAGGCCGACCAGGTGGCCGTCCTCGGTGAGGACCTCGACGAGACCCTCCAGGCCGTCCGGGCCGAGGGCGGCGAGCTGATGCGGGTGCTCTCCAACCCCGTGTTCACCGCCGACGAGCGCCGCGCCGTCCTGAACGCGGTCATCCCGGCCCTCGAGCTCCAGCCCGTCGCCGCCAACCTGCTCCGCCTGCTGGTGGACAAGGGGCGCTTCGGCCTGCTGCCGGAGCTGGTGGACATCTACCACCAGGAGGCCGACCGCCTCGCCGGACGGCTCCGGGTGGGGATCACCACCGCCGAGCCCCTCTCGGACGACCTCGCCGGCGAGATCCGGGCCGCCCTGGCCCGCGCCACCGGCAGCGAGGTGGTCCTGGACCTTTCCGTGGACCCCGACCTCATCGGGGGCCTGGTGGCCCGCGTGGGCGGCAAGGTCTACGACGCCTCGATGCGCGCCCGCCTCGAGGACCTCAAGCAGCGCCTCATCCAAGGCACCACCCCGGCGCAGGCCTGACCCGCCGGCCGCTCCGCCCGCCCCGGCGGGCCGTCACGCCTTCCTCCGGAGCATCCCATGCAGATTCGCGCCGACGAGATCAGCAAGATCCTGAAGCAGCAGATCAAGGACTACGAGTCCCGCGTCAGCGTGGCCGAGACGGGCACCATCCTGTCCATCGGCGACGGTATCGCCCGCATCTACGGTCTCGAGAACGCCAAGGCCGGTGAGCTCCTCGAGTTCCCGGGCGGCGAGGTCGGCATGGTCCTCAACCTCGAGGAGGACAACGTGGGTGCCGCCCTCTTCGGCACCGGCGTCGGCATCCGCGAGGGCGACGAGGTCCGGCGCACCGACCGCATCGTCGACATCCCCGTGGGCCCCGATGTGATGGGCCGCGTGGTCGACGCCCTCGGCCAGCCCCTCGACGGCGGCCCCGAGATCCAGGCGGCCGAGCGCCGCACGGTCGAGGTGAAGGCCCCAGGCATCGTCCAGCGGAAGTCGGTCCACGAGCCCCTGCAGACCGGCATCAAGGCCATCGACGCCATGACCCCCATCGGTCGTGGGCAGCGCGAGCTCATCATCGGCGACCGCCAGACCGGCAAGACCGCGGTGGCCATCGACACCATCATCGCCCAGAAGCCCTTCGCCAACGACCCCAAGCGCAAGGTGCACTGCATCTACGTGGCGGTCGGCCAGAAGCAGTCCACCGTCGCCAACGTGGTCGAGAAGCTGAAGCAGTACGGCGCGTGGGAGTACACCACCGTCGTCTCGGCCCCCGCCGCCACCGCGGCCCCGCTCCAGTTCCTGGCCCCCTACACGGGCGCCACCCTGGGCGAGTACTTCCGTGACAATGGGCAGCACGCCCTGGTCGTGTACGACGACCTGTCCAAGCACGCCGTCGCCTACCGTCAGCTCTCGCTGCTCCTCCGGCGGCCCCCCGGTCGCGAGGCCTTCCCCGGCGACGTCTTCTACCTGCACAGCCGGCTCCTCGAGCGCGCCGCCAAGATGTCGGACGCCGAGGGCGCGGGCTCGCTGACGGCCCTGCCCATCATCGAGACCCAGGGTGGCGACGTCTCGGCCTACGTCCCCACCAACGTCATCTCCATCACCGATGGCCAGATCTACCTGGAGACCGACCTCTTCAACGCCGGCCAGCGTCCGGCGGTCAACGTGGGTCTGTCCGTCTCCCGGGTCGGTGGCGCCGCCCAGATCAAGGCCATGAAGGAGGTCGCCGGCTCGCTGCGGGTGACCCTGGCCCAGTACCGCGAGCTCGCCGCGTTCGCCCAGTTCGCCTCGGACCTCGACGCGGCCACCCAGCAGGAGCTTCGGCGCGGCGAGCGCATGACCGAGCTGCTCAAGCAGGGTCAGTACCAGCCCCTCAACGTCGAGGATCAGATCATCCAGATCCTGGCCGGCAACACCGGTGTCCTCGATCCGCTCTCCCTGGACCGGATCGGCCCCTTCCTCTCCGACCTGCTCGCCTGGTTCCACGCCAACCACCAGGACCTCATCGACGAGGTGCTCACCATCGGCAGCCTCAAGAAGGAGAACCTGAAGCAGCGGGTGTCGGACCGGATCAAGGAGTTCGCCCAGTCCTGGTCGGGCTGAGCCCTCCCACCCCCTCCCCTCCTCCCCGGACCCCGAGGCCCTCGTGGCGAACCTCAAGGACATCAAGCGGCGGATCGGCTCGGTCAAGAAGACCCGGCAGATCACCTCCGCCATGAAGCTCGTCTCTGCGGCCAAGCTGTCCAAGGCCACCGAGGCGGCCCAGGCCGCCCAGCCCTATCAGCAGCAGCTCTCGGGCGTGCTCCAGCGGGTGGGGGCGGCGGCCGGCGAGTCGGTGCAGAACCCGCTCCTCGAGCCGCGCGACACGGTCCGCCGGGTGCTCGTGGCGGTCATCGCCACCGATCGCGGGCTGTGCGGCGGCTTCAATGCCCAGCTCCTCCGGCGCGTGCAGGAGTGGGTCGGCGACCGCACCGAGGCGGGGGTCCAGGTCGACGCGGTGCTCTACGGGCGCAAGGCCGTCGACTTCTTCCGGTCGCGGGGCCTGGAGCACCTGGACGACATCCAGAACTACGGCAAGACCCCCCGGATGGACCTGGTGCGGGCCCTCGGCGAGCGCGCCGAGGACGGCTTCACCGACGGCACCTACGACGAGGTCTGGCTCGCCTTCAGCCGCTTCGTCAACACCATCACCCAGGAGCCCACCTTCCAGCAGGTGCTCCCCCTTCAGGTGGCGGGCGACGACGACGGCGATGCGGAGCCCACCTCGGCGGCGGGCGAGATGGTGGAGTTCGAGTACGAGCCCGACGCGGCCTCGCTCCTCGATGCCCTCCTCCCCCTCTACCTGCGCACCCTGCTCCTCCAGGCCTTCCTCGAGACCGACGCCGGCGAGCAGGCCGCGCGGATGACGGCCATGGACAACGCCACCAACAACGCGTCCGACATCATCGACGCGCTGACCCTCGAGTACAACCGCGCCCGCCAGGCCGCGATCACCACCCAGATCATCGAGATCGTGTCCGGCGCCGAGGCGCTCGACTGACCCCCTCTGGCCGGGCCCGCCCGGCGACCCTCTCTCGGAGCACCCGATGGACAACCACGGCATCATCAAGCAGGTCATGGGCCCCGTCGTCGACGTGGAGTTCCCCAGCGGCACCGTCCCCGACATCTACCAGGCGCTCCGCGTGACCAACCCGGCCATCGACGACCGCGAGGACAACCTGGTCCTCGAGGTGGCCCTGCACCTGGGCGAGAACACGGTGCGGACCATCGCCATGGACGGCACCGATGGGCTGCAGCGCGGCATGAAGGCCAAGGACACCGGGCGCGCCATCGCGGTGCCCGTCGGCAAGGAAGTCCTGGGCCGGATCATCAACGTCATCGGCGAGCCGGTCGACGAGAAGGGCCCCATCAAGGCCACGCGCTACGACCCCATCCACCGCGAGCCGCCCGAGTTCACCGACCAGTCCACCAGCATCGAGATGTTCGAGACGGGCATCAAGGTCATCGACCTGCTCGCGCCCTACACGCGTGGCGGCAAGGTCGGCCTGTTCGGCGGCGCCGGCGTGGGCAAGACCGTCCTCATCCAGGAGCTGATCAACAACGTGGGCATCGGCCACGGCGGCTTCTCGGTCTTCGCGGGGGTCGGCGAGCGGACCCGCGAGGGCAACGACCTGTGGTTCGAGATGATGGAGGCCGGCGTCATCAACGCCGAGAAGGACGAGAAGGGCCACCTGGTCATGGGCGAGGACAAGCTGCCCATCGTCAAGGAGGAGGGGAGCAAGGTCGCCCTCTGCTACGGCCAGATGAACGAGCCCCCGGGCGCCCGGGCCCGCGTGGCCCTCTCGGCGCTCACCATCGCCGAGTACTTCCGCGACGAGGAGGGTCAGGACGTCCTGCTCTTCGTCGACAACATCTTCCGGTTCACCCAGGCCGGCTCCGAGGTCTCGGCGCTCCTGGGCCGCATCCCCTCGGCGGTCGGCTACCAGCCCACCCTCTCCACCGAGATGGGCGCCCTGCAGGAGCGCATCACCTCGACCACCAAGGGCTCCATCACCTCGGTCCAGGCCGTCTACGTCCCGGCCGACGACCTGACCGACCCGGCGCCCGCCACCACCTTCGCCCACCTGGACGCCACCACCGTCCTCTCCCGGAAGCTGGCCTCGCTCGGCATCTACCCGGCCATCGACCCGCTGGACTCCACCAGCCGGATCCTCTCGGCCGAGGTCCTGGGCGATGAGCACTACGACATCGCCCGCGGGGTCCAGTCGGTGCTCCAGCGCTACAAGGAGCTCCAGGACATCATCGCCATCCTGGGCATGGACGAGCTCTCCGACGACGACAAGAAGACCGTCGAGCGGGCCCGGAAGATCCAGAAGTTCCTCTCCCAGCCCTTCCACGTGGCCGAGCAGTTCACCAACATCCCCGGCACCTACGTGAAGAAGGAGGACACGGTCCGCTCCTTCCAGGAGATCCTGGACGGCAAGCACGACGACCTGCCCGAGAACGCCTTCTACCTGGTGGGCAGCATCGAGCAGGCCCGCGAGAAGGCCCAGAAGATGGCCGAGGACGCGGCCTGAGTCCCTCGGGGGGCGCACCGGCCCCCCCGCGCCCGCGCCGGGCACCCTCTGCACGGAGACCATCGTGGCCGAGCTCCAGGTCGACATCGTCACCCCCGAGCGCCTCGTCTACAGCGGGACCGCCACCGATCTGGTGGCGCCGAGCTGGGAGGGCGAGGTGGACATCCTGCCGGGGCACACCCTGTACCTGGCCCTCCTCCACGGGGGGATCCTGCGCTTCGACAGCGACGACGGTCCCCGACGCTTCGTGGTGGGCCGGGGCTTCGTCGAGGCGGGGCCCGACCGGGTCACCATCCTGACCGACCGGTGCATGAGCCCCGAGCAGGTCGACAAGGCCGAGGCCGAGGCCCGCCTGCAGGAGGCCGAGGAGGCGCTGCTCGACAGCAACGCCTACGACGAAGCCGCCATGGAGCGGGTCCTCGAGAAGCTCGAGGTGGCGCGCGCCATGGTCGACATCGGCGCCCACTGAGGCGCCGGCTGCCGGCGTCGGCACCGAGGGGCCGTGGAGCGCCCCGGGGCTACCGCTCGACCGGATGGCCGGCCTGGATCCAGGCCGAGGTGCCGCCCTGGATGTTGACCACGTCGTAGCCCTT
>CAZPJM010000086.1:0-16915 GCA_964586865.1 uncultured Enterobacteriaceae bacterium
GCCCGGGGCTCTCCCTCCGGCGTCAGGGGGGCCACCGCCACCGCCACCGGGGTGCGGGCGGCTTCGCGGGCGTGGGCCGCCGCGCTGCGCTCCAGGGCCGCCACCAGGCCCGGGTGGCGTCGTCGGAACGCGGCCTCGTCGCCCTCGAGCGCCACCAGCCGCAGCCACGCCCGCTCGGCGAGGGGCGAGGCCCGATGGTCCAGGAGGAAGGCCTGGAGCGCCGCCACCTGCTCGGCCCGGGGCGCCGTCTCGTCCGGGAGCGCCTCGTAGGCGGTCAGGTCGTCGCCGTGGAGGAGCGAGGGGGTCTCGGAGGCGGGGGCGGCCCCCGCGAGCCACGCGAGCAGGAGCCCGGTCACGGCTCCTCGGCCTCCGCCGCCCACTCCGCCTCGCGCCGGTAGATGGTGCGGGCGGTGATCCCCAGCAGGCTGGCGGCCAGGTTCTTGTCGCCGCCCGTGTGGCGGAGGGTCGCCTCGATCATGCGGCGCTCGACGGTCTTGAGGGGGGTGCCCACCTCGAAGGAGAGAAAGCTGCGCCCGCCGCGGCCCTGCCGGACCGCCCGGGGGAGATCGTCGAGGCCGATGATCTCGTCGCGCGACAGCACCACCGCCCGCTCGACCGCGTTCTCGAGCTCCCGCACATTGCCGGGCCAGCCGTGGGCGGCCAGGGCGTCGAGGGCCTCGGGCGCGAAGCCCACGATGTCCTTGTGGTTCTTCTCGGCGAAGAAGTGGAGGAAGTGCTGGGCCAGCAGGACCACGTCGCCGTCCCGCTCCCGCAGCGAGGGGACGTCCAGGCGGATCACGTTGAGGCGGTAGAAGAGATCCTCCCGGAACGTGCCCGCCTCGACCTCCGCCTCGATGTCGCGGTTGGTGGCGGCGATGACCCGGACGTCGGCGCGGTGGGTCTCGGTGCCCCCGACCCGCTCGTACTCGCCCTCCTGGAGGACCCGGAGGAGCTTGACCTGGACGGGGGGGGCGATCTCGGTGACCTCGTCGAGGAAGAGCGTGCCGCCCCGGGCCAGGTCGAAGCGGCCCTCCTTGCGCGCGGCCGCGCCGGTGAAGGCGCCCTTCTCGTAGCCGAAGAGCTCGCTCTCGAGGAGGCTCTCGGGCAGCGCCGCACAGTTCACCGTCACCAGGCGCCCCGCACGCCGCCGGCTCATCTGGTGGAGGAGCCGCGCGATCCGGCCCTTGCCCGTCCCGGACGCACCCGTCAGCAGGATCGTGGCGTCGGAGGGCGCGACCTGCTCCACCTCGTCCAGGAGGGCGCGCATCACGTCGCTCTGGCCGATCAGCCCACCATCGCCCCGCGCCCCGAGCTGCTCGCGGAGCCGTCGGTTCTCGACCTGCAGCGCGCGCCGCTCCAGCGCCTTGCGCACCGTGGTCACCAGCTCGATGCGCTTGATGGGCTTGGCGACGAAGTCGTAGGCGCCCTCCTTCATGGCCTCCACCGCCGTCTCCACCGTGCCGTAGGCGGTCATGACCAGCACCTCGACCTCGGGCTCCACCGCCCGCACCGCCTTCAGCAGGTCGAGGCCGGTCATGCCGGGCATCTTCAGGTCGGTGAGCACCAGGTCCGGCCCCACCTCGCGCAGGACCTCCATCGCCGCCCGCCCGCTCTCGGCCGGATGGACCGCGTAGCCCTCGCGCTCCAGCAGGCGCTGCAGGGTCACGCGGTTGCTCGGGTCGTCGTCCACGACCAGGATTCGCTGGGTCATGGGGCCTCCGTCAGGCGGGCGCGGGCTGGGCGTGGGCGGCGCGGTGGGGGAGCGTCAGCGTGACGGTCGTGCCCCGTCCGGGCCGGGTCTGCACGCGCACCCCGCCCCCGTGGTCCTCGAGGATCTGCTTGGTGATGGCCAGGCCCAGCCCGGTGCCGCTGGCCTTGCTGGACCAGAAGGGGTCGAAGGCCCGCTCGGCCTCCTCGGCCGTCATCCCGGGGCCGTCGTCCCGGAGCTCCAGAGCGACCTCGTCCTCGCCCGTGCGGACGCGGAGCTCCAGGTGGCGGGCGCCGGCCTCGACGGCATTGCGGACCACGTTGAGGAGGGCCTGACGGAGCTGGTTGCCGTCCGCCTCCACCGGCCCCGGGCGGCCGCCTTCGACCCGCAGGGCCACGCCGGCCTGCTCCAGCTCGGGGCGGACCAGCCGCACCACGTCGTCCACCAGATCCCCCAGGTGGGTGGGGTCCAGGCGCGCGGGGGGGCGGCGGGCCAGCTGGAGGTAGTGGCCGGTGACGGCGGTGAGCCGGTCCACCTCGCCCGAGATGGTGGCCAGCAGCTCCCAGGCCTCGGTGTTTCGCTGGGGGTCCAGCCCCTCCAGCTCGTCGGCCATGAGCTCCGCGTTGAGGGACAGGGCGTTGAGCGGGTTGCGCACCTCGTGGGTGATCTGGGCCAGCATCTGACCCACCAGCGCGAGCCGCTCGGATCGGGAGAGGCGCTCCCGGGTGGCGGTCTGCTCGGTGATGTCGGAGCTGACGATGACGGCCCCGCCGTCTCCGAAGGGGGCGACCCGCACCTCGTGGAGGGTGCGCCCGGGGCCCTGCAGCTCGTGGCGCCCGGGGCCGAGGGCGGCCAGGGGCGCGGGGGGAGGCTCGCCGCGCTGCGCCTCCCAGGTCCGGGTGGCGGCGGGGTTGGCCAGGGTGACCGCCGCGCCGTCCACCACGATGAGGGTCTCCTGGAGGCTGTCCACCACGCTCGACAGGTAGCGGCTGACCCGGCGGAGCTCCTCGGCGCGCTCGCGGAGCCGGGCATCGCGCTGGCGCAGCGCCTCGGCCATGTCGTTGAACTCCCGGCCCAAGACCGCCAGCTCGTCGGAGCCCCGCACCTCGACCCGCCCGATGGCCTGGCCCCGGGCCAGGCGCTGGACCTGCTCGGTGAGCCGTCCGATGGGCCGGAGGGCCACCGCGGTGGCGCCGACCAGCACCACCGCCAGCCCCAGCGCCACCAGCGAGAGGAGGGCCGTGACGGCCACCCCGCGGACCTGGGCGGCCTCGGTGGACTGGGCCAGCGCGGCGATCCGGGAGTCCACCAGGCGGACGAGCTGCTCGATCTCGGTGCCGAGCGCGTCGCCGGTGGCTCGGAGCTCGTCGGTCAGGGCGGCGGGGACCTCGCCCCGTCCGCCCTCGGCCAGGGCGATGAAGCGGGCCGAGAGATCCTCGTATTCCCGCGCCAGGCTCTCGATCCGACCGAGGTGGACGTCCACCTTGTTCAGGACCGCCCGCTCCTCGGCCGAGCCGGCCAGGCGACGCGCGCCGGCGGCGATCCGCCGACCCAGCTCCAGGTTGCGGGCGAAGGCCTCGGTGTAGATGGCGGCAGGGCTCTCGGCGCCGGTCCCCGGACGCCGCTCGTCGCGCATGAGCCGCTCCAGGTCGGTGGCCACGCGCTGCCGATCCCGGTCGAGGCGGGCCGCGACCTTGGAGAGGGGCAGGTAGCTGGCCGTGACCACCTCGAGGGAGCGGGCGGTGCGCTGCTGCTGCCACAGGAGGAAGGCCAGGGCCCCGAACAAGGCGATGAGGGCGGCCACGAACAGGGAGACGATCCGGACCCGCAGGCTGCGGAGTCCGAGCCCGCCGCGCCGCGACGCCCCGCGACCCGGGGGGCCGGCGCCCATCAGTTCCCCGCCGGCCGCCAGGACCCGGTGCGGTCGCCGATGACCTCCGGGGCGCGGCCCTCGGAGAGCTGCACCACCACGGGGCCGGTGCCGCGCACGTCGAGGGTGCCGGTGGCGAAGACGATGAGGCCGTCGGCGCTGCGGAGCTGGAGCGGATGCTCGCCCCGGGCCAGATCCACCCGGTGCTGCTGGCCCGGGGCGAGGGAGAGGCGATCCTCGCCCAGGAAGACCCGGAGGGACTCGTCGCCCACCAGCCGGAGCTCGACCGGGGCTTCGTCGGCGGGGTCCTCGGATGCGACGCGCTCGGCCGACAGGCCCGTCCGGCCCACCGCCACCCGGGTGGTGCCGTCCTGGGGGACCTCGAGGCGGATCTCACGGGGCTTGCCGGCCACGTAGACCCGCAGGGTGCGCTCGCCGGCCTCGACCGGCAGCACGACCTGGGCCGGTCCGTAGGTCTGGGCCCGGGGCGCCCCGTCGACCAGGATCTCGACGGGCACCTCGGCGTCCACGACGACGTCGCCCGCGAAGCAGAGTGCCAGAAGCCCGATCCACAGCATGCCCGCGAGGGTAACCCCGGCCCCCGGGGCTGTCCCGGAGCGGGTCGGGTCGTGACCGGCCGAGACAGCGGATCGAGGCCGGGCATGACGTACTGGCCGGGCCGTCCCACGGCTGGATCCCCCCGCGCCCACCCGTTAGGCCCCGACGCCGACCACGCGGCACCCCACGCCGCGTCCCACGAGGCCCCCATGATCGCTCGTCCCCGCCTGGCCACGCTGTCGGGGCTCGCCCTGGCCGCCTGGATGCTCGGATCCCTCCCCGCCTGCGACGGGGGGGCGGACCCCGCCACCCCCTCCACCTCCGCCGAAGACGCTCCCGCCGCCCGAGACGCCGACGACGCCCCTCCGGCCGAGGACGCGGCCGGTCCCGACATCGGGCCGGTGCTGGCCAAGGTCGACGGCGTGCCGGTGGGCGAGACCGAGTTCCGCATGGTCGCCACCCGGCGGCCGCCGGTCTCGCCGACCCAGGCCCTCGACGACGAGGCCCGCAAGGAGATCCTCGACGATCTCATCGACCAGAAGGTCCTCTACCTCGAGGCCCGTCGGCTCGGCTACGACCAGGACCCTCGTGTCCAGCGCCAGATGGTCCAGCACTACCTGCGGAGGGCGGTCTACAGCCAGGTCAAGCCCGCCGACTTCTCGCAGGACGACCTCCGCGCCTACTTCGAGGAGAACCGGGAGGACTTCGTCATCCCCGAGAAGGTCGAGCTGCGGCGCGTCTTCCTCAAGGGCGAGCCGACCCGCTCCTCCGAAGAGGCCGAGGCCCTCGCCCGCCAGGCCTATGAGCAGCTCGACGGCGATATCGACGCCTTCGCGCGGGTGGCGCGGCAGAGCAGCGAGGGCCCCTTCCGCAACCGCGGCGGCCAGGTGGGGCTGGTCAGCGCCCAGGGACGCCCCGGGCTGCCCGAGAGCCTCGTCGAGAAGGCCTTCACCCTCTCCGAAGGCGAGATCTCCGAGCCCTTCGCCACCGAGGGCGGGTGGAACGTGATCGGGGTCGCGAAGCGCCGTCCCCGGATCGAGCGCACCTTCGAGCAGATGAAGGGCGCGGTCCTCCGGCGGCTGCGCGGCGAGAAGCAGCGCGAGCTCTACCAGGAGACCGTGGCCCGCCTGCGCGAGCAGGCCCAGGTCGAGGTCGACGAGGCCGCCCTGGCCGAGGTGGAGATCCAGCTCGCCCAGGGCCTCGACCGCTTCGGGGCCGGCACCCGCCTGCCGCGGCCGCCCAGCATGGATGCCGCCGACGAGGAGGCCGACGACGAGAGCGACGGCGAGGATGACCCCGCCGAGCCCGAGGACGGCGAGTGATCGGCCTGCTCCTGGCCTGGCTCCTGCCCGCCGCGGCGGGCGACCTGGTGGATGGGGTGGCCTGCGTCGTCAACGACCGGGTCATCACCTTCTCGGAGATCTACGAGGAGGTGCCCGAGGGCTTCGTGCGCCAGCAGTGCGGACGCGTCACGCCCGGGCGCGCCACCGACTGCACCGACCGCGTGGAGGCGCAGATCGCCGAGTCCCTGATCATGGGCGCCCTCATGCAGCAGAAGCTCGCCGAGGTCCAGATGGACATCACCGAGGAGGAGCTCGACCAGACCATCGAGGGCATCATGCGGGACAATCAGATCCCCGACCGCGAGGCCTTCCGACGGGCCCTGGCCCAGCAGGGCATGACCTGGGACATCTACCGGGCCCAGCTCGAGGCCCAGGTGCGCGCCATGCGCTTCCGCCAGTACTTCCTGCAGCCCCAGGTGAACGTCTCGGACGACGAGGTCCGCGACGCCTACCAGCGCCTGGCCCGCGAGGCCGGTGACGAGCCCCAGGTCAGCCTCACCTACCTGCTCTACGCCCCGCCCCGCACCGCCTCCGAGGTGGAGATCCTGGAGCTCAAGGCCGGCCTCACCGAGGCCGTGGCCGCGGCCCGGGAGGACGGCGGGCTGGGGGCCCTCGGCACCGTCTCGGGCGTGGTCCCCCAGCGGGCCAGCACCACCTCGCGGCCCGAGGAGCTCTCGGACGGCCTCAAGTCGGTGCTGGAGCTGGAGCCCGACCAGATCGGGGGCCCCTACCGGGTCGGCCCCGGCTACGTGGTGGCCCGCCTGGACCAGGTGAACGACGGGGGCGTCCCGCCGATGGACCAGGTCGAGGGCGAGCTGCGACAGCAGATCCTCCAGCGCCGGATGGAGGAGGAGGCGGAGCAGTGGTACGTCCATGCCCGCCGGAACGCGGCCATCCGGTGCACCTTCGACCAGGGCGGGCGGGTGCCGACCCCCGGCGGCGCCGATCCGTCGGATCCGGCCGTCCCCTCGCCGGCCGGGGGCTAGCCGCCCGTGACGCCCAGGCCCCCCGCTGCGGCCACCGCTTCGCGACGGCGCCTTGGCCGCCGGGGCGCCCGGCGGTCCGGGGCCGTCCGATGAACCCGCTGGTCCTCACCCCAGGCGATCCGCGCGGCATCGGACCGGAGATCGCGGTGCGCGCCCTGGCGGCCCGGCCCGAGGGGGCGCACCCGGTGGTGCTCGCCGGGGATCGTCGGGCGCTCGAGGCCGCGCGCGCGGGGACGGGGCTCGACCTCGACCTGGTGCGGGTGCCCGACCTGGAGACCGCCTTCGCCCTGGCCCCGGTGGGCGTGCCGGTCTGGGATCCGGGCGCCGATGGCGAAGCGGTCGAGGTGGCGGCCATCCGTGGCGCCGTGGCGGCCTGCCTCGACGGTCGGGCCGCCGGGTTGGTCACCGGCCCCATCCACAAGGCCCGCCTGGCCGAGCGGGGCTTCGCCCATCCCGGCCACACCGACTTCCTGGGTGCGCTCTGCGGGGTGGACCATCCGGTGATGGCCTTCGTCGGCGGGCGGATCCGGGTGGCCCTCGTGACCGTCCATCTGCCCCTGCGCCAGGTGGCCGAGGCGCTCACCGTCGACCGCGTCGTTCACACCGTGCGCACCGCCGACCACGCCCTGCGGACCTGGCTGGGGCTGGCCGCTCCGCGCCTGCTGGTGTGCGGCCTCAACCCCCACGCCGGCGATGGGGGCCTTCTCGGGCGCGAGGAGATCGCGATCATCGGCCCGGCCCTCGAGGCGCTGCGGGCCGAGGGGATCGACGCCCGCGGACCGGCCTCGGCCGAGGCCGCCTTCCGCCGGGCCCTCGCCGGCGAAGTGGATCTGGTGGTCGCCATGTACCACGACCAGGGCCTGGCCCCGCTCAAGCTGGTGGACTTCGGGGAGAGCGTGAACTGGACGCTCGGTCTGCCCATCCTGCGCACCAGCGTCGACCACGGCACCGCCGACGACATCGCCGGTCGCTGGCGGGCCGATCCCCGAAGCCTGCAGGCCGCGTTGCGTCTGGCGGAGCAGATCGCGGCGCGTCGCGCCTCGGGGGTCAGGGCCTGAAGGGGTCGTCGCAGCGGGGCGGGTCGGGCAGGTCCCGCCAGGCGGTGCCGGGCCCGAGCCATGCGCAGTCGGTCACCACCCCGTCCAGATCGGCGATGGTGAGCACCCCATCGGGGGGGGCGGTGCACAGGAAGGCGGTGCGGCTGCCCGGGCTGGCCAGGCGCCAGTCGGCCGCCACGTCCAGGTCGACGCGCAGCGTGTCCTCCGAGCCGTCCGGGTCCACCGCGATGGAGCGGACCGGGTGGACCTCGGCGTGGTCACCATCACGGGTGAGGGTCAGGGTGGCCGCGCCGGTCCACGAGGTCGCCACCGCCTCGAGCCGCCAGGTCTCCCGGTCCTCCAGGCAGCCCCACGAGACCTGGGCCAGCCGCGGCGGCGTGAGGGTGGGGCTCGGATCGGGCACCGTGGCCGGAGGGACCCGGCACGCCAGGATCAGCAGAGGCAGCAGCAGGCGCATGAGGGATGGATAACGGGCCCCGGACGCACGACCGCCCGCCCGGGCCGAGACCCGAGCGGGCGGAGAGAGCAGGGGCCACGGCGGGGCTAGTCCTGCCAGCGGACCTCGTCGCAGCCGGCGAGGGTGCCGAAGTCCAGGTCATTGCTCTGGAACGACGTCATGTCGCTGATCCAGGCATCCGTGGTGGTGCTGGGCGAGATGATCAGGCAGTCCACGACCTGATCGGGGTTGTTCACGTCGAAGGCGGTGACGCCCCACAGCAGGGTCTGGTCGTCGTTCTTGTCGCACACCAGGATGGAGTTGGTGCTGGCGTTGAACTGGTTGAACGGCACGACCGGCAGGTCGAGGCTGAAGGCGTCGTACCACTGCTCGGGCTGCGACTCGCCTTCGGTCATGTTGTGCAGCTCGCCCCAGTCGTCGGAGGCGTCGGGGCCGCCGCGGTCGAAGATGTAGAGCTGCAGGCCGGCGGACCAGCCGCGGGTCTCGATGTCGTAGGACCACTCGCTGGACGCACAGATGGGTGCGGGGCGGTACGAGATGACGGTGGGACCCTCGTAGGTCTCGCAGCCGGTGTAGTCACCGCCCGAGAGGGGCCCGTTGTCGGGGTAGATGTCGGGCAGACCGTCGCCGTCCTCGTCGGCGTTGCAGTCGGCCACGACGTCGGTGTCGTCGGTGTCTGACGGGTCGGTTTCGCTGATGCCCCCATCGGGGCAGGCGGTGAGGCCGAGGGTGGCCACACCGAAAACGAGCGGGAACAGCTTGTTCATGGATGCGTCTCCTTGTCCGGGATGTCCGGGACCCGGCCTGTGGCCGGGATCACAGCATTACCGCGGGTGTTCCGTGCCCGCAAGCCGTAAGAAGCCCGCAAGGAACGCGTCAGTGACGGGATGGAAGGCCGATCTCCGCCCAGGTGTCCACGGGATTCCCCTACCCGCTGGCGGTGGATCCCTGGCTCTCCGGCGCGTGCGGCGCGGCCCGGCCGGCCCGGAAGAGGCGCCGCTCGATCCGCTCCAGCAGCCCGTCCAGGCCTTCCCCGGTGACCGCGCTGATGGCGACGCCGCCGTGCTGGGCCACGAGCTGGCGCACGGTGGACGGGTCGGCCACGTCCGCCTTGTTCCACACCAGCACCACCGGCAGGTCCTGGAGCTCGAGCTCGTGGAGGACCGTGTTGACCGAGGCGAGGTGGTGCTCCACGTGACCGTCGGCCGCGTCGAGGACGTGAAGGAGCAGGTCGGCCTCGGTGAGCTCCTCGAGGGTGGAGCGGAAGGCCTGGACCAGCGTGTCGGGGAGGTCCTCGATGAAGCCGACCGTGTCGGTGATGAGGATCTCCCGCTCCTCGGGGAAGCGGAACCGGCGGCTGGTCGGATCCAGCGTCGCGAAGAGCTGGTCCTCGGCCGTGATGGTGCTCCGGGTGAGCCGGTTCAGGAGGGTGGACTTGCCGGCGTTGGTGTAGCCGACGATGCTGACCACCGGGATCCCCGAGCGCTGCCGGCGCTTGCGCCGGGTGGCCCGATGGCCGGCGAGCTTCTCGAGCTGGCGCTCGAGGCGGGTGAGGCGCTCGGTGGCCCGGCGGCGGTTGATCTCGAGCTTGGTCTCGCCCGGCCCGCGCCCGCCGATGCCGCCGGTGAGCCGCGACATGGCGGTGGGCATGATGGTGAGGCGCGGCATCCGGTAGCGGAGCTGGGCGAGCTCGACCTGGAGCTTGCCCTCGCGGGTGGTGGCGTGCTGCGCGAAGATGTCGAGGATGAGCTGGGTGCGGTCCAGCACCTTGAGCTCGGTGGTCTCGGCGATGTTGCGGAGCTGCGAGGGCGAGAGCTCGCGGTCGAAGATGAGGGCGTCGGCGCCCAGATGCATGGAGCGCACCACGAGCTGCTGGACCTTGCCCTTGCCGATGTAGGTGCGGCCGTCGATCCGGTCGCGCCGCTGGAGCTCCACGTCCACCACCTCGAGGCCGGCGGTCTCGGCCAGGCGCTCCAGCTCGTCCAGGCCCCGCCGGGCCCGCTGGGGATCGCGCAGGGTGAGGCCCACCAGGATGACCTTCTCGGCGCCCTCGACCCGCTGCAGGGTGGGGGCCCGGGCGAACTGGGCCTCCAGGTCCTCGACGAAGACCGTGAAGTCATCGGTCCAGTCGCGGATGCTCGGCAGGTCCAGGACCCGCCACGGCACCTCGCGGCCGGGCGCGGGCGGCATGAGGTGGCCCACCTGGACCGCCCCGGGGAGGCCGTCGTCCAGCACCTGCAGCGTGGCCACCGCGTCGAGCTGGAGCAGGCTCAGGTCGGTGAGGTCGTCCTCGGTGAGGCCCTCGGGCCGCAGGTTGGTGAGGACGAGGCGCACGCCACGGAAGCGGTTGGCGCCGGCGCGGCGGGGACCCAAGTCGGGGAGGAAGACCCGGTGGGCATCGCCGACGATGACCGCGTCCACCTTGCCCCCCCGGTCGAGGAGCAGGCCCAGGCGCCGCCCCGTGTCCCGGGAGAGCTCGGTCAGGCTGCGGGCGAGGGGCGCCGAGATCAGATCGGCGCGACGGACCCGCCGGCGGTACAGGCTGCGGAGCGCGCGATGCTGGTGGGCCTTGAGGCCTTCGGTGTGGCCGTGGACGGTGTCCAGAGGGGCTCTCCTGGGCGGGTCCGGGTGGCTTAACCCGAGCCGTGCCTCGGGCCCGGCGCGGTCAGGGACGCAGGATCTCGTCGGCGAAGGGGCAGACCACGAAGGGGTTGGTGGCGCCCTGCCAGGAGGCGATCCGGCGGGAGCGGAGGACCTCCCGGTCGGTGGGGGCGTCGTCCCGGTGCCAGTCGAGGAGGGTCCGGCGCTGCTCGTCGGGCAGGGCGAGCCCGTCGTAGGCGAGCTCCATGTAGAGGAGCGCCCGGGCGGCGTCGCCCTTGTGGACATCCCGAGGCTCGAACACCACCCCATCGCTGCGGGAGCCTCCCTCGCTCCAGGTGGGGCTGCCGGCCACCCGACCCAGGGGCAGGTTGCCCCGCGCGGTGTTGGCATCGCTGTCGGTGGGGAAGAGGTGGTGGAGGTCGCACCGCTCGGGGTCCCGGTCGGTGCCGAGGCTCCGGGGCCAGGTGTGCTCCACGTTCATGATGGTCGGGTCCGGCTTGTCGCCGTCGAGGGTCACGCGGCGGCCCGTGTAGACGCCCTCGACCTCTCCGTCCTCCTCGTCGAGGACCAGGAAGAGGCGGCGGCTGGCCTCGGCGTAGCGGCAGCGCACCCCGGAGAGGTCACCCCGGATCCGGTCCCGGACGCCCACGTCCTCCCGGGCCAGGGGGCCCAGCCAGCCCATGTCGGCGCAGGCCTGGCAGGTCGGCGCGTCCTCCCAGCGGGCCTGGCCATCGCAGTCGTCATCGACGCCGTTGCACCGCTCCGGGGCTCCCGGGAAGCGCTCCGGATCCGCGTCGTCGCAGTCGTCCCCGCCGCAGTCCCCGCCGTCGTGGCCGTCGCCGTCGAGGTCGCAGGCGGGGCCGGTGTCGGTGTCGACGACCCCGTCGGTGTCGGTGTCGGGCGCCTCGGGGGCGGGGCAGCCGACCAGGAACAGCAGGGGCCAGGGTCGCACGGGACCTCCGAGCGGGCCCTATCCGGCCCGGCCCGGGGCGTCGCGGGGCCCGTCGCCGTGTCACCGGCGCCCGGATCAGCCCCCGTTCGCCGGGGCGCGGCCGTCGGCGAAGCGCTCCACGAGCTGCGGCAGATCCACGCCGAGCGCGCCCTTGAGCTCCTCCACCAGCCGGGTGGCCTGGCGGGCGGTGGAGTCCTCGGCCTGGGGCAGCATCGTCACCCGGTCGACCCGGATCTCGCCGATGGTGTCGGCCATCGCGGAGACGATGGGCTGCAGCTTCTGCATGAGGAAGATGTCCCGGGCGTCGGGGCCAGCGGCCCGCCACACGGCGATCATCTCGTGCAGGACCTCCACCGTGGCGCGGCCGTCCTCCAGGATCCGGGCGGAGCGACCCCGGGCCTCGGCGATGCGGGCCTCCATGTCGGCGCGCGCCGGCTCGATGACGTCGGCCTCGAGGCGGCGGCGGGTCTGCTCCACCTTGGCCTGGGCGGCCTCGATGGCGGCCTCGACGCGCTGGACCTCGGTCTCGACCCGCCCGATCTCCTGGGCCACCCGTGCCTCGCCCTTGGTCCGGGCGTTGACGTAGCGGCGCTCGGACTCGGCCTCGACCACCGCCATCCGCGACTCCACCTCCTTGAGGCGGGCGCGGCGACGGTTCTCGGCGTCCTGGATGGCGGCCTCGGCCTTGGCGTTGGCCTCGGCGATGCGGGCGCGCTTCACGAGATCGGCGGACTTGCGACGGCCGATGCTGTCCAGGTAGCCGCGATCGTCGCTCACGTTCTGGATCTTCATGGTGTCGAGCACCAGCCCGAGCTGGGCCAGATCCTCCTCGGCCTCGTCCAGGAGCTTCTCGGCGAAGGCCAGCTTGTCGTCGTTGACCTGCTCGGGGGTGAGCTTGGCCAGGACGCCGCGCAGGTTGCCCTCGAGGACCTCCTTGGCGATCCGCATGATCTCCTCGCGGCGCTTGTTGAGGAGGCGCTCCACCGCGTTCTGGAGGAGCGGGTCGTGGCCGGCCACCTTCAGGTTGGCGACCCCCTGCACCGTGAGCGGGATGCCGCCCGAGCTGTAGGCGTTGCTCACGCTCACGTCGATGATCATGTTGGTGAGGTCGATCCGGTCGACCCGCTCGATGAGGGGGATCCGCCAGGCCCGGCCACCCTTGATGGTGCGGTAGCCGCGCTTGCCCGTGCCCGAGAGGACCAGGACCTCGTTGGGCTCGCAGATGTAGAGGATGTTGGTGGCCAGGCCGACCACGGCCAGGGCGGCGGCCACGCCGACGACGCCCACGACGCCGACGACCATCATGATGAGGGGGATCATTCGGCCTCCACGGTGGCGGGGATCCGCTCGCGCTCTCGAGGGTTGAGGATCTCGGGGACGTCGATTCCGGTGGTGGTGCCCAGCTCCCGGAGCACCGCGCCCACCGTGGCCGGCAGGGCGGCCACGTGGCTCGGCAGGGCCTGGCCGTCGCCGCTGTCGAGCAGCACGACCTCGCCGATGTCCAGATCCTTCACCCGGGCCACGACCGTCTCGAGGATCTGCTCGAGCTGCTGGATGAGGAAGATGTCGCGGGCGTCGGGGCCGGCCTCGATCCAGGTGTCGGAGAGCATCTTGAGGACCTGGGCCATGGCCTCGCCGTCGGCGGCGATGTGCGCGGCGTCGGCGCGGGCGCGCATCTCGGAGGACTTCCGCTCGGCCTCGGCCGGCAGGACCCGGTCGGACTGGAGCCGCAGATTCTCGAGGCGGGCGCGGAGCTCCTGCAGCCGCTGCTCGGCGCGGGCCCGGGCCGCGATGGCGTTCTGCTCGGCCCGCTCCTCGGCGCCCTTGGCGCGGGCCTCCCACTCGGCGGTGGCCTTGTCGAGCTGGTTGCGCGCCTCGGTGATGGCCGTGTGGGCGAGCTCCTTGGCCACCTGGGCCCGCCGTGCGGCCTCGGCCTCGACCGACTCGGCGTCGGCCTTGGCCACCGACTCGGCGATCTCGGCGGTGCTGATCACCTCGGCGAGGCGCTCGCGGCCGATGCTGTCCAGGTACTCGACCGGGTCGCTCACGCTCTGGACCTTGAGGGTGTCCAGCTCGATGCCGAGCCGCTCGAAGTCCTCGTCGGTCTCCTCGATCATCTCGCGGGCGAACTTCAGGCGGTCCTCGTTGACCTCCTCCGGGGTGAGCCGGGCGACGACGCCGCGGATGTGGCCCTCGAGGGACTCCTTGGCCACCCGCCGGATCTCCTCGATGTTCTGGCCCTGGAAGCGCTCCACCGCGTTGGGGAGCTTGTTCTCGTCGCTCGAGACCTTGACGTTGGCGATGGCGTGGACCTCGAGGGGGATGCCGCCCTTCGAGTAGGCGTTGGCCACGTGGACCTCGATGGGGATGGTGGCGAGGGACATCCGGTCCACCTTCTCGAGGAAGGGGATCTGGAAGGCCCAGCCGCCGTGGACCACCCGGTAGCCGACGGTCTGGCCGTCGCTGAGCTTCCGGCTCTTGCCGCTGAAGATGAGCACCTCGTTGGGGCGGGACACCCACAGGAAGCGCTGGAGGACGAGCACGGCGGCCACGACCAGGAAGCCGATGAAGCCGCCGAAGACCAGCGCGATCAACTCGAGCATGGGGACTCCGGGGTTGGGACGTCAGACGGCGCCATCATGGCTGACGCTCGACCTCGGGGCGAGGGGGTCGGGTGGCACGGGTGGTCTCGGCCCGGGGGGGGCCCTCGAGGCTGGTCACGTCTGCGACGCCATCCTCGACGTGGGCGATCAGCACCCGCTCCCCCCGCATCAGGTCCCGACCATCCCCGGACGTGGCCAGCAGTTCGATGCGCCCCGCGGGGCCTTGGACGGCGATCTTGCCGCGCCGCCCCTCGCGCACCGGGATGACGACCCGGCCCTCCCGCCCGGCGAGGCTGTCGAGGGTGGTGGCGCCGCTGACCCGCTCGCGGAGGAGGTAGCGGAAGATCTGCGCCGCCGCCCAGCCGATCCCCACCCCGACCAGCACGGCCACCACGGCCGAGAGGATGGCGCCCGCCCCGAGCAGCGAGAGGAGGCTCCCGGTCAGCCCGAAGGCGAACAGGGCGAAGGTCCAGAAGCGCAGGGAGGTGATGGGGAGCCACTGACCGATGCCGCCGCCGTCCCCGCCGCCATCGGCGTCCCCGTCGGCGTCGAGGTCGACGTCGGCGTCGAAGGACGACCCGCCCGCCCCGGCGTCCAGGTCGGCGTCGGCGTCCAGGTCGACGTCGGCGTCCACGTCCAGGTCGACGTCGGCGTCCACGTCGAGATCGGCATCCGTATCCCCTCCCCCGAGCAGGAAGGAGACGACGATGAGGGCCGTACCGAAGCCGGCCGCGGCCAGGAAGAGTGCGAGCACCGGGTCACTCCAGCCTGGAGACTACCCGTTGTCGCCGGGGGCACAAGGGGCGTCTTCCCGCGGCGCGCGGCGCGGCCAGGCGGCGAGGGCCAGCCAGCCGGCGATGAAGCAGACCCCGCCCAGGGGCGTGATGGCCCCGAGCCACCGCCAGGAGCCGCCCACCGCCAAGGTCAGGACGGGCATGAGGTAGAGGCTGCCCGCGAAGAGCGCGATGCCGCCGAGGAAGAGCCCGCCCACGACGGCGGGGCGTCTCGGGTGGGCGGCCACGCCGAGCAGGGCGAGTGCGTGGACCAGGTGGTAGCGCCCGGCGGTCCCCCACACCTCGAGGAGGCGCGGGCCTTCCGGATGCTCCGCCAGGGCCGTCTCGAGGCCGTGGGCCCCGAAGGCGCCCAGGCCCACGCCCAGAGCGCCCACCACGCCGGCCACGGTCCACCACGGGTTCGCCATCACGCCTCCAGGGCGGGGCGTTAACCCCGCGAGCTGCGTGCTACCTTCGTCCGGTCCCGCCCGGAGGCCCGGTGCCCGCCGATCCACGAGAGCCCGCCCCGCCCGATGGGGGTGTCGCGGCGGGGGATCCGCCCCGACGGGGCGACCGGCTCGACCGCATCCTCGATCTGGTCCGACGCCACCGGCCCGGGCTGCGCCTGGTGGATCGCCACCAGGTCCGGTGGATGCGCCTGCCCGGCGAGCTGGCGCGGCCCTTCCTGGGCGACGTGAACGGGCGGTTCACCACCGTGGTGGGCGATGTCGTCTACCTCCCCGCCCCACCCGAGCGCCTGGACCGGGACCGGCTCGCCGCCATCCTGGCCCACGAGCTGGTGCACCAGCTCGACCAGGCCCGCTTCGGGCTCGGCTTCTACCTCTCCTATGCCCTGGTGGGTCCCACCCTGCGGACGCGGCGGGCCCACTGGGAGCGTCGGGCCTACGCCGTCGATCTGCTCCTGGCCCGGGAGGCCGGCGGTCCGGCGGCGGTGGACCGGGTGGCCGAGCAGCTGGTCCCCCTGTTCGCGGGCCCCTCCTACGGCTTCATGTGGGCGGGCCGTGAGGCGGCGCGGCGCTACCTGGCCCCCACCGTCCGCGCCGTGAAGGCCGGCACGCTGGACACCACCTTCCCCTACGATGGGATCCTCGCCGCGTGGCGGGGTCCTCCCCACCCGGAGATCGCGTGAAGGCCGTCATCATCGCCGCCGGCTACGGCACCCGGCTCCTGCCCGTGACCCGCGTCGTGCCCAAGGAGCTGCTGCCCCTCGTGGATCGTCCCGCGCTGGACTACATCGTCGAGGAGCTGACGGCCGCCGGGATCACGGACCTCCTGCTGGTGAGCAGCCGGCGCAAGCGGGCCCTCGAGGACTGGTTCGACCGGGACCCGGAGCTCGAGCACGCCTTCGAGGTCGAGGAGGCCTGGGAGAAGCTCGAGCGGGCCCGGCCCCCGGGCCTCCGGGTGCAGGTGGTGCGGCAGGCGCGCATGGGCGGCACCGGCGATGCGCTGCGGCTGGCGGCCACCTTCGCGGGGGATGATCCGGTCGTCGTGGCCTATCCCGACGACCTCTTCAGGGGGGGCAACCCCACCGCCGAGCTGGTGGCGGCGTGGCGGGCCACCGGCTGCACGGTGCTCACGGCCGAGGATCGCGCTGGCGAGGACGTCTCCCGGTACGGGGTGCTGGACGCGACCCGCGAGGACGGGCTGCTCCGGGTGCGGGGCATCGTCGAGAAGCCGCCTCCCGGCTCGGAGCCGAGCACCTGGATCACCTATGGGCGCTACCTGTACACCCCGGACTTCTTCCCTCGGCTGGAGCGGCTGTACCGCGATCACCAGGGAGGCGAGTACCATCCCATGCCCGCCATGCTGGAGATGGCCGCCGAGGATCGTGTCGTCGCCGTCGAGACGAAGGCCCGCCGACTGGATACGGGCACGGTCCAGGGCTACCTGCGGGCCGGCATCGAGGCCGCCCTGGCGCGCGAGGATGTGGGGCCGGAAACATGCGCGTGCCGAACCCTGCTGCCGGGATGACCGCTTTGGATACT
>CAZPJM010000087.1:0-16470 GCA_964586865.1 uncultured Enterobacteriaceae bacterium
ACCCCCACCCCCGACGCGGCCCCCGCGGCACCCGCCAGCGGCGAGGCGGCCAGCACCGAGGCCGGAGGCGTCGACCTGTCGGGCGGCGATGGCGCCACGGTGCAGGTCGAGAACCCGGTGGGCATGAAGCTGAAGGGCACCAAGCACGTGGACCCGCCCGCCGGCAGCATCGAGCACACCCTGATCCAGGCCCTGGAGCACCAGGCCGGCAACGGCGGCTTCGACGGCTTCCTCACCTGGATCCACCCGGCCAAGAAGGAGACGCCGGACCAGTTGAGCAACCTGGAGGCCTACACCTGGAAGTCCAGCCAGGGGGGCAAGGCCGCCCGGTGCCTGCACGACGGCGCCCTGGTCACGGTGAGCCGCAAGCCGGTCAACGCCACCGTCGAGGGCGGGGGCGACCAGGGCACGAAGGTGATGGTCTGGTGCGGCAACGACCGCATGCCGGTGCCCTTCACCCTGTACCCGGACGGTGAGGTACAGCGGATCACCGTGTTCGGACTCAACTGACCAGGTGGGGGAACCCCGCAGGTGGGCGGGCGGGTCCCATCGTCACGAAGGGTCGCGGACCCCGCTGGATGTGCGGCAGATGACGCGAATCGGGGACACCGGCCCCGCGACGCTGGCCGCCCGCGGCTGCCGCAAGTACCCCGTCAGCGTGCGTGAACCATCGTCTCGACCGCACGGAGGACACCCATGCTTCGCTTCGCTCCGATCCTGCTCCTCGCCCTCGCGGCCTGTGCCACCGGGGCCCGTGGGGACTGGCTCGCCGTGGAGGCCTCCGGGCCGGACGGCACCAGCACCGCCTCCGGGACCCTCTACGTGGACCGGGACGGGGAGACCGAGCTCGACATCACCCTGGCCGGCGACGGCCCCACCGGCGTGCTGGAGGGGACCGGGGTGTCCGATCTGGACGGCGATCGGGTCGACCTGAACCTCACCGGCACCTGGACCGACGACGGCAGCCGCTCCGTCCCCATCACCGGGCCGTGCACCAGCAGCGGCGACGAACTGGACTGCGACCTGATGGTGGACGACCTGGACGTGGCCCTGAGCTTCCGCCGCGAGCCGGCCCTGGACTGATGAGCGACGGCCCGGCCCGGCCGGCGGCGGGGCGACCGCGCGTGGCGAATTCCTGGGTCTCCGGCGCGCTCTGGGCGGCCGGTGCCCCGGGACCGCGCGCGTATCGCTCCGCCCCCAGGGCTTCAAGCCCTTGCATAGTTGCAGCGCACATGTCGTGACTTCGACCACTTTGCATGCATGCAGATTGGATCATTCCGAGCAGAAACCGCTCTGATCCAACACGTTCTCCATGCATCCGAACCCGGAGGAACCATGATGCGCCTAGCTCTTCCCACCCTCCTCGCGACCCTGGTGGCCTGCGAAGGCCCCATCGGCCCCGAGGGCCCCGCTGGCGAGCAGGGTCCCCAGGGCGAGCCCGGCGAGCCCGGCGAGCCCGGTGATCCCGGCGAGGCGGGTGATCCCGGACAGGACGCCGACTGCTTCGGCCGCGACGCCGTGGACCTGACGGGCCTCGACGGTGCCAACCAGACCCTGCTCGGCGACGATCCCATCGTCGTGGACATCCTGCGCGGTGGCGACGAGGATCTGGAGTACCAGGTGGCCGGTACGGGCGTCGAGTACACCTTCACCGACGACAGCTTCGAGGCGACCGCCACGGACATGAACCCCAGCCTGCAGGTGCTCATCGCCACCGATGGCTGCACGATCGACACCTTCACCTGGGTACCCGTCGTCGAGCCCGACCAGTTCACCCTCGACGTGGTGCACCTCGTGCCCGGCGCTGGCGAGGTCGACCTGGCCCTCACCGGTCGTGACCCGCTCGGCAGCCTCGACTTCGAGGACCGCGCCCGCTTCACCTTCCCCTCGGGCGGCTGGGAGTTCGACGTCCGGCAGGACGGGACCAACCTGCTCACCACGAACGCGGTCGAGTACCAGGCCGGCATGCACTACGTGCTGTTCGTCTACGACGATGACGGCACGCCCGCGGCCGAGGTGCTCGAGCTCGACATCTCGGACGTGACCGCGCCCGATGCGGCGGTCCGGCTCTACGGCTTCCACGGCGTGTCCATCGCCGGGCAGGTCGACCTCTACGACGTCTACACCAGCACCCGCCTCGTGGAGGGGATCGACCGCGGCGAGACCGCCGAGTTCGGTGAGGTCGACGCGGATCCCTACGGGCTCTCGGTCGACGTGAACCGCGATGGGACCACCGACCTGGACATGGGTCGCATCCTCGCCGGTCGCTTCGCAGGCGACACGGTCGTCTCGGCGCTCTACCTGGACGAGATCGACAACCCGCGTGTCTACACCCTGGGCGTCCGGGACAATGCGTCGATCATCACCAGTACGGCCCTCGTCATCGGCGAGAGCCCCGACATCCGCGTGAGTGACCGGACCGACCTGGTCGTCCGCGAGGTGGACGTGGCCTCCTGCCCGACCCTCGACGGTCTGAACGTGAACATCGACCTGGCCCACCCCCGGCCCGAGGATCTGACCATCGACCTGGTGAGCCCCCGCGGCGACATCGTCTTCCTGTGGAACCAGGACGTGATCGGGGACCGCGACCTGCGCGGCACCTTCGACCCGGTGGACGGGACCGACAACACGGGGCTCGGCAACGATGACCTGTTCACCCGTCCGGGCCTCGAGGACCTGGAGCTCATCGACGGCTCCGGGGAGTGGACCCTCGTGATCGACGACCGCCGCCTCGGCGAGGAAGGCACCCTCGAGCGGTGGAGCCTGGTCCTCGACTGCCCGCTGTGATCCACACCCGCGGCCCGCGGCGCCGCCTCGGCGCGCCCGGGTCGAGCTAGGGGAAATCCCGATACCGACCCGCCCTCGTGCGGGCCGGAATTTCGTCGTATGGGGGCTGTCAGACACAAGATGTCACAGGTCCGCTCCGGGTCGTCCCGTCGACATCACGTGTCAGGACCTCGTCGAGAGGTGGCGGGCCGCGTCTGCCTTCGTAGGTTGCAGGTCTCACCCCTGGAGGAACCATGACGCGCTTGCTGCTTCCGGCCCTGCTGCTCTCCCTCGCTGCCTGTGAGGGGCCCCAGGGCCCTCCCGGTCCCGCCGGCGCCCAGGGCCCCGCCGGCGAGGACGGTGACGATGGCACCCCCGGTACCGATGGGGATCCCGGCCAGGACGGCACCGATGGACAGGATGCCGACTGCTTCGGCCGGGACCCGGTCGAGCTGACCGGCCTGGACGGGGCCGACCAGGTCCTGGTCGGCATGAACCCCATCGACGTGACCATCCAGCGCACGGGCACCGAGACCCTCACCTACGAGTTCGCCGGCACCGGCATCGACTACACCTTCACCGACGACACCTTCCAGGCCGTCGCCACCGACGCCAACCCCAGCCGTCAGGTCCTCGTGGCCACCGACGGCTGCACCGTCGACACCATCGCCTGGACCCCGGTCACCGCTCCGGACCAGTTCACCCTCGACGTGGTCCACCTGGTCCCCGGCGCCGGCGTGGTCGACTTCGGCCTCAAGGGCCGCGACCCCATCGGCAGCCTGGACTTCGAGGACCGGGGGCGCTTCGTCCTGCCCTCGGGCGACTGGGAGTTCGACGTGAGCCAGGGCGGCACCGTCCTGCTGACCTCGCCCCTGACCACCTACGAGGCCGGCAGCCACCACGTGGTCTTCGTCTACCCGGACGCGGCGGCGCCCACCCTGCTCCCGGTCGAGGTGGACGCCTCCCCGGTCGCCGACCCCGAATCCGATGTCCGCGTCACCGGCGTCCATGCCGCCGACACGGTGGGCCAGGTCGACGTGTTCGACGCCTTCACCGACACCCTCCTGTTCGAGGACCTGGATCGCGGCAGCTCGGAGGAGCTCGGCGAGGTGGCGGCGGACGACTACGGCCTGGCCATCGACCTGGACAACGACGGCGAGACCGACCTGGATCTGGGCCGCCTGCTGGGGAGCGCCGTCACGGGCGACTCGGTGGTGGCCACCGCCTACGTGGACGGCTTCGGCAACGGCAAGGTCTACACCATCGCCCTCAACAGCGACGCCGAGATCATCACCAGCACCAACCTGGTGCTCCAGGAGATGCCCGGCGAGCGGGTCAGCTCGAGCAGCGGCAGGGTGCGGCGGTCGGTCGAGGTGGCGGGCTGTCCCCTCGTCGACGACGTGGATGTGGACATCGAGCTGACGCACGCATTCGCGCCCGACCTCACCATCGACCTGGTGAACCCCGCTGGGGAGTTCGTCTTCCTGTGGGACGAAGACTTCCCGAGCGGCGTCGATATCGTGGGGACCTTCGACGCGGACGCCGGTGACGATGGTCTGGATCGGGGCGACGACGCGCTGTTCACCGTCCCCGAGCTCGCCGACTTCGAGGGCCTGTCCGGCAATGGCACCTGGACCCTGATCATCAACGACCCCTACACCGGGGACGAGGGCACCCTGGACAGCTGGGCATTGACGGTCGGCTGCCCCCTGTAGTGCGCCCCACGGCCGGGGCGGGCTAGGGAGACCGGCATGTCTCCGCCCGCCCCGGCCCTGCTCGCCCGTGCCCTGGCGCTCGCCGCGCAGCACTTGGACGCCTCCATCGAGGTCACGGACCCCGAGGTGCGCCTCCAGTGGGTGAACCCGGCCTTCGAGGCCCTCCACGGACGCCCTGCCGCCCAGGTCCTGGGCCGGACCCCGGCCGAGCTGGGGCTGGCCGGCCCCGGGATGCGGGTGGGGCATGCCCACCTCGAGGCGCGGCTGGTCCAGGACGATGCCGCACAGGCCCTCTCCAAGGTCGTGCGGCCCGACGGCACCGCCATCCCGGTGGAGCTCCAGCTCCACGCGGTCCGGGACGACGCCGGGGCCTTGCTGGGCCACGTGGCCATCAAGATGGCGCAGCTCGACTCCCTCGCCGCCGATCGCACGCGGAACCGGCGGCGCCACGACCTGCACATCCTGCTCGACCGCGCCCCGCTCCCCGCGGTGGTGCACTGCGACAACGTCGTCCGCTACGCCAACCCGGCCATGGGGGCGCTCATGGGCGAGCCGCCGGCGGACCTCCTCGGAGACGACGTGCAGGGCTGGCTCGTGCCGGAGGACCTCGACCACTTCGAGGCCCGGAAGGCCCAGGCCATGACCGCCCCGGACACCCTGGGGCCCACCCGCTACCGCCTGCGCCGCCGGGACGGTGGCGTCATCCCCGTGCGGGTGGTGCCCGTCGGCTTCCTCGAGTACGACGGCGAGCCCGCCTACTGCGTCATGCTCCAGGACATCCGCGCCGAGCAGGACGAGCAGCAGCGGCTGATCCTGGCCGACCGGCTGCGCACGGTGGGCCAGGTGGCGGCGGGCGTCGCCCACGAGGTCAACAACCCGCTCACCTACGTGCTGGACAGCCTGGAGCGCGCCCTGTCCAGCCTCCCGGCGGAGCACCCCGCCCGCGAGGCCCTGGGCGCAGCCGTCGACGGCACCCACCGGATCGGCAGCATCGTCCGGGACCTGGCCCTCTTCACCCGGGAGCCGGGCCAGGATCCCCACGCCGTGTCCCTCGGCGAGGTGGTCCGGGCCGCCGCCGACATGGCGCGTCGCCCCAGCGAGGGCCGGGCCCGCATCGTGGTGGCGGCGCCCGAGCTGCCGGTGTGGGTGCAAGGCACGTCGCCGCGGCTCGGGCAGGTCCTGCTCAACCTCGTCCTCAACGCGGTCCAGGCGAGCCCCGAGCATGGCCGCGGCGAGGTCCGCATCGCCTGGGGCGTGGACGGATCCACCGCCTGGCTCACCGTCGCCGATCAGGGTCGGGGCATGCCCCGCGAGGTCCAGGCGCGGGCCTTCGACCCCTTCTACACCACCCGGGCCGGCGCCGGCGGGACCGGACTCGGGCTGGCCATCTGCCGCGACATCCTGCACGGCCTGGGCGGCACCATCGCGCTCGACTCGGCCCCCGGAGCCGGCACCACCGTCCACGTCACCCTCCCACGGGCCGCCCCGCCCCGAGACGGCGGGCGCACGGCGCCGGCCTGCGCCTGCCGCATCCTGGTCGTGGACGACGATCCCCTGGTGGCCCGCGCCGTCTCCCGCACGGTGGGCCGGGCCGGGTGCGTGGCCGAGGTGGTCACCGACGGCCCCGCCGCCCTGGAGCGGCTCACCCGCTCCCCCGTCCCCGACGTGATCCTCTGCGACCTCATGATGCCCGGGATGGACGGGCCGGCCCTGACGGCGGCCCTCGCCTCCCGTCACCCCGACCTGGCTGATCGGCTCATCTACATGACCGGCGGCGCCTTCACCGAGGCGGCCCACGCCTTCCTCGACCGGACCGGGGCCCCCTGCCTGGTCAAGCCGTTCTCGCCCCAGGATCTGTCCGCCGCCCTCGGCGAGCTGGACACCGCCGGGGCCTGACCGGCCCCGAGGGCCTCAAGCGGGGTGCCCCTCCACCGATGGGCGGCGCCGGAGGTGTGCATGCCCTTCCCGCTGTCCGAGGCCCTGGGCCTCTCGCTCCCGACCCTGCACGTGGTCGACGTGGGCGCCAGCATGGTGGAGGGCGAGGATCACTACGCCCCGCTGGTCCGCCGGGGGCTGTGCACCGTCACCGGCTTCGAGCCCGACCCGGCCCAGCTCGCCGCCCTCGAGGCCAGCGGGCGGCCCGGCTACCGCTACCTGCCCTACGCCCTCGGCGACGGCGGCGCGGCCACCTTCCACGTGGCCCGCTTCCCGGGCTGCTCCTCGCTGCTGCCGCCCAACACCCCCTTCCTGGACCGCTTCACCGCCATCGGCGGCTCGCTGCCCGACGGCAACTTCGCCACCACCCACACCGTCCCCGTGGACACCCGGCGCCTCGACGAGGTCGAGGAGCTCGGCCCGGTGGACTACCTCAAGCTCGACATCCAGGGGGTCGAGGGCCACGTGCTGCGCCACGCCGAGCGCGTCCTCTCCACCGTCTCGGTCCTGGAGTCCGAGGTCCTCTTCGCCCCCCTCTACGAGGGCCAGGTGAGCTTCGGCGCCCTCGCGATGCTCCTCGAGGCCCAGGGCTTCGTGCTGTGGGAGATCCGCGACGTCCATCGCTGCGCCATCGCCCCCTTCCTCCCCGAGCGCACCCCCTTCCCCAGCCGCGGGATGTGGATGTGGGCCGACGCCGTCTTCGTCCGGCCGTGGTGGGACCTGACCCCCTGGACCGAGGTGGAGCTGCTCAAGGCCGCCACCATCCTCCACGAGGTCTACGAGGCCTACGACCTCGTGCATCACCTGCTCCTCGAGCACCAGATCCGCACCGACCACCCGAGCGCCGATCGCTACCGGGCCGCCATGGCGCGCATCCCCGAGCTGGCCCGGGACTGGCCCCTCATCCGCAGTGCCTGGGGCAAGGCCGTGTCGCCCGAGCGGGTCCAGCGAGCCCGGGCGGCCCACGCCCGGGAGCAGGATGGCCGCAACGTCACGGGCGTGGAGGCGACGCCCGCTCCGGATCCGGCCTGACGTCCTGCGAGGGGGCCTGGATCAGGGCGCGCAGGTGCTCGGTGAAGGCCTCGGGGGCCTCGGCGGGGGCCCAGTGCCCCGCCTCGGGGAGGTGGTGGACGGTCTCCACCCCGAGGAGGCGCCACCCCTCGCCCAGGTAGGGGTCCCGGTCGCCCCAGATGACCTGGGACGGCACCCTCTCGGCCACCCGGGCCCACGCTTCGTGCCACGCCTCGTCGCGGCCCGGGACCCGCTCGCCCAGCACCGACGGGTCGTGGGCCCGGTACAGATCCAGCACCGCCCACCGGGTGCGCCACCGGAAGGCCCGCCAGGCCTCGTCGCGCTGGGCCGCGGTCAGGCCGGGTCCGCCCTTGCGCAGCTCGGCCCGGAAGACGGGCCCGGGAGTCAGTACCGCCGCCAGCTCCCCCAGGCCGGGCGTCCGCCACACCCGCGCCCAGAAGTGCCAGCGGAAGTCGGGGTGGAAGAGGGTGTTGGTGAGCGTCACCGAGGCCAGCCGCTCCGGGTGCAGGACCGCCCAGGCGAGCCCGTAGGGCCCCCCGAAGTCGTGGACGACGAGGTGCACCGGATCGGCCGCGGCGGGCACGAGCCCGTCGACCCACGCCGCCATCCCCGAGAGGTGGATCCGGTCGGGGTGGGGGGCGCTGCCCCCGAAGCCCGGGAGATCGGGCACCACGGTGTGCACCCCTTCCCCCAGGCGGGCCACCACCGGCTCCCACAGGGCGCCCGTGTCGGGGTTGCCGTGGAGCATCAGGACGGTGGGGCCCTCGCCGCGCCGCCGCACCTGGGTGGCGATGCCGGCCGAGACGATGCGTTCGTCGGTCATGGAGCCTCCGGGGTGCCGAGGGTAGCTGGCGGGGGCCCGCGGCACGAGGCAGGCTGGGGCAGGAGGCCCGATGCGCACCGCCTGGCCCTTGATGCTCGTCCTGCTGGCCTGCTCCGGGGACGACACGGACGAGACCGATACGGGCTTCCCCCCGGATGTCTGCCGCTTCGAGACGGCGGCGGACCGCTTCACCTTCGAGGGGGACATCCGGGCGGGCACCACGGTCGAGGCCCCGTTCCGCATGGAGATGCGCTGCCCCGAGCCCACCGGGCTCACCCTCGCGTGGGAGGACGGCCCCCCCGACGCCTTCGACATCGCGGGCCCCATGGAGCGCACCCTCGATCCCTACGAGCCCACCAACCTGATCCTCCAGTTCACGCCGCCCTCGGCCGGCCGTCACGAGGCGCGGCTCGTCCTGACCCCCGACGATGTGCGGGCCGGCGGCCGGATCCTGCGCCTCGAGGGGACCGCCACCGAGTAGCGGCCCGGGTCAGGCCTCGGCCGCGGGCGGGGCCTCGGGGACCGGCGCCGCGTCCGGGACGGGCTCGTCCTCCTCCTTGACCCGGATGGGGGTCTGCTTGGAGGGGTCCTTGCCGGTCACCCCCTCGTAGGCGGCCCGGATGGCGTCCATGTCGCGCCGGATGTCCCCGGTGACCTCGATGCGGGGACCGAAGGAGGCCCGCTTGCGCCCATAGTCCAGGATTCCGCACACCAGCGGGACCTGGGCCTGCACGGCGATCCAGTAGAAGCCGCTGCGCCAGCGCTCGGTGCGGGTACGGGTCCCCGACGGCGCCACCGCGAGCATCATCCGATCGGCCTCGCGGAGGACCTGGGCGGCCTGCTCGACCAGGCCCAGGTTGCCGGAGCGGTCGATGGGGATGCCGCCGAACGCACGGAGGAGGGGACCCATGGGCCACCAGAACAGGGTGTCCTTGACCAGGAAGCGGATCCGCACCCGGTAGACCGAGGCCGCCACCAGCATGAGGAAGGTGTCCCAGTTGGAGGTGTGGGGCGCGGCCATCATGACCATCTTGGGGTCCTTCGGGGGGGGCGTGACCACGTCCCAGCCGATGAGCCGGAGGATCAGGCGCCCCGCCGTGTGGCGCCAGCGCGGGAGCGGCTCCATGCCATGCTGGATCTCGGGTCCGATCACGCTCCCTCCTGCAAGGCCGTCTAGCTCGGGATACGACGACGGCCACCCTCCGCGGGGGTTCGCCGGTCGTGCTAGAGGGCCGCGCGGCCTCCGCGCGTCGACGAGCGGCGCCCCGACCGCGCCCCTGTTCCGAAGGTCCGACATGTCCGACTCCCCCTCCGCCCCCGCGGCCCCCTCGTTCGCGGCGCTGGGCCTCGATGCGCGCCTCGCCCGCGCCGTGGCCGACCTGGGCTTCGACGCCCCCACCCCCATCCAGGCCGAGGCCCTGCCCGTGCTCATGGAGGGTCGCGACGTGGTGGGCGGCGCCCGCACCGGCTCCGGGAAGACCGCCGCGTTCGGGCTCCCCCTCCTCCAGCGGGTCGCCGACGGCGGGCCTGCCCGCGCCCTCGTCCTGGCACCCACCCGCGAGCTGGCCCTCCAGGTGGCCCGGGCCCTCGACAGCTACGCCACCCACCTCGACCTCTCCCTCACCTGCATCTACGGCGGCGCCCCCTACGGCCCCCAGCTGCGGGACCTGCGCGGGGGCGCCACCGTGGTGGTGGGCACGCCGGGCCGGCTCCTCGACCATCTCGACCGCGGCAGCCTGGACCTGTCCGGCGTCGAGGTCGTGGTGCTGGACGAGGCCGACGAGATGCTCCGCATGGGCTTCATCGACGACGTGGAGCGGCTCCTCGAGGCCACCCCGCGCGGCCGCCAGGTGGCCCTGTTCTCGGCCACCATGCCCGCCCCCATCCGTCGGATCGCCCAGGCCCACCTCTCCGATCCGGTCGAGGTCCAGGTCGAGGAGGAGGCCCTCACCGTCGACCACATCGAGCAGCGCTGGATCCGCGTGCCCCAGCGCCACAAGCTCGACGCCCTGCAGCGGGTCCTGCAGGTGGCGCCCCCGGGCGGCACCCTGGTCTTCGCCCGGACCCGCGCCGGCTGCGCCGCCCTGGCCGATGCCCTCGCCAAGCAGGGTGTCGCCGCCGACGCGCTCCACGGCGACCTCAGCCAGTCGGCCCGGGAGCGGGTGCTGGCCCGGCTGCGGGCCGCCCGCCTCGACGTGCTGGTCGCCACCGACGTGGCCGCCCGCGGCCTGGACGTGGATCACCTGGGCCTGGTGATCAACGCCGATCTGCCCGACAACACCGAGGCCTACGTCCACCGCATCGGGCGCACCGGGCGGGCCGGCCGGAAGGGGCTGGCCATCAGCTTCATCACGCCGCGCGAGACCCGGCTGATCAAGGGCCTGGAGCGCAAGCTCGGCGTGAAGCTCACCCCCATGGACCCGCCCACCGACGCCGACATCCAGAAGGCCCGTCGGGCCCGCCTCATGGACGAGCTGGAGCGCACCGTCGAGGGCGACCTGGAGGCGGTGCGCCGCTGGCTGGCCGCCGAGGCCGAGGCCCGAGGATGGGACCTGGCCGAGGTGGCCGCCGCCGCGGTGGCCCGCATGGCCGCCCGGGACGGGGTGGAGCTGGACGCCGATCCCGACGCCGAGCCGGTGGCGTGGAGCCGGGGGGCCTCACGCGACCGGGGCCGCTCCGAGGGGGCCCCCGATCCCGCCAACGAGGTCGAGCTGTTCGTGCCCATCGGTCGCCGTCAGGGCGTTCGCCCGGGCGACCTGGTCGGCGCGCTGGCCAACGAGGCGGGGATCCCGGGGCGCGCCATCGGACGGATCACCCTGTTCGGGAAGAACAGCTTCGTGGGCATGCCCCGCGACGCCGCCGAGCACGTCCTGGCCAACCACCCGGTCCTCTCCATCCGAGGGCGCGAGGTGCGGCTGTCCATGGCCCACGGCACCGACGGGCCCCGCAAGCGGCGGCAGGGCGAGCGCGGGGGCGGGGGCGGGGGCCGCGATCCCCGCGACCGGCGCGGACCGCGTGGCAAGGGCCGGGGCTCCCGGAACCGTGGGGGGCAGAAGCGACCCCGCGGGCGCCGGTAGCCTGCCTGGGCGGGACGGCCCTGGACCCTCGCAGCCTCATCCCTTATCCCGTCCTGGACGATCCGACCTGTCTCGAATGCGAACGAGCCGAAAACCCGTCACCCGAGCATCGGTCCAGCCGCTTCTTGCAGCCGTGGAGCCGATCCGTGACCACACCCGAGGGGGGTTCCGCCCCCGTGTCCCCCTCCAGGAGGTGTCCATGCGCGCGCTGCTCATCCTGCTCGCCCTCGCCGGCTGCGCCACGGTCCGCCCGGGCGAGGTCGCCGTCAAGCGCTCCTTCGGCAAGCTGGCCGAGAACGTGCGGGGCCCGGGCCTGGTGGTCTACGGCCCCATCGGCACCAGCTACGTGCGCGTCCCGGTGCGGACCACCAACCTCGAGGTCACCCTCGATCTGCCGAGCCAGGAGGGCCTGAACGTCCGCGCGGACGTGAGCATCCTCTACCGCATCGAGCCCGAGCGGGTCCCCACGCTCCTCGAGGAGATCGGCGAGTTCTACGAGGTCGAGCTGGTCCTCCCCGTGTTCCGCTCGGCGGCCGCCGACGTCTCGGCCCGCTACAACGCCAAGGACATGCACAGCGGCGAGCGCTCCGGCATCGAGCAGGCCATCCGGGACCGCATGAACGGGGTGCTCGAGCCCCGCGGCGTGACGGTCGAGAAGGTGCTCATGAAGTCGATCCAGCTCCCGCCTGGCCTGTACCGGGCCGTCGAGGAGAAGCTCGCCGCCGAGCAGGAGGCCCAGCGCATGAAGTTCGTCCTCGACCGGGAGCGGCAGGAGGCGGAGCGTCGTCGCATCGAGGCCCAGGGCATCCGCGACGCCCAGCGCATCCTCGAGGAGGGCCTCTCGCCCCAGATCCTGGCCTGGCGGAGCATCGAGGCCTTCCAGGAGCTGGCCAGCAGTCCCAACGCCAAGGTGATCGTGACCGATGGGCAGGCCCCCTTCCTGCTCGACCCCCAGAGCACCACCACCTCCGGCCGTTAGGGCCGCCCGGTGGAGAAGGGCGGGGCGCTCCTCATCGAGCTGGTCGCGGTGTTCACCGCCGCGGCCCTCCTCGGGGTGCCCCTGGCCCGCCTCAAGGTGCCGCCGGTGCTGGCCTACCTGGTGGTGGGCGTCCTCCTCGGCCCGAACGTCACGGGCTTCGTGGTGAGCCAGGAGGCGGTCAGCGGCCTGGCCGAGATCGGGGTGGCGCTGCTGCTCCTCGGCGTGGGCCTCGAGTTCGGCTCCGACAAGCTCCGCCGCCTGGCCCGGCCCATGGCGGTGGCCGGCGGCATCCAGCTCGTGGGGACGCTCGCCGCCGGTGTCCTGGCCGGCACCCTCGCCGGGCTGGACCCGGCCGGGGCCTTCGCGGTGGGCGGCATCCTGGCCCTCTCCTCCACCGCGGTCGTGCTGCGGCTCCTCCAGGACAAGGGCCTCTCGGCCCGCCCCGAGGGCCTGGCGGTCACCGCTATCCTGGTGCTGCAGGACATGGCGGTGGTGCCCCTGGTGCTGGTGGTGGACGCCCTCGGCACCGGCGGCTCGGCGCTCGAGATCGGCTGGGCCCTGCTGCGGGCCGCGGTGGTCCTGGCCCTGGCCTGGCTCGGGGTCCGGGTC
This sequence comes from uncultured Enterobacteriaceae bacterium, assembly GCA_964586865.1. Classification (GTDB taxonomy): domain Bacteria; phylum Myxococcota_A; class UBA796; order UBA796; genus REDI01. Next base: position 12,937 of record CAZPJM010000087.1, read on the forward strand.
CTGGCCCACCGCATCCTGGACGCCGTCGCCCGCCTCGCCAGCGCCGAGCTCTTCCTCCTGACGGTCCTGGCCATCGCCGGCCTCGTGGCCCTGGCCTGCACCCTGGCCGGCCTCTCGCCGGCCCTCGGCGCGTTCCTCGCCGGCGTCGTCCTCGCCGACGGCAACTTCGCCCACCGGGCCACCCGGGAGATCCTCCCGCTCCGCGCCGTGACGGCCTGCATCTTCTTCGCCTCGGTGGGCATGCTCCTCGATCCGGCCACCCTGTGGGCCGCCCCGGGCCTGGTGGTGGCGGCCGTGGTGGGGATCGCCGTCGTGAAGGCGCTCATCGCGGCCCTCGGTGCCCGGGCCTCGGGGCTCACCTGGCCCGCCGCCCTCACCGCCGGTCTCCTCCTGGCCCAGGTGGGCGAGTTCTCCTTCGTCCTGGCCGGCGTGGGCATCGCCGCCGGGGTCCTGGAGGACACCATGGCCTCCAACCTGGCCGCGGTCACCGTGGCCTCCATGGGCGCCACCGCGCTGGGCAGCACCCTGCTGGGGCGTCGGGGGCGACGGCGTGGGCGCTCCGGCTCCCGGATGGACGCCGAGGTGATCATCGCGGGCTACGGGGTCGGCGGCCGCACCGCCCTCGACGCGGCCCGGGGGGCGGGGCGTCGGGCGGCGGTGGTGGAGCGCAACGCCGAGACGGTGGCTCGCCTGACGGCCGAGGGGGTGCCCGCGCTCCTGGGCGACGCGACCGACACCGAGGTGCTCGAGCGGGCCGGCATGGACGATGGGCGGACCCTGGTGGTGGCCATCTCGGACCTGGGGGCGGCCTACGCGGCGGCCCGGCGGGCCCACGCCCGCTGGCCCGAGGCCCGCACCGTGCTGCGGGTCCGCTTCGAGGAGGACACCCTCGTGGATCTTCCCGCCGGCATCGAGGTGATCTGCGAGGAGGTGGAGGGCGCCAGGGCCCTGGCCCGACGGCTGGTGGACGGCCCCGGCGCCCCTTGACGGGGGCTCAGCCGGCGGCGGGCCGGGCGGGGGGCGTCAGGAGGTCACCGACGCGGGCCAGGATGGCCTGGACCCCCGGGTGGGCGGCGCGACGGGTCAGGGTGAAGGCGTAGAGGGGCTCCTCGAGACCGTCGAGCAGGCCGATGGGCTCGGCGCCGAACAGGGTCCCGAGCTCCTCGGTGAGGAGGGTCGGCGCGGCGAAGGCGCCGTGGCCCTGGCCGCCGAAGACCTTGAGCAGGGCCGTGTCGCTGAACTCGGCCACCAGGTCGGGCACCAGGCCCCGGGCGTTGAACCACCCCTCCAGGTCCCGACGCTCCTGGGTGCCCGGCACCGGGAGCAGCACCGGGGCGCCGTGGAGGCTCTGCGGGAAGCCGTCGCGGAGGCGCCCGGCCAGCTCGGCCGTGGCGAAGAGGGACAGGTCGACCGCGCCGAGGGCGTGGGTGGTCACCTCGCCCTCCGACACCAGGGCCAGCGGCTGGAGGGCCAGGACCATGTCCACGTGATGGAGCGAGAGATCGGCCACCAGCCGCTCGGACCGATCCTCGAAGACGTGGAGCTGGGCCCGGTCGTCGATGCACAGCGCCGGCTCCAGCAGCCGATGGGTGAGGATCTTGGGGACCCGGTCGCTCACCCCGACCCGCAGCCGCAGGGGCCGGCCATCCAGGCTCCCCTGCACCGCCTCGTCCAGCTCGCGTCCCAGCGCGAAGATCTGATCGGCGTACTCGAGGGCCAGACGCCCGGCGTCGGTGAGCACCAGGCGCCGCCCGGCCCGGTCGAACAGGGGCTGGTCGAAGTGGTTCTCGAGCTCGCGGAGCTGGGCGCTGATGGTGGACGGCGCCACCCCCAGCTTGCGGCAGGCGCCGGTGATGGTGCCCTCGCGGGCCACGACCCAGAAGTAGAAGAGGTGGTGGTAGTTGAGCCAGCGCACCGGGGACCTCCCGTCACGCCTGGCCCCGCACGGACCCCGGCGCCCCTCCCAGGTAGAGGAAAAGGCCGCCGCCGTCCAGCCCCATCCCCCTCCCAGGCCCACGGAGGGGCGCTGCTCCGGGGCGTCCCAGGCTGCTAGCCTCCCGCCTCGCCCGGCCGGAGGCCCCGTGATCCTGGACGCGCTCGACGCCGTGCAGCAGAACCTGATCAAGCCGCTGATCCTCTTCTTCCTCCTCGGCTTCGCGGTCCCCCTGCTCCGGATCCCCTTCACCTTCCCGAAGGCGCTCTACCAGGCCCTCACCCTCTACCTGCTGCTGGCCATCGGCTGGCACGGCGGCCACGAGCTGGTGGCGCTGCCCTTCGCCTCGCTGGTGGACGCGCTGGGCTTCCTGGCCCTGGGCTTCGTCACCAACACCCTCATCGGCGTGCTCGCCTACATGGCCCTGCGCAACGTCACCCGGCTGCGCCGCATCGATGCCGCCGCGGTGGCCGGCTACTACGGCTCCGACTCGGCGGGCACCTTCGTCACCGCCCTGGGCGTCCTGGCGGCGGCCAACATCGCCTATGCCCCCTTCATGCCGGTCATGCTGGCGGTCATGGAGATCCCGGGCTGCCTGGTGGCCCCGGTGCTGGTGGCCCGCGCCCGGCGCAGGGGCCTCGACGTGGACGGCAACGCCGCCGACGAGCCCGGTCACGACCCGGAGCGCCTCCAGGAGGTCGGGGACGGTCCCCTGGTCTCGGCCGAGGTCCTCCGGGAGGTCCTGCTCAACCCGGGCCTCTACCTGCTGTTCGGCGGCATCGTCATCGGCATCGTGGCCGGGATCCGCGGCGGCGATCCGGAGCACGGCGACGAGCTGCTCTTCGTCACCCTCTTCCAGCCCCTCCTGTGCCTCTTCCTCATCCAGATCGGCATCACCGCCGCCACCCGGCTCCGGGACCTGCGGACCGCCGGCACCGGCTTCGTCGCCTTCGGCCTCGTGGCGCCGAACCTCTTCGCCTTCCTGGGGCTCGGCGTGGCCCACCTGTGGGCCCTCGCCACCGGGCAGCCCCTCGAGCCCGGCACCTACCTGCTCTTCGCGGTGCTCTGCGGCTCGGCCTCCTACATCGCCCTGCCCGCCATCCAGGACCTGGCCTTCCGGGAGGCCAGCCCCACCCTGCCGCTGGCGGCCTCGCTGGGCCTGACCTTCACCTGGAACGTGACCCTGGGCATCCCGCTCTATCTGGTGGCGGCGCAGGTCCTGGCCGGATGAGTGGGGCTCGGGCGCGGTATGGGGGGGCAGGACCGCCAGGATGCGCCGGGAGGGCCCGTGTCCGGCCGTGATGCGCCCCGTACCTTCCAAGCCACCTGGTTCGCCGAGCCCGCGGAGGGTGGAGGCGACACGGTCGAGGTGCCCCTCGAGGCCTCCCAGGCCCCGGATCCGGCGGAGCGGGTGGGGGCCTACACCCTGCACGGCGTCCTCGGCGAGGGCGGCATGGGCGTCGTCTACGACGCCGAGCAGCAGCACCCCCGCCGCCGGGTGGCCCTCAAGCTCATCAAGCCCGAGCAGGTCACCGACGAGGCCCGCGGGCGCTTCCACCACGAGGCCCACCTGCTCGGCCGGCTCCTGCACCCGGGGATCC
>CAZPJM010000088.1:0-3557 GCA_964586865.1 uncultured Enterobacteriaceae bacterium
GGGCGCGGGGGCTGGCGCGTCGGCATCGGCCGGCAGGGGCGCGGGCGCTTCCTCCCACACGTCCGAGTCGAGCCTGGGGAGGGGGGGCGGGGCACGATCGGCGGCGATGTCGTCCTCGGCGGCGAGATCGGGCTGGATGGACGGGCCCCCGAGCACCTGGGAGGGACGGGAGGGGCCCCCGCCGACCGGGCGGACGACCCAGGAGCGGCCGCTCCCCGCGTCGGTGACGTGCACCGAGCCATCCATCCGGGTCTCGCAGACCCAGCCCGACACCTCGATGTCGAGCTTCTCGATGGCCTGGGCCATGGCCATCATCCAGTCGAAGGCCTCCACCTGGAGCTGCGCCCCGCCGGCACCGGTGACCTCGAATCGCATCCTCACCTCCGCGCGAGCCGCTCCCGGGCCCCTACCGCACCCTCACAGCACGGGCCACGGGGCCACGGTGTCCCAGAGCGCCCGCGCTACCGGCCGCGAGGGGGCGTCCCGGTCCATCTCCCGGACGAGGAAGTCGACGAGGGAGGGATCGGCGAGCCCCAGCCGGGCCTGGAGCCACGTCGCCCGGGCGGTGGGGTCCTCGGGGACCGGGAAGGGGGTGTCGCTGAGATCGCGGGCCCGATCGATCCACCGGGCCACCCGCTCGATGAAGACGTGCTCCGCCAGGGCCGCATCCCCGTCGATGGTGGGGGCCCCGCCCTGGAGGAGCAGGCCCTGGCAGTGGGCGCGGCCGAACTGGAGCAGCTCCGGGTTCACCCGTGGCTCGGGCCCGGGCAGGGGCTCGGTGAACACGCCCACCCGGCTCTCGGGCTCGGGCGCGCCCAGGCTGCTGACGAGGGCCACGCACCGCTCCACCCGCCAGCCGTCCAGCGAGAAGCCCTCGGGCGGCGGGCCATCACAGGTGGCCACCAGGACCACGTTGATGGAGGCTCCGTGCTCGCCCTCGAAGCGGATGCCGGCCGGCGCGCCCCCGGCGGGGCGGTGGGAGAGGGTGTGGACCAGCCCCTTGAGCCAGCGCAGGTGGCTGCCCCGGGCGTGCTGGATCCGCAGGTAGCGGACCGCCGGGTCCAGCAGCACGCGGCTGTGGGCCTGCACCAGCGCGGTGGGGGGCCCGCCCCGGGGGCGGAGGCCATCGCCGGCCATGACCACCATCACGCACCCGGGAGCGGTGGCGGCCCGGGCCCGGGCCTGGTCCAGCCAGCGGGTGAGCCGGGCCGCGATGGCGTCCTCGTCGAACAACAGGTCCAGGTCCTCGCCCCGGGTGTCGGGGACCACCTGGCTCCCCTCGAGGAAGCGGCGCCACCCGAGCCACCTCGGCAGGGTGTCGGCGTCCACGTCCTCGGCGCACAGCGGGGGGCGGATGTGGCTGGTACGGGCGGGCCTGACCGGGGGATGGGCCAGGGAGGGTCGGGACAGCCGGGCCGGATCCACCCGGCGCCCATCCTCCAGGAGCCACCGCTGGAGCCCCTCCGGGTCCAGGACCCCCGAGCGCACCACGGTGCGGGCGAGCCATCCCCCCACCGCGTCGGCGTCGGGGAGGTCGACGGCCTCGACCTCGTGGCGCAGAGCGTCCCGCCACAGCCGGAGCTGCAGGTGCCGCAGGGCCTCCCCCACCGCCGCCAGGTGGACGGGGTCCGAGGGCGGGCGGAGGGCATCCTGGGGACCGAGGACCTCCTGGACGGCATCGTCGTCGGACAGGGGCGGGCGTCGGACCAGCCCGGCGTGCTCCTCCTGGATGCGGTCCAGCAGGCGCCGGGCGGTGCGCAGGAAGGCCGGCCGGGCCGAGAGCATGGCGAAGCGCTGGGTCACCACCCGGGCCGTGTCCCGATCGGCGACCACCCGGACCGCCTCGATGGCGAGGAGCACCTGCACGAAGCGGGGCTCGCCCTCGGTGAGGGCGCGGTCCAGATCACCGAGGACCAGCATGGCCACGGTGGAGGGGCGCTCGGCGGAGAGGAAGAGGCGCACGCCGCTGCCCCGGGCGCCGCGGGCCTGGCGGACGGCCCGGCGATCGGCGAGGACCCCGGCCAGGCCGGGGCGGGTCAGGGCCTCGAGCCAGTCCAGGCTGGCCCCCCGGAGGAGCTGGTAGCGGTCGATGGGCACGCCGTCGGCGAGGGCGCGGCGGAAGGCCTGGCGGTAGCGCCGCCCGGCCCGCCGCTCCGAGGTGCCGCCCCCCACCGCTCCCCGGCCCACGATGGTCAGGCGCCGATGGGGGTGGCCTGGTGGGAGGCGGAGCACGCGCATCACCCGGTCGGCGGCCAGGTCCAGCACGTGGCGGGGGTCGAAGCTGATCCGGGTCCGACCCCGGGCCAGGGCGTCGTCGGCCAGCACGTCGAGCATGCGCTCCACGGCGCGGGCCTCGCGGGCGGCCTCGGCGTCGGTGCGGGGCGGCTCGTGGTCGGCGGGGTCGTCCCGGCGGGCCTGGGCCACGTAGTACAGGTCGGTGTCGGGATCGGCGGTGGGGGTGGGCAGGAGCAGGGTGAAGGGGCTCGCCGCCCGCACCACCCCGTGGCGCCCCCGGGTGAGCACCACCTCGCCCGCCTCGACCGGCTCGAAGCTGGCCAGGGGGCGGCCCGAGGCCAGGGTGCCCGTCCCGTCGCGCCACCCGGGGAAGATGAAGGGCACCGCCCCCGCGGGGGCCTGCCGCACCGCATCCAGCACCTCGTAGACCCGGGCCCGCGCCCGGGCGGGCGGTGGCGGGAGGCGCCACAGGCCGAAGTGGTCCAGGAAGCGGACCACCACCCGGAAGGCCCGGCGACGGTTGTCGGGATCCGAGTGCTGACCGGCCTCGAAGGTGATGCCGATCCGCGGGCTGCGGGCGCCCAGGGGCAGGCCCACGTCGGGGGCCACGCCGCCCCCCAGGACGCCGTCCTCGTGGAGCCCCGTCACCACCCGCTCGACACCGAGCACCCGCACCAGCCGGGCGTGGGCCTGGTCATCCCGCGCCACCAGGAAGGGCGGGGTGGGCTGGGAGGTGCTGTGCAGGTCCAGGATGCCGTCCACGCCGCGGAGCACCGGGGCCAGCTCCAGGGCGCGCCGCTCCTCGTAGCAGAGCGAGTCGGGCTCGCGGCGGGCCAGGGCCTCGAGGGTGTCCCGGTCCCACAGGCGATTCAGGTCCCGCCCGGTGGGGGTGTGGCGCCGCCCCAGCGCCGCGGCCTCCAGGTTGGCCCGCACCAGCAGGACGGTGCCACGGGTGAGCTGGTCGGGGAGCATGGGGGCGAGCCGCTCCAGCACCAGCTCGCCGACCGGCTCATTGCCGTGCACCCGGGCCACGATGGCCACCGCGGGCCCGGGTACCAGTCCATCGTCCCGATCGCGCACCCGGTAGCGCACCACGCCCGCGAGGCCGTCGGGGGCCTCCGTCACCTCGACGCGGGTGGTCACGCCCACGGGCGCCTCGGGCTCACGCGGGTCCGTCGGCGGGCTTCTTCGTCGTCGACTTCTTCGCTGTCGTCGACTTCTTCCGCGTCGAGGTCGTCTTCTTCGCCGCGCTCGACTTCTTCGCCGCCGTCGACGTCTTCCGCGTCGAGGCCGCCTTCTTCGCGGTCGTCTTCTTCGCCGCG
>CAZPJM010000088.1:3657-16270 GCA_964586865.1 uncultured Enterobacteriaceae bacterium
CGTCGACGTCTTCCGCGTCGAGGCCGCCTTCTTCGCGGTCGTCTTCTTCGCCGCGGTCGTCTTCTTCGCCGTCCTCGACTTCTTCGCCGTCGTCGACTTCTTCGCCGTGGTCGACTTCTTCTTCGTCGTCTTCTTCGCGGTGGTCTTCTTGTCGCCCTTGGGCTCCCGGGCCGGGAACTCGAAGCCATGGCGCCCGTTGGCCTTGCGGAACAGGGCGCCCTTGAAGGGGTTGCCCCGCCGGCTGATGAAGCCCTCGAGCATCTCGGTCTTGCCGTCCTCGGAGAAGAAGCGGCGGGCCTCCTCCAGGTCCATCTCGCGGTGGCACACCACCTTGGGCAGGACCGGCGCCTTGCGCGTCTCGTTGTGGAAGAGCCGCTCGCTCACGAAGCGCTTGTTGGTCTCGAGGATCCAGCGGTCGGGCTCTTCCGGGTCGGGGAAGGCCTTGCCGAGCACCACCTCGGGATCCTCGTCCTCCTCCACCTCGCCATACTCGACCCGCAGGTTCCAGTAGGGCTTCTTCGCGTCCTCGGGGGGCGGGTCGAGGTGCACCACGCCCTTCATCTCGCGGCCGGACTTGTCGAAGAAGCCCCCCACGGGCCCGGCCTGGCGGTCGGCCAGGAGCTTCCGCGCCAGGTCACGGTCGATGTACTTGCCCCACCGATCCTTGAAGATCATGAAGTTGCAGGGCGCCTCCTTCCCGTCGTTCCGCTCGCAGGCGTAGCCCCAGAGGTTCTCGTAGACCTGCCCCGCTTCGCACTCGGGGCAGGTCCCGAGGGGGCCGTCATCGGCGAAGACGTCGCCGTAGTCGAAGCCGGCCAGCTTGTCGGTCACGTCGACGGTCATGGCCTTGAGCTCCTCGAGGAGCGCATCCCGGGGGAGCTCGCCCAGCTGGACCCGGGCCAGCTTGTACTCCCACTCGCCGGTGAGCTCGGCCTTGGCCAGATCGTCCACGTCGAGGCGGGAGAGGACGTCCATGAGCCGGATGGCCTTGGCGGTGGGGGCCAGCTTGCCGCTCGCCCGACGGGCGTACTGCTTGCGGACGAGCCCCTCGATGGTGTCGGCGCGGGTGGCCGGCGTGCCGAGCCCCTTGTCCTGGATGGCTTCGGCCAGGTCGTCATCGTCGATGAGCTTGCCCGCCGTCTCCATCATGCGGAGGAGCTGGGCCTCCGAGTAGCGGCCGGGGGGGCGGGTCTCCTTGTCGTCGAGGGTGGGGTCCTCGACGCCCACGGCCACGCCCTCGGCCTTGTCCTGGCCCGGCACCAGCGGGGGCAGCCGGGGCGGGGCGTCCTCCTCGTCCTCCTTGCGGAGGGCCGCGTGGAAGCCCGGGACCTCCAGGCTGCGCTCCCGGGCGCGGAAGCGGGCGATGCCGCCGCCGTGGGGCACCTCGACGATGCGCTCCACCTCGGCCCAGGTGGCCGGCCCCATCAGGCTCGCCAGGAACTGCCGCACCACCAGGTCGTAGATCCGCGCGTCGTCGGGGGAGAGGGAGCGCTCGCTCTCGTTGCCGGTGGGCACGATGGCGAAGTGGTCGCTGACCTTCCCGTCGTCGAGGATCCGCTCCAGGTTCTGGGGGCCCTCCTGGAGGATGCCGTCGGCGAGGCCCTGGTAGTCCACGTCGGCCTGGAGGGCGCCGAGCACCTCGAGCACCGGAGCCTCGTAGTCACCGGGCAGGTGGCGGGAGTCGGTCCGCGGGTAGGTGAGGAGCTTGTGGCCCTCGTAGAGCCGCTGGGCGGCCTGGAGGGTGCGCTTGGCCGAGAAGCTGAACCGGCGATTGGCCTCGCGCTGGAGGCTCGTGAGGTCGAAGGGCAGCGGGGGCTTCTCGCGGCGCTTCTTGCGGGTCTCGGAGGCCGGCGCGGTGGACGTCTGGGCGACCGCCTCGACGATGGCCTCGGCAGCGGCCTTGTCGAAGATGCGGGTGGGCTTGACGTCCCGGTCGGGGTGTCCCTGCAGCTCCGGGTCGAACCACTTGCCCTCCCAGGCGTGGCCCTCGTGGGAGAAGACCGCCCGGACCTCCCAGTAGGGCCGGGGGACGTGGGCCATGATCTCCTTCTCGCGCTCGACGAGGAGGGCGAGGGTGGGCGTCTGGACCCGGCCGGCGGACCAGGAGCCGCGCTCGCGGCGTGCCTTGAGGCGCTGGGTGAGGGCCCGGGTGGCGTTGATGCCGATGAGCCAGTCGCCCACGGACCGGAGGAAGGCGGCATCGGCGAGGGGCTGGAGCTGCTCGCCGGGGCGGAGCTCCTGGAAGGCCTGGCGGATGGCGTCGGGGGTCATGGACTGGAGCCACAGCCGCTCGCTCGGCAGCGAATCCAGGCCCGTGTACTCCACGATGCGGCGGAAGATGAGCTCGCCCTCGCGCCCGGCGTCACAGGCATCGATGGTGCCGGTGACGTCCTTGCGGCGGCCGAGCTTCTGGATCTGCTTGAGCCGGGTCTTCTGGCCGTCCCGGGGCTTGATCTCGAAGTCGCCGGGCACGATGGGCAGGTTCTTGATGGCCCAGGAGCGCCACTTCTTGTCGTAGTCCTGGGGCTCGGCGAGCTCGAGCAGGTGCCCCACCGCCCAGGTGAGGACGAAGTCGTCGGACTCCATGTACCCGTCGTGCTCCTCGAAGCCTCCGAGCGCCTTGGCGATGTCTCGCGCCACGCTCGGCTTCTCGGTGATGACCAGCCGCTTGCCCACTCTCGCCCTCGCAGTCCGCCCGCCCCGCCCGGCCCCGGAGCGCACCTGGCACGTCCGGCCCGGCGCTCTACGTCGGCGGCAGGACGGGACCCTAAAGGCCCCCCCAGGGGGGGTCAAGCGAGGCCGGTGGGCTACAGGACCGTCATGCAGCCGCCCGTGCCCCCCTCCGAGAGCGTCCTCCGCAGGCAGATGGTCGAGATCGCCCACCTGCTGCACCGGCAGGGACTCCTGGTGGCCCTGGACGGCAACCTGTCGGCCCGCTTGCCCGACGGGGCGGTCCTGTGCACCCGCGCCGGCTGCCACAAGGGCCTGCTCACCGAGGACGATCTGGTGGTGGCCGACGCGGAGGGGCGCTGGCTCCGGGGTCTGGGACGGCCCACCAGCGAGCTGGCCCTGCACCTGGCCGCCTACGAGGAGCGCCCGGACGTGCTGGCCGTGGTCCACGCCCACCCACCCGCGGCCATCGCCGCCTCGGTGGCGGGCCTGGATCTGGACCGCCCCCTGCTGCCCGAGGTGGTGCTCACCCTGGGCACGGTCCCCACCATCCCCTACGCCACCACCGGCACCCGGGCCCTGGCCGACGCCGTGCGCCCCGCCCTGCGCTACCGGGACGGCGTGGTGCTCGAGCGCCACGGGGTGGTGGCCCTGGGCCGGGACCTCCCGGAGGCCCTGGGTCGGCTGGAGACGGTGGAGCAGGTGGCCCGGGTGGCCCTCGACGCCACCGCGGTGGGCCGGCTGACGCCCCTCCCCGCCGACGAGGCCCGGTCCCTGCGCAAGGCCGGGCTCGCCCGCTACGGCGGTCCCCCCCGATCCCTGGCCGCCCTGGCCGAGGACCGGGACGACCTCTCCTGGCGCTCCCTGGGCTGATCCGGGCCCCGCACGGCCGGCGGCGCCTCCCCGGGGATGGATCGCGCACCATCCGGGCGCCGGGGGCGTTACAGGCTCGGATCGTGAAGCCCTTCTCCCTGGCCTACCACCACGCGACCGCCCATGGTCTCGTGGCCGCCGTGCACCTGCCCGACGCCCCGGATCCCGTCCCCGAGGCCGTCCTGGCCGAGCTGCACCCCGCCGAGGCCGAGCACGCGCGCACCCTCCGGGCCTGGCGGCAGGTCTCCTTCGTGGGCGGGCGCCGCGCCCTGCGCCTGGCCTGTCAGCAGCTCGGCCTCCAGCCCCCCGGCACCCTCCCCGACGACCGCGGGGCCCCCACCCTGCCGGACGGCCTCGTGGGCTCGGTCTCCCACAAGCGCGCCCTGGCGGTGGCCCTGGTCTGCCGCGACCACGGCGAGACGGTGGGCATCGACCTCGAAGACTATGGCCCCGCCCGCCCGGGCATCGCCCCCAGGGTGCTCACCCCTCGGGAGCAGGCCGCCGTCGACGCCCTGGCCACCGAGGAGCGCCGGTGGCTCGCCACGCTGCTCCGCTTCTCCATGAAGGAGGCCGTCTACAAGGCCTTGGACCCATGGGTGCGCCGCTACGTGGGCTTCCACGAGGCCGAGGTCGACCCGGACACGGACGGCGGAGCCGTGGTGCAGCTCCAGCTCGCCGAGGGCGAGGGGCCCTTCGCCGTCGATGCCCGCTACGACTGGCTCCACGGCCGGCTCCTGACCTCGGTCCGCATCCGACCGTGCGGTCCGGCCACCGATGGCGCCGAGCCCGGGACCGGCAGCGGCCGGCAGCGGCTTGCTGCGACCCCCCGGCGCGGGTAGCATCGCCGTCGCCAGGGGCCCCGTCGGCGGGCCCCCCCCACGGAGGCCGGCCCATGACCGATCGACGCACGACCCGCCAGCTCTTCAAGGAGTGGCGCGCCGGCGACGCCGAGGCCGGACAGCTCATGGCCCAGCAGGTAGCCGACTGGTACTACGCCATCGCCACCTCCCGCCTGGGCGAGGCCCGCGGTCGCGAGCCGTGCGATTCGGCCTGTGCCGCCTTCGGCCAGGGCGTGGTGGACGTGACCGACTCCCGCAAGCTGGTGCCCTGGGCCCACGAGCTCATCGCCGAGCGGGTGAAGGCGGCCGGCACCCGCGCCAGCGACGGGGACGAGCCCTCGGCCTACACCGGTCGCCAGCGGCCCAAGGCCCTGCTCCGCAAGGCCACCGAGGCCCTGCCCGACGAGCTGGCCCTGCTCCAGGCCGTCTACGGGGCCGACGCCGATCGGAGCCGCATCGACGCCCTGGCCGAGCCCCTGGGGGGCAACCCCCTGGGCATCCTCGAGGCCCGCTACCGGGTCAAGCGCTGGCTCCGCGACGAAGGCGGCATCCCCTTCGAGGTGGCGCCCGAGGAGCCCGTCCTGGACCGGGCCCCCATGCCCCTCTACGAGGCCGACCGGATGGCCAGCTCCGCCGAGGAGACCCAGTTCGAGCACTGGATGCTCACCGATCTCGACCTGTGCAAGGACATCGCCGAGTTCGCCCACTTCTCCATCGCCCTGCGCGGCGGCATTCCCGAGCAGGCCGAGGCCCCGGCGCCCGCGCCCACGCCCGCTGCCGAAGAGCCCGCCCCGGCCGAGACCGCACCGCCGGCCGCCAAGCGTCCGCCCACCGGGCTCTGGATCGGCGTGGCCGTCATCGTGGTGCTCCTCGGGCTGGGGGGCCTGGTGACCGTGGCCGCCCTGATGGGCTTCTTCGCCATGTAGCCCCGCCCGGGCCGGGTGGATACGCCCGCCCGACGAGGCCGCCCGCCCGATGCGGCGGCCCGGTCCCCCGCGCGCGCGGAAGGATCCATGGACGACGACATCCGCCAGGGCTGGAGCGTGGACCCGGAGCTCCGCCTCGCCATGCGGCTCGACCAGGTCCGCAAGCAGGTCGACCGCATGGCCTGGCCCGAGGCGGTCTTGGAGGCCGAGGAGCTCCTCCACGAGGCGCCCGATCACGTCGAGACCCTCGAGCTGCTCGCCCGGGCCCAGCTCGGCATGATGGACGCCGAGGGTGCGGTGCTCTCCTTCGAGCAGCTCCACGCGCTGGACCCCGCCCCCCGGCCCGACCGCCTGGCCGGGCTGGCCACCGCTCGGCTCGACACCTGCGACCTGGTGGGGGCCGCCCAGGCCGCCCGCGAGGCCGTGCGCCTCGAGCCCGGTCTGGCCGAGGCCCATCACGTGCTGGGGCTGGCCCTGGACCACCTCCCCGGCCGCCGGACCGAGGCCGCCCAGGCCTTCGTCGCCGCCAATCGCCTCGACCCCCTCGCCTACCCCTTCCCCATGCGCCTCGACGCCAGCACCTGGGAACAGGCCCTCACCACCGCCATGCTGCACCTGCCCGGCGAGCTGCGCAGCCTGTGGGAGGGCGTGCCGGTCCAGCTCCCCGCCCGCCCCGACCTGGACGAGCTGCGGGCCCACGCCCCGCCCCTCTCGCCCCGGATCCTGGGCATGTTCGTCGGCACCCCGCCCGAGGACGCCGATCCCTGGGACGAGCGCCCCGACGCCCTCACCCTCTTCACCGAGAACGTGGCCCGGGTCTCGAGCCTGGACGAGCTGGTGGAGCGGATCAGCCACGTCCTCGAGCAGGAGGCCCTGGCCTGGGTGGGCGAGGATCCCTGGGCCGACGATCTCGAGCTCGAGGAGCTGTAGGTGCGCTTCACGGTCCTGGGCTCGGGCACCGCCAAGCCGGACCCGGACCGCGGTCCGGCCGGCTTCCTCGTGACGGTGGGCCCACACCGGGTGCTGGTGGACGGTGGCTCGGGGACCCTGCAGCGCCTGGCCCGTCAGGGGGTGGACGCCACCACCCTGGACGGCGGCGTCTACAGCCACCGCCACGTGGATCACACGGGCGATCTGGTGCCGCTGCTCTTCGCCATGGCGGTCCCGCCAGCCCGACCCGAGCCCTACCCGGTGTGGGCCGGCGAGGGCTTCGCCGACTTCCTCTCGGGGCTCGAGGGTGTCTACGGCCGTTGGATCCGCCCCCCCGGCGGCGTCTCCCTCACCGAGCTGCCCCTGGACGGGCCGGGGCGGGCCGATCTGGGCGGCGGGCTCACCCTGCGCACCCTGCCGGCCGCCCACTCGGCCGGGGCGCTGCACCTCTCCTTCGAGGCCGAGGGGCGGCGGGTGGTGTTCAGCGGGGACACGGGCCCCAGCGAGGCGCTGGCCCGGCTGGCCGCGGGGGCCAATCTGCTGGTCACCGAGTGCGCCGGCCCCGATGACGACCCCATCCCCGGCCACCTCTGGCCCGAGGCGGTGGCGGAGCTGGTGGACGCGGCCCGCCCGGCGGCGGTCTGGCTCACCCACTTCTACGGGAGCGCCGACCCCGCGGCGGCGGTGGCCACGGTCGGCCGGACGGGCGTGCCCGTCCACCGGGCCGCCGACGGGGATCGCTGGGAGGGCGGCCCCATCCCGGCCTGAGGCGCCCCCGGCGGTGCGCCACCCCACCCGGTCGGCGCTTCTCCCTCGCCGGACCGGGCCGCCGATCCCACACTCTGGAGCATGCCCTCGCACCTCTTCCAGCACCGCCTGCCGCGCCTGATCCACCGGGCCACCGGGGCCACCCGCGGCCTCGCCCTCACCCGGGACGTGCCCTACGCGGCCCGGCCCGGCTGCACCCTCGACGTGCTTCGCCCCCGCGGCGCGCCCGGCACCCTGCCCACCGTGCTCCACATCCACGGCGGGGCCTTCCGGGTCCTCTCGAAGGACACCCACACCCACATGGCGGCCCGCTACGCCCGGCTGGGCGCGGTGGTCTTCAACGTGGACTACCGCCTCGCCCCCGAGCACCCCTTCCCCGCCGCCGTCGAGGACGTCCACGACGCCCTGCTCTGGGTGCTGGACCACGCCGCCCACCACGGCGCCGATCCGGGGCGCCTCTTGCTCACCGGCGAGTCGGCGGGCGGCAACCTGGTGCTGGGCCTGCTGGTGTCCATGACGCTGCCCCGCGCCGAGCCGTGGGCCGGGCCGGTCTTCGAGCGGGCCCTCCGCCCCCGCGCCGCCCACGTGGTCTACGGCCTCCTCCAGGCCAGCGGGCTCGACCGCTTCGACGCCGCCGCCCCGGTGCGCGGCCGGCTGCGCCGCATCGAGACGGACTACCTGCAGGGCCGGACCGAGGTGCCCTACGCCGATCCCCTGGTGGTCCTGGAGCAGACCCGGGAGCTGGCCCGTCCCCTGCCCCCGCTCCTGGTGCCGTGCGGCACCGCCGACCTCATCGCCGAGGACTCCCGCCGCCTGACGGTGACGGCCCGGCGCCTGGGCGCACCGGTGACGCCGGTGTGGGCCCTCGGAGCCCGCCACGCCTACCACGGCCTCCCGGGCCGCCGCTCCACCGAGACCTGGGAGGCCATCCGCCAGCACGCCCGGGCCCACCTGGTGGGGGCCCGGCAGCCCGATGCCTCGGGCGCCCCCCTGCCCCAGCCCTCGTGAGCCCGGGGCCTACTCCCACTCGATGGTGCCCGGGGGCTTGCTGCTGATGTCGTAGGCCACGCGGTTGATGCCGTGGACCTCGTTGATGATCCGGGTGCTGATCCGACCGAGGACCTCGTAGGGCATGTGGGCCCAGTCGGCGGTCATGCCGTCGTGGCTGTGCACGGCGCGGACCACGCAGACCTCCTCGTAGGTCCGCTCGTCGCCCATGACGCCGACGGCCTTCACGGGCAGCAGGACGGCGAAGTACTGCCAGATGTCGCGCCCCAGGCCGGCCTGCTCGATCTCGTACCGGACGATGGCGTCGGCTCGGCGGAGGGTGGCCAGGCGCTCGGCGGTGAGGGGACCGAGGCAGCGCACCGCCAGGCCTGGCCCGGGGAAGGGCTGCCGCCAGACCCGCCGCGCGTGGAGCCCGAGGGCCTCGCCGACGGCGCGCACCTCGTCCTTGAAGAGCTCCCGGAGGGGCTCCACCAGCTCCAGCTCCATGTCCTCGGGGAGGCCACCCACGTTGTGGTGGCTCTTGATGACGGCGCTGGGCCCGCGCACGGAGACCGACTCGATGACGTCGGGGTAGAGCGTGCCCTGGGCCAGCCACCGGGCCCCCCGGAAGCGCCGGGCCTCCTCCTCGAAGACGCGGATGAAGACCTCGCCGATGATCTTGCGCTTGCGCTCGGGATCGGTCTCGCCCTCGAGGGCGGTGAGGAAGCGGTCCGAGGCGTCGACCACCGTGAGATCGTACTCGGCGAACTCGGCGGCCACCTCGTCGCGCTCGTCCTCCCGGAGCAGGCCATTATCGACGAAGATGCAGCGCAGGCGGTCGCCGATGGCCTCGTGGAGGAGGGCGGCGGTCACCGAGCTGTCCACGCCCCCCGAGAGCCCGCAGATCACCTCGTCCGAGCCGACCAGCTCGCGGATCTCGGCCACCTTCTCGTCCACGAACTGACCCGGCGTCCAGTCGCCCACCGCCCCGCAGACATCGTGGAGGAAGCGCGCGAGGAGGGCCCGGCCCTGCCGGGTGTGGGTCACCTCGGGGTGGAACTGCAGGCCGAAGACCCGGCCGTCCTCGCGGCCGATGGCGGCGAGGACGTCCCCCGAGCTGGCCAGGACCCGGAAGCCGGGAGGCGGCTCCTCGACGTGGTCGCCGTGGCTCATCCACACCGGGTGGGGCTCGCCCTTGACGAAGTCCTGGAAGAGGGGCCCGGCGTCGTCGTCGAGGACGATCCGAGCCAGGCCGTACTCCCGCGCCTTGCCGCGCTCGATGACCCCACCGGCCAGGTGGGCGAGCTGCTGCAGGCCGTAGCAGATCCCCAGGATGGGCACGTCGAGGTCGGCCCAGCCGGCGTCGAAGGCCGGGGAATCCTCGGCGAGGACGCTCGCGGGCCCCCCGCTGAAGATCATGCCGACCACCTCGCCCGGGAGGGTGTCGGGAGCCGGGTCGGTGCAGGGTCGGATCTCGCAGTAGACCCCGTGTTCACGGACCCGGCGGGCGATGAGCTGGGTGTACTGGGAGCCGAAGTCGAGAATCCAGATGGTCTGGTGGCGCACGGGCCCTCCGCGTATGGGGGCGGTCCGTAACGCCCCGACGCAGGGGCGTCGGTCAGGGCATGCCACCGCCCCGGACCGCCTGGCTGAAGCGGCCGCCGGTGAGGGCGTCGATGCCGGCGGTCAGCTCCAGGAGTCGAAGCTGATCCTCCACCTGGCCCTCCAGGGTGGGGCGGGGGTTGAGGAGCATCTCGACCTGGTGGCGCCGCCGATCGAAATACAGGCGCGTCACCTGGGTGAGCAGCTTGTCGCGGAGCTTCACCGCGTCCTGGGACTCGTTGATGATCCGGATCCGGTCGCTGGACATGACCAGCTCGGAGAGCTCCCACTGGGCCCGCAGCAGCACCCGGTAGTCCTGCGCCTGGTCCAGGTCGCTCGGGGTGGCGGCCAGGTCATTGGAGGGGCCCGTGTACTGGAAGCGCTGATCCAGATCCTCGCGGAACCAGTACTCGGCCTGGAAGCGCGGCAGCGCCGCGAAGGACTGGGCATTCACCGACCACCGCCGCAGCATCTCGGGGCTGGTGCGGGCGTAGTCGTTGGTCCACCCCTGGACCTGCTGGACGGTGGGCTCGTCGGCGAACTCGGCCAGGACCTGCTCGGGGTTGTCGTAGGTCTTGCCGTTGCCGGCGGTGAGGGAGAGGGTCACCCCCGTCCGCTCGCGCAGCGTCTGGAGCGCCGAGGCGGTCATCCCGGGGACGGCGCGCAGCTCCTCGTGGGTGGCGATGTGGCCGCCCCGGGCGTCCCGGAGGGCCACGATGCGGGCCGCCAGCCCGGCGTCCACGTGGTCCAGGCGGGCGAGCTGCTCGGGGCTCGCGTCGTCCAGGAACAGGGGCCGCTCGGTGGCGGAGCCCTGCTCCGAGACCGCCAGCGGGTTGGCGGGGGCCTCGGCGGCGCCCTGGGCATCGCCGGTGGCTCCGGAGGGGGTCGCGCCGGCGGGGAGGCCGAGGACCAGGGCGAGGACGGGGAGGACGTGGCGCATGGTCACAGCTCCTGCAGCGTGGCCGAGGACTCCCAACGGAGGACGGCCCCTTCGGTGAGGGCATCGAGCCGGGCTTCGATCTCGTCGATGGCCAGCTCGTGGAACACCCGCCGCTGGAGGCGGTCGCCGCGCAGGCGGGCCCGCTCGGCCACCAGCTCGGTGCGGGTGTTGTAGAGATCGGTCACGGTGTCGGCCAGGGTGGCCTGGTAGTCGGCGAGGTTCTTGTCGAGGCGGGCAGCGACGACATAGTCGTCCTGCCCGGTGAGGAGCAGCGGCTCGTCGCCCACCATCACGAGGTTGACGGCGTCGATGGCTTCGCTCGGGTCATCCGAGACCCACACCCGGCGGCTCTGGCGGGGCTGCCAGATGAGCCGCACCAGGAAGCGCCAGTCCCGCTCCGGATCGGTGCGCGTGCCCCGCCCCTCCTGCCAGTCCAGGTTCTGGGCGCGCTGTTGCCAGTACTCGAGCCGCAGGGCCGGGGTCAGGGCCGCCGTCCAGCGCCGTCCACGCACGTTGAAGGAGCGCTCCACCCCCTCGCGCGAGAGGGTGGCCCCCAGGAGGGCGCCCAGGCCGACCCACTCCTGGGACTCCACCTCGGCGGCCGGGGCGAGCCGACGGAGGATCCAGAGGCCATTGGCGGCGGCCAGCAGGACCTCGCCGTCCACCCCGGCCTCGAGCCGCCCCTCGGAGACGCTGTCGAGCCCACTGGTGATGACCTTCCAGCTCGCCCCGTCGTCGGTGGACTGGAGGACGGTGCCGATCCGCGCCACCACGACCCGATCGGGGAGGGGCACCTCCACGTCGGTGAGGCGGCCCTTCTGGAGGACCGGCCCGAAGGTCCGACCCCGGTCGGCAGACCGGCGCAGGCCGCGGTCGGTGATCACCCAGACGATGTCCGGCGCGTCCGGGTGGGCGGCGATGGCCCGCACCGGCACGGTCAGCTCGCCATGGCGGCCCCAGGTCTCGCCGTCGGTGGTGGACCAGAGCCCGCGGGGGCTGGCCGCCAGCAGCCGATCGCCCACGACCACCCCGTCCACGAGCTCCACACCCTCGGTGCCGTCGAGCAGGTCGAACCAGGCCCGGGGCTCGAGGGCGACCCGGGCGCCGTCCGCGGTGAGGGCCAGGTAGACGGCGCCGAAGCCGAAGACCTCCTCGACCTGCATCTCCAGCACCTCGGTGAAGGTGCGGCCGTCGTTGCGAGAGAGGTAGAGGGTGCCGCCGGTGCTGGCGAAGAGCAGGTCGCCCACCCAGGCCACCCGGGGCGGCGCGGGCGGGTCGTCGTCGGTGTCGCGGACCACGAAGCCCGGATCCGACTCCACATCGGTGATGAGCTCGCCGGTGGTGTCGTCGACGGCATCCTGCACCGTCGCCGCCACGTCGTCCGCCTCCAGCTCGGAGAGATCCCCCAGATCCCCGTCAGCCAGGATCTCCTCGAGGCGGGCGTCCACGTCGAGCAGGACGTCCTCGTCGCGGGACTGGTCTCCGAGGCCCTGGCTGGACTGGCCCAGCACGGCCACCCAGGAGCGCCCGCCGTCGCGGCTCACCCAGACCACCCCATCGGAGGTGGCGGCGGCGATGCGGGTGCCGTCGGAGGGGTGGGTGGCGGCGTCGACCACGGGGGTGCCCGGGTCCGGCGCGATGCGGCGCCACTGCCAGCCCTCGTCGTAGGGAGGCAGGCTCGGCGCCGGGAGTGCAGGGACGTCGGCCGGCGGATCGGGGGGGGCGCCGGTGCTGGGCCGCTCGATGTCGGGGTCGTCGGCCGGGGTCTCCTCCGGGGCCTCCTCGGGCGCGTCCTGGGCGACGCCATCGTCGCTGCCATCGCCAGACCCGCCGGGCGCGGCACCGACGACGGTGGGCACGGCGAGGGCCAGGAGGAGCAGGCACCGGCAGAGGGTCCGAACCATGGCCCGGGACCCTACCGCACCCCTCGGCCCGAGCCTGTGACCTTCGGCGTCCGCGGGCGCGATGGACGTGTCACCCGCCCGCGGCGGGACCGTCGCACGGCTGGCTGCGGCCGGGCGCCCGATGGCGCCGCCCCTCGGCCTGGCGGAGGGCGCGGCTCGGACCGCGCTCAGGCC
>CAZPJM010000089.1:0-16193 GCA_964586865.1 uncultured Enterobacteriaceae bacterium
GAGCAGCGGGTGCCCATGCCCGAGGGCCGGCTGGGCGACTTCCTGACCGCCGCGAACGTCGAGGCCGCCGTGGCCGACGTGCCGCGGCCCACCGGGGTGCCGCCCATCCGCTTCGAGATGGCCGTGACCCGTCCCAACGGAGATGTCCTGCTCTGCCTGCGCCGCAACCTCAAGCGTGCCCACCTGTGGGACGACGACGGTGCGCAGATCGCCCACGGCCACGACGAAGAGCTCATCCTGCTGCACTTCCTCGACGGCGGGCGACGGCTGCGGCTGGCCAACGCCCGCAGCCGCCTGGCCCGGCACCTGGCCGACGCGGTGGCCTCGGCGTGGTTCGGGCGGCCCTGTCGCTACGTGCAGGACCTGCTGTCGGCCCACCCGGCGGCGGTGCGGCGCATGGTGGCGGCGCTGGTCGAGGGGTCCGCGCCGGGGCTGCGCCTGGTGCAGCTGGAGATCCGAGACGCGCCGCTGGCCGGCAAGCCTGACCTCGTCTTCCGCGCCACGAGCGACAACCCGGATCTGCGCCCGGCGATCACCCACTTCGAGGCGACCACCGGCCCCATCCTCAACGAGCCCTGCCGCATCCGGTCGGCGACGCTGGCCTTCGGCAACCGCGAGGTCGCCATCGAGTTCCCCCCCGAGCACGGCGAACCGCTGGTCCGGTTCACCGACGGCCGCCTCCCCCGCCGCGACGCCCAGGCCTTCCGGGCGCTGGTCGCCGCCCACTTCGGCCTGGGCGAGCACCCCATCGCCCGCTCCACCGGCTGACGAGGTGCCCATGAAGGGCCTCGACGCCGAGGTGGTCGCCCGCTGCCTCGAGGACGGCGGCGAGCTGCGCGACCCGAGCGATGCCGCCCGCGCGACGCTGGCCGCGCTGACGGAGGCGGGCCTCGTCTTGGTCTCGTGGACGCGCGGCTTCCCCTGCCACGGCCCCGAGGAGGACGAGGACCCCGACCGGCCCGACACCTTCCTCTGCGGCGGCTGGGTGGACGTGCCCGACGCCTGGCCCGAGGGCCCCCAGCCCGACGAGGAGGACGAGGACGCCCTCGACGCCTGGCTCGCTCGCGAGGTGGACTTCGAGTGCCGGCGCTGCACCCGCATCCACCAGCTCGACCGCTACCCCCGCACAGTGCGCGACCGCGCGAGCAAGCGCCTGCAGGTCGATGCCACCGGGGCCTGGATGGCCGAGCGCCTCATTGCCATGGACTCGGACGCCCGCCCGCTGCGCTTCGGCGTGGGCTGGCGGCTCCTGCTCGGCGAAGACGAGGTCGCGGTCGTCTGGCTCGACCAGAGCCAGGACACACGGGCCACGACGCGGGCCTTCGGCGCGGCCCAGCCCACGGTCTACGTCACCACCGAGCCCCGGCACTGGTCGGCCCGCTTCCGCGACGAGCCGAACGTGGTCGTGCTGCGGCTGGCCGACTGGCTGGTAGGGGGCGACGGCGTGCTGCGCGAGGCCGCGGCCCGCGCGAGCCAGCGACCCCTCTTCGTCGCCGAGCCCGGCCTGCGTCCCTGGGCGCACGTGCGCTCGCCCGAGCCGCTGGTGCTCCCCCAGCCGCTCGGCGCTCGCGTGCTGGTGGTCGAGGAGGCGCGGGCCACGGTGGACGGCGTGGAGGTCCTCGGCCGGGACGCGCGGGGTGTGCTCCCGCTGCTCTCCTTCCTCGTCGACCGCTGGCGCGAGGACGTGGCCGACAGCAAGGCCCCCGCCGACCACTGCACCTGGAGCCCCGAGGACATCTTGACGGGCCTGCGGGACACCGGGGTCGTCGCGACGGACAGCCCGGCCACCGTGCGCCGCCAGGTCAGCCGCCTGCGGTCTGGCATCGTGCGCCGCTACCTCGAGGCCACCGGCGTCACCCTCGACGAGGACGCCGTGGTGCAGAACATCGCCGGGCAGGGCTACCGCATCCACCCGGCTGCCGTGGTCGCTCGGCGGGGCTGATCCGCTGGCCGGGGGTGGGACACCCGCCACGAAGGGTGGGACACCCGGATGCGACCGTCGGACAGGGCCCGCTTCGGCGAGCCTTCGTCGTGGAGGGGCCAGCGACCGTCGCTCTCGCCGAAGCCGCCTCGCCGGCCCCGCAGACCGCGCGACTAGCGACACCGCCCCGGCCACCGTCGGCCAGCCCAGAGCCCCCGTGGATGCGTGCCCGGGCGGGTGTCCCATCGTGGGGGCCGGGTGTCCTGTCCCTGCGGGCCACCGCGCGGCACCTTGGAGGCGTCCTTCGGAGCTTGTCCGTGCCCCGCCCTCTCGCCCGCACCACGCCCGTTGAAGCCCCCGACATCGTCGGCCGCAGCCCCGCGCTGCTGGCGGCGGTCGCGGCGGCCCGCCAGGTGGCGCCGACCACGGCGAGCGTGCTCATCCGGGGCGAGAGCGGGACCGGCAAGGAGCTTTTCGCGCGGCTCATCCACGAGCAGAGCGCCCGCCGCGGTGCCTTCGTCGCGGTCAACTGCGCCGCCCTCCCCGAGGCCATCCTCGAGTCCGTGCTCTTCGGTCACCGCCGCGGGGCCTTCACTGGCGCCACGGAGAGCAGCCCCGGGCTCATCGTCGCCGCCGACGGCGGCACCCTCTTCCTCGACGAGGTGGGCGAGCTGCCCGCCGCCGTGCAGGCCAAGCTGCTCCGCGTCCTCCAGGAGCGCCGGGTGCTACCGGTGGGCGACAGTCGCGAGCGCGCCGTCGACCTCCGCGTGGTCGCCGCCAGCCACAAGGGCCTGCGCGACCTCGTCGCCCGCGGCGCCTTCCGCGAGGACCTCTTCTTCCGCCTCTCCCGCTTCGAGCTGGACCTGCCGGCCCTGCGCGAGCGCGGCCGTGACGTCGTCCTCATCGCCCGCAGCCTCCTGGCCCGCGGCGTCGAGGGCCTGCCGGCCCGCATCCTGTCCCGCAGCGCCGAGCCCGTCCTGCTCGCCCACGCCTGGCCCGGCAACGTGCGCGAGCTCGAGAACGTCCTGTTCCGCGCGGCCCTCGCTGCCCGTGGCCCCGCCGTCACCGGGCGCGACCTCTGCCTCGCCCTCGGCCTCGACGCCGCCCCAGCGCCGGCGGTGCCTCTCGCGGCCCGCGTCCTCGACCTCGCCGGCAGCGCCGACGGCGTGAGCAGCGGCGAGCTGGCCGCCTCCCTCGGGGTCCCCCGGTCCACCCTCAAGCGCCTGTTCAAGGCCCTGGTCGAAGCCGGCGACCTGGTCGCCCGCGGCACCGGCAAGGCCACCCGCTACCACCGCCCCACCGCCGCCGAGGCCTGCTTGGACCCGCGGGAGCGGACCGCGCTGGCCCTCCTCGAGCGCGAAGGGCGGGTCACCCGGCAGGGGCTCGCCGAGGCCACCGGCGTGTCCACCCGGACCGCGGGGCGGGTGCTCGCCGGGATGGTGGCGAGCGGGATGCTCGTGCCCGACGGGCGGAAGGGCAACGCCGGGGGGTATGTGCGGGGGCTGCGGGTGGCGGCGTAGGGGCTCGCGACCGGACTACTCCTCGAGCTGTTCACGGACGAAGCCCTCCCGCAGTTCGGCCAGCTCACCGCCGGCCAGCAGCACTCGTACGGCGCCCCTGGCCGCCGCGAGCCACCGTTCTCGGCGCTCGGCTGGCGTCCTGGCTTCGGCGAGCACCTCGTGCAAGGGCCGCCGGAGATGAAGGGGATGCCAGCGGTTCCGCTTCGCCTGGGCGTGATGGTCTGCGAAGTCCCACCCGCCCGCGTCTCGCTGGAGACGCTCGCGGAGGCGGGTGAATGCCTCCTGCTCGGCGTAGCTGTCTCCGTCGAACACCTTGTTCCGGGCCACGTCGATGATGAGCGCGAAGTCGCCTCCGTCCTCTTCCGCCAGTGGCTGCTGCTTGTGGTCGAAAGGCATCAGGTAGGCCCCGACGAAGACACTCGGCGTCCAGTGCTTGACGAGGTTGACCCCGAACCGGCCCTCGAGGAAGCCGTCTCCACGGCGACCCCGAAGGTAGGGCCCGGGGTCATCGGGCTGCGCGATGGCACCATGAAGATCGGGCCAGTCGAGGCCGATGGCGTGGCGATGGATGCCGTCGAGCTCGGCCCACAGCGCCTCGACCGACAGCCCGAGTCGATCGGCTGCGGGCGCCAGCACCGCCATGGCCTTGCTCCGGCGATCACGGCGGCCTGACGACTGCACCGCCGCTTCCACCTCTTCAGCGGAGTCCGTGGTCACGTCGACCTGCACCGGCCCCGTGCCCTCGGTCCGCACGACCACCGCGGTGCGATGGATGATCTCGGTCGAGACCTGGGGCGCTGGGACCCATGCAACCGGCTGCCGACGCCCCTTCGGCACCATCGGGCGGACCTCCACCACGTGAAGGTCGAAGCCCAGCGCGCTCTGCCGACCTGCGGCCCGAACCCAGTCCGCCAGCGACTCGGGTGCCTCGTCACAGGCGATGACCAGGTGGAGCTCGGCCTCCGCGACGCGGCGACGGAGGCGCCGCGCCAGGGAAGCCGGGCGGGCCACGCGCGGGAAGTCCTCGCGACATAGCGCCTCCCACGAAGAACAGCGGCCACCGGTCAACGTCCGCACCAGCGTCGCCTCATCGGCGGCGGCCAGGCTCGCGGCGTAGCCGACCACCTGGGACACCACCGAGCGTCCGCGCAGCTCCGCGTTCCCCAGCCGCTTCACCTCGACGACGATGACGTCGCCGTGGTCGGTCATGAGGATCACGTCGGGGATGTTCTGGTGGCCCGATCCCGACCGCAGGCGGCACTGGTCGTAGACCACTGCGTCACCGTAGAGCAGATCGAGCTGGCCGAGCACCAAGGGGCCGGGACGCGCCACCAGGGCGGCCTCCAGGTCGGCCTCCTTCAAGCCGAGGGCGACCAGCGTCCGGGGCACCCACTCGGTGAAGGTGCCGTCGGTCTCCTGAATGACGAAGCTCTCCACAGCGACCCCCTCTCGGGCAAGAAACGCGGTGCCGGATGCACCCTACTTCACCGCGAGCTTCATCCACATGCGCCCGGGTCTCGGCACCTCGCGCACGGGCCTCGACGGGGCGCGCTACTGCCGGCGAAGGCGCCCGATCGCCATCAAGCCTCGGCCCCGCCGAGGGCATCGAGCAACTCCCCCACGAAGGCGAGCACATCGCCCTGCACGGCCTCGTCGACGCCACGCGAGAGGAAGGCGGCCACGCGCCAGGGGCCGACGCCATCGATGTGGACGAAGTCCCGCCGGAGGGTGCCGAGGGCCCACGAGGTTCGGCTATGGCGTCGTGATCAGATCCGACACGAGCTTGGTCGGAGGCAGGTCCTCGCCCCCGTCGCGCTCCACCTTCTTCACGAACCCGGTGTCGAAGGTGGCCACCGTCGCGCCCTCCGGCGCGAGTGCCGCGATGAGCGCATCGCCGAAGTCCATGCCGGCGGTGTACAGGGTCAGCGCCCGGCGCACCCGGTCTCGGTCCTCGACCTCCACGGCTTCGAGCGCAACCAGGACGTGCAGGGCCTGGCCGACCTGCGTCCGTGCGTACCCGTACCGGGATTTGAGGGTCCAAGCGGTCTCGAGGAGCACGACGCGGCTGATCCAGAACGGCCCCGGGCCCTGGAGAAGCGCGACGGCCTGCCTGGCCTGGTCGATGTCGTCCTTGGTGATGACCCGGACGAGCACGTTCGTGTCGAGGACGATCATGAAGCCCCGAACAGGGCTCCTATCGCTTCTTCCATCTCCTCGACGGTCGCAGCGGGACCGTCGTAGGGCGGCAGCGAGAGGAGATCGGCCACCGTCGTCGACTCGAACGGCGCCTCGGTGTCGATCTCAGGTGCGACGGCCTCCACCAGGGACCGCACTCCCTGGTGGTACTGCCTCGCGTGGTCCAGAGCCGCAGCGGAGAGAGCGTCCAAGACCTGTGGCGAGGGCGGGGCGCTGAGGCCGTCGGTCGCCATCAGGCAGATGGTGAGGAGGTTGTCGGAATGGAAGCCCAGGGTGAGGACCCCTCCGATCTGCTCGCTACCGACCGACCGCTCCACCTCTGCGAGGTCGGGGTGGAAGGCGATGAACCTGACCCACACCCGCTGCGCCCGCTGGAGGAGGTTCGCGGCCTCCACGAGCTCTGGCGTCCCCTCCTCGGGCACCACGTCAGCAAGGTCCTCGGTCACGGCCTCGAGGAACAGCTCGAAGCCCCGCGGCACCGAGGCAAGCGTCGCCAGGAACTCCGCCCTCAACTGAACCGCGGGCCCCACGGCCTTCAGTACGTGCTCGACGGCATCCTCGGGGCTCTGCTCCCGGTAGGCAGGCTCCGCCACCCAGGCCCGGAAGGCCCGGAGGTTCGCCTTGAGCCGCTCCATCCCCTCTGCGGGGAACTTCGACGCAAGCCGATCGATGGCCCGCTCGAAGAAGAACGTCGGAGTCTGTACTTGCACCGGGATCATCGGCGACCTCCGCTCCGAGGTGAAGAAGGGTCCTACACCTCTACTATAATCCCGCCTTGTCGCTGGACACGAGCCCGAACACCCGGCGGCGGGAAAGCCGGCCACGTCCCAGCTATTTGGACGCCATCAACTCGGCCCTCCCCAGCACCCCAGGCCACCGCGCCTCGAAGGCCGCCCTCTGGGCGCCCTGATCCCGCAAGCGGGCGATGTCCCGCACCGCACGGCGGGTCAGCCCCCGCGGCAGCTCCTCCCGCGGGCGCTCCAGCACCATGACGATCTCGGGCGCGAGGTGCAGGAGCGCCAGGAGCTGGCCGACGCGGGTGCCGCTGATGCCCTCCGCGCGGCCGATGCTGGCCAGCGAGGGCTGGGTCCCGTCGTCCAACCAGCGCTGGTAGCGGCGGGCGCGGTCCAAGGCGTGGCGGAAGTCGTCGTGGCGCGGGGCGGGCTTCGCCGCCGGGTCGTCCCGCCGGTACACGCCGCCCGAGGTCGGCGCCGAGGGCACGCAGACGGCGGCGTAGCGGGCGCGCTGTGCGGCAGCGGTCGGCAGGCCCGCGATGCGGCGCAGGACCAGCTCGCTCGGTACCGGCCCCACCCGGCCGGGGTGGTCGAGGTCGGCCAGGATGGAG
Source organism: uncultured Enterobacteriaceae bacterium (assembly GCA_964586865.1). Taxonomy (GTDB): domain Bacteria; phylum Myxococcota_A; class UBA796; order UBA796; genus REDI01. Next base: position 6,983 of record CAZPJM010000089.1, read on the forward strand.
GCGTCGAGGTCGGGGAGCTTGAGCACCTGGCTCACCCGCGCCCGGCTGAGCTTCTTCCGGCGGGCGAGGTCGGCGGCCGTGCGCTCGGGGTCGGCGTCGATCCACGCCCGCCACCGCCGCGCCCGCTCGAGCTGCGTGCGGACCCGAACCAGGGCCCCCGCCCAGGGATCGATCGGGGCCTCGTCGTCCCCTGGCCCGCAGGGCTGGCCCGCAGCGTCCTCGGTTGGCCCGCAGAGCGACGATCCGCCTGCATCCTTCCCCTTGGCCTGGCCCGCAGCGCGACGACGCCGACGCGCAGCCGACAGCCGGGTCTCTTCGCAGGGCCGGAAGCGGTTGCGACCGAAGGAGGGCCGCTCTGGCAGAGGGACGCGGGTCTCCCAGGTCGTCAGGACCTCGGCGGTGTTGGAGGTCGGCTCTTCCGTCGTGACCACTTCGGGGAGCCACTTCATACCGGCCACGAACCCCTGGCGTTGGTTGACGCCAGGGGTTCTCGCGTCGTCCCCGTCTGCGTTCACCATGACGCCGACGTCGAGGTCCAGCGTGCCAGCGTGGGCATCGGCGCCGTCTGGCAAGGCACCCTGGTCGAGGACGAGGGAGGGAACGAGACCGCCGATCACCACCAGGTCGTCGCGGAGATCTCCGAGGAAGGTCGCGACGTGGAGGCAGGTCGCCCGCACCTGCTCCACCTGCTCGGGCAGGTAGCCGTCCCGCGTTGTGGGCTTCGCCGTTCTGCACCGCGCGGCGGGTCAGGCCGCGCGGCGGGTCATGCCGCGCGGCGGGTCCTCCCGCGGGCGCTCCAGAGCCGCCACGATCTCGGGCGCGAGATGCAGGAGCGCGAGGAGCTGGCCCACGCGGGTGCCGCGGTTTCCTTCCGCGCGGCCGATGCTCGCCAGGGAGGGCCGGGTGCGGACAGGCCAGTTTCCCGGTCCGGCAGCCCCTGCTAGGATCCGGGCGTGAACGGCTTCATCGCCAACACCGACCTCGACTGGCACGCCCGGCTCCTGGCCCGGGCGCGCACGGGGCGCCCTCACGAGGAGGTGAACTTCTGGCGCCCGTCGATCCGGCCGTTCAAGCCGCTGCTCCCCGGCGAGCCCGTCCTGTTCCGCCTCAAGTCCCCCGTCAACGCCATCGGCGGCGTCGGCTTCTTCCAGACCTGGTCAGCTCTGCCTCTGTGGCTCGCCTGGGAGACGTTCGGCCTGGCGAATGGGGTCGGGAGCCTGCACGCCTTCGAACAACGGCTCCGCAACATCCGCGCCCGGAATCGGATGGAGCCCGGAGGGCAGCTCTCCATCGGTTGCATCCTCCTGGTCGACCCCGTGTTCTTCGAGGAAGACGAGTGGGTGCGCCTGCCTTCGGACTGGAAGCTCCGCACGGTGACCGGCAAGTCCTACGACCTGATGAAGGGCGAAGGGGCGCGGGTCTGGCGGGACTGCCTGGAGCGCCTGAGCCGCCGGCTTCCTCCCCTGGCAGCCGATGCGCCTCCACCAGGCGACCGCTTCGGCACGCCCCAGCTCGTCCGTCCTCGGCTGGGCCAGGGCGGGTTCCGCGTCTCGGTGATGGACGCCTACGGCCGGGCCTGCGCGGTGACCACGGAGCACTCCCTCCCCGTGCTCGATGCGGCCCACATCCGGCCCTACGCCGAGCACGGCGACCACGATGTCCGCAATGGGCTGCTCCTCCGCAGCGACATCCACCGCCTGTTCGACCGCGGCTACGTCACGGTGACCCCCGATCGGGTGTTCAAGGTCAGCCCGCGCCTGCGCCACGACTACGCCAACGGCAAGACCTACTATGCGCTCGATGGACGGCGGATCCTCGTGCCAGGAGACCCGCGGTTCGCGCCATCGCGGGATGCGCTCGCCTGGCATGCCGAGGAGCGGTTCTTGGGATGAGAAGCTCCGACCACAACCAGGGCGCCGCGACTGGCCGCACCACCGACCCGAACAGCCTGATCGCCGCACTCTCGCGCGACGAGATCAACCTCGAGGTTCCCAACTTCGACCTGTGCTGTCTCGCCGGCCTCTACCTCCGCGCCAACCGCGACGCCCTGGCGTCCTTCGAAGAGGACACCGTCGTCGACCTGTTCGAACAGGTCTGCGACATGGTCGAGCCCGGTGCCGACAACCCTCGAAAACGTGCCACCCACGCCATCCAGCGCCTGCGCGACCAGCGGATGCTCGCCCGCGTCGACGGCGCCGGTGTCGTGCGCGCTGGCGAGTACGCCCTCACCCGTCTGGCTGCGGCCGTCGTCGAGTACTTCCTGGCCGACGAAGCCCTGACCCGCGAGAGCCTCACGCTCCTCACGCGCACCCTGCTCGGACAGCTCGCCGAGGTGAAGGGAGCCGCCTCACGCGCCGAGACCGCCGAAGCCTGGATGGACAACGTCGTCGGCCCCCTCCGCGTGACCGTGGGTGATCTGGTCGGAGGCATCGAGCGACGCCAGCGCGGACTCGACGCCGCGCAGGAGGAGGTCCAGCAGAACATCGCTGACCTGCTGCAGGCCGACTGGTTCGGTGCTGTCGAAGAGGCCCAGTCCCTGCTGGACACCACCAGCGAGACGCTAACGGAGCTGAACGAGGTCCTGCTGCGCGACACCCACCAGTTCGTCGCCCTGCTCCAGGAGGTTCAGGACTTCGCCGAGGCCGCCGAGATGGACGAAGCCCAGGAAGCCGCGCAGCGCGTCATCGAGCACGTCGACCGCATCGCGATGTGGGGCGACGCCCGCCAGCGCGCCTGGTCGGAGTACTACCAGTACGTCCACCGCTACCTCCGCGACGTGGTGCGGCTCGACCCGGACCGCGCCCTCTCCCAGCGCCTGCGCGACCAGCTCGCCGGCTGGACCGCGCGACCGTTCCACCTGGTGGTGGCCCGGGAGCCCTCGATTCGCCTGCTCCGCGACATCAGCCCGCGCGTCGACCGGCCCCCGGTCACCCGTGCCCGCACCGACCGCGAGCACTCACCCGAAGAGGTGCTGCCTGACGACGGGCAGATCGACCTGGACGCGCTCATCCTCGAGGCCCTGGCCGCAGGTGCCGCCTCGCTCTCCGAGGTCACCCAGGCCGTCCTCGACGAGGTGCCCCCCGGGCGAAGGTTCGTCATGGCGGGGCGGGTCGCAGCCCGTGCCGCCCACCTTGCACGCGCGCGCTCACCTCGAGAGCGCCCCTGGATGCCGATCGATGCTCACCTCGAGATCGAGCAGTGGTCCGTCGAGGGCGGCAACGGATGAGTTCGGCCTTCCAGCACCTCGAGGACGTCATCGCCGACGAACTCTTCCCCGAGATCGACCTCGACCTGCGTCGGGGGCGACACATCGGTCGCGAGGACGACTCCGCGTATGCGTTCCTGGTCGACGCCCTGGACCACCTGGAGCCATTCTACCGAAGGTTCGGAGCCGAGCTCGTCCACCAGAGCGACGGCTACTTCTACCTGCTCCCGACGGGAGATCGCCTCGGCCGCTCCCACCTCTCCGCGGGCGAGATGCTGGTTGGCCAAGGGCTGGCGCTGCTCTACCTCGACCCCACCACCACCGCGCGCGGAGGCGTGGTCGAGCGCGAGGTTCTCCTCCAACGGCTGAACGGCCTGGTGGGCACGGAAGACCTGGTTCGAACCCTCAACCCTCGCCGCAGGAACTACGACGAGCGCATCGCCGCCGAGACCGTGCGCAAGAAGGTCACGACCGCGCTGCGCGACCTGGCGAGGCTCGGCTTCCTCGACCTGGTCGACTCGGACTGCTTCCGTCTCCGTCCCGCCCTGATGCGGTTCGCCGAGCCCGTGCGCGCGCTCTCGGATCCCGCCGGTGCCCTGGAGCGACTGCTCTCCGATGGCGAGGTCATCCTCCCGGATGACGACGATCAGGACGAGGAGACGGAAGGATGAGCCGCGTCCGCGCCGAGGCCCTCGTACTGGTCAACTGGAAGGGCGTGTTCTACGAGCGCTACGAGCTCGACCCGCATGTCACCGCGCTCGAGGGCGACAACGGTGCGGGCAAGACCACGGTGATGATCGGGGCCTACGTGGTCCTGCTCCCTGACATGACCCGACTCCGGTTCACCAACCTCGGCGAGACCGGAGCGACCGGGGGCGACAAGGGCATCTGGGGCCGCCTCGGAGAGGTGGGCCGACCGTCCTACGCAGCGCTCGACTTCCGCCTTCCCCGTGGCGAGCGCGTCCTCGCCGGCGTGCACCTGGAGCGGAAGGGAGAACCCACGGTCGAGCCCAGCCCGTTCCTGGCCACCGGGCTGGCCGACGACGTACGCCTCCAGGACCTGCTCCTCCTCGCCCAGGGCGAGCTCGAGCTGGTGCCGGAGCTCCCGGAGCTTCGCGACAACGCGGCCCGACTTGGAGGGCGGCTCCAGACGTTCACCACCGCGCGGGACTACTTCGCCGCCCTGTTCGAGCGCGGCATCACGCCGATGCGCCTGGGCACCGACGAGCAGCGCAACAAGCTCAATGAAATGCTCAAGACGAGCATGACGGGAGGCATGTCCAGGGGGCTGCTCCAGGAACTCCGGTCGTTCCTGCTCAAGCAAGAAGGTGGACTCGCGGAGACCCTGAAGCGAATGCGCGCCAACCTCGACGCGTGCCGGCGCACCCGGACCGAGGTGCTCGAGGCCCAGCGCCTCGAGCAGGAGATCGGGTCGGTCTACGAGGCCGGCGAGGAGATGTTCGCGGCAGCCATCGCGGCCACCCGGCAGCGGGCGGAGGAGATGACCCGCCGCGTGACCGAGAAGGAAGCGGCCCGCCATCAAGCCGAGGAGGCGGCGAACCGAGCCCGGACCGCGCTCGAAGAGACCCAGCAGGCCGTCCAGGCCGCTGTCGACCAGAAGGAGTCCGTCGGACGAGCCCTGAGCGCAGCGGCGAGCTGGGAGAGGCGCGTTGCGGACGCCGTCGACTGGCAGCGAAAGCTCGAAGAACGCGACCGCGAGCTCTCCTTGGCGACCGCCGCCCGCGACGAGGCCGAGCGCGCACGCGATGCTGCACAGGGGGCGCTGGATCTCACGACGGAAGCCGTGTCCAACGCGAACGACGCCCGCGAGCGGGCGGCCGCGGGTCTCGCGGACTTCAATCAAGGTCTCGAAGAACTGCACCGCCGGGCGGCGGCGCACACGCGCGTATCCGAGCAGCTGGCACGCGCTCGCCAGGCGCTGGAGACACCGGACCTGGACCCAGAGGACGCCACGCCGATCTCGGCGCAAGCGCGTGCCAGCCTCGAAGCGGTGGACCACCAGCGGCGAGAGCTGGGCCGGCGCATCTCGGACGCCACCGTCCACCGGGAGGAGCACGGCGACGCGATGAGGGCCCTCGGGAGGATCCTCGACGTCGAGGTGCTCGTCGAGGGTGCACTGAACCATGCCCGCCAGGCCCTCGCCTCGGTGAGCCGCTGGGAAGCGTCCGCGAGACGACGCGACGAGCTTCGCGGTCAGGTGGCCGAGGTCGAGGCCGATTCTCGCCGCCAGGAGAGCGCGCGCGAGCGGGCACGACGCCTGGCGATCGAGTGGGAGGCCGGGGATGGGCGCGCTTCCGTCGGACGCGCTCTCGAAGCGGTCGAGGGGGCTATCACCCAAGCGACCGACCGAGCCCAGGCGGCAGACGCGGCGGCCAAGGACGCGGACCGGATTCTCGATGAGACGGCGGCAGAGATTCGTGCCCTGGATGCCCGAGCCGCGCGATGGCGGGACCTCGCTGGAACCGCCCAGCGGATCGGCGAGCACCTGGACGTGCCGTTGGAGGATCGGGCTGACCTCGCCCAAGCCCGTACGAGCGTTCGAGAGCAACTGGGGCGCACCGGAAACGACCTCGACGAGGTCACGGCGACCGGCGAGGCGCTCCTCGCAGAGGCGCGCCAGCTCCTGAATGCCGGCGGCACCTTCCCTGACGAGCTCCTCCGGATCCGAGACGAGCTCACCGCCGACCTCCTGGCCAGCCACTTCGATGACGTGGACGTGGAGGAAGCCGCGGAGCTGGAGGCCCGGTTGGGCCCGCTCGCGGAGGCTCTGGTCGTCGAGGACATCGACGAGGCGACCCGCCGTCTCGGGAATCGGGACGCGAGCTTGCCGACGGTGTGGCTCGTCCATGAAGATGCTGCGCTGTCCCTCGACCCCGACCAGGTGGTGGAACGCGCGGGCGAACGGGATGTCGTGGTCGACGAGGGAGAAGGTCGCCGCCTCACACGAATCCCCGATCGACCGACGTTGGGTCGAGCTGCACGCGAGCACCGCGCGACGACCCTGCGACAGGAGGCCACCGGGCTGGAGTCTCGCATCGACGAGCTCCGCAGCGCCAAACGACACCTGGAGTCACTCCAGCAGGCGGCCGACACCCTCCTCGAAGGCGTGGAGATCTGGCTGCTGGGTGACCCGGCGGCCGAGCTGCACCAGGCCAGAAAGACCGCAAGCGAAGCGCAGGAAGCTGGCCGGACCGCTCGAGCCGATGCCAAGGGCGCCCGCGTAGAGGCGGACGGACTGCGCCACAAGCGAAGCGCACTGCTCGAACTGCTCCCCGACGCCGCGCTACTCGACGCGCCCGACCAGGCGGAGCGACTGGGGAAGCTTCGGGAGGAGCTGGACGAGGCGATACGAGCTGGCGAGAATCTCAGGCGAATCGGCGATGCACCTTTCCTGCTCGAGCAACGCCTCGATGCGCTTCGGCAAGCGCCCTGGTCCGAGACCGAGGTCGATGCGGCTCGTGGACGGCTCGCCATGCTGGAGGCTCGGCGGGATGCGCTCGCCGACGGACTCGAGGCGCTGGCCTATGTCGCGGAGAACAAGGACGCGCTGGCCTGGACCGACGCGACGCGAGAGCTCGCGCGGAAGGAGGGGCTGGTTCCAGCGCTGCGCTCCCAGCTCGAGCAGGCCAAGGCCGCAGTTACCCGCGCGCAGCAGGCAGAAGAAGGCGCCAGGCATGCGCGGGACGCCGCCAGTGAGGCCTTCAACGAGGCGCACGGCGAACACGCCATGGCCAAGTCCAGGAGGGACGAAGCCGCGAGACAACTCGCCGAGCTGGACGTCGCCGACCCCGACGAAGCCCTGCTCGCAGAAGCCCGATCGCAGCTGGCCGAGGCACGCGAGGCGCACGGGCGTGCCGAGAAGAAGCTCGGTGAGCTTCAGACGGACGTCGGTCGCCGCGAGAGCGAGGCGAGGGCAGCCAGTGCACTCGCCGAGGTCGCGCGCACCGCAGAGAACGACGAGCGCAGACAGGCTCGGCCGGCCCAGGAGGCGTGGGACAAGCTCAAGCCCCAGGTCGAGGAGGCCAACCTCCTCGACGCAGCCCTCTCCGAACGATTCCATTCCCTGTTCGGCGGCTGGGCAAGCGTACGTGTCTCCATGCACGCGCAAAACCGACGCGACCTCCTGCTCGAGCGTCTCCGAACCGCCCATGGTGGAACGTCGGTCCTCGACGAGGTGGAGCGGTGGCTGGAGGGTTCCGACCAGACCATCGGCGAGGGCTACCTCGGCGCCTGGCTCATCGTCCGCGACTGGCTCCGCTCCCGCCTCCCAGCCCAGATCGCCGAGGTCGACGAGCCGCTCGAAGCACTCGAGCGCTTCCGTGACCACCTCTCCGGACTCGTCGAGCGCCTGGAACGCCAGGAGCACGAGCTACGCGGTGCCAGCGAGGACGTGGCCCGAGGCATCGACGTGCAGATCCGGAAGGCCAACGGTCGCGTGAAACGGCTCAACAAGCACCTGGACGGCGTGTCCTTCGGCAGCATCCGCGGCATCCGGGTCCGCATGAAGCGCGTCGAGCGGATGGAGCAGATCCTGCGCGCCCTGCGCTCGGGTGAGGCCCAGGATCTCCTGTTCCAGGCTGGGATGCCCGTCGAGCAGGCGCTGGAAGAGATCTTCCGTCGCTTCGGTGGAGGCCGAACAGGTGGACAGCGCCTCCTGGACTACCGGGAGTACATCCACCTGCACGTCGAGGTGCTGCGCACCGGAAGCCCGTCCTGGGAGCTCGCGAACCCGACACGTCTCTCGACCGGAGAAGCCATCGGCGTCGGCGCCGCGCTGATGATGGTGGTCCTGACCGAGTGGGAGCGGGACGCCAACCTCCTGCGCGGCAAGCGGTCCTTCGGCAGCATGCGGTTCCTGTTCCTCGACGAGGCGAACCGGCTCGACCAGGCCAACCTCGGGACCGTCTTCGACCTGTGCCGCAACCTCGACCTTCAGCTCCTCGTCGCCGCGCCCGAGGTCGCTCGAGCCGAGGGCTGCACGGTGTTCCGGTTGGTCCGCACCCGCACCGAAGACGGTCAGGAGCAGGTTCTGGTGAGCGGGCGTCGCGTGATCGCGGGCGAGGCGTAGCGATGTGGGAGCGCATCGAGGACCGGCTCGCTCTGCTCGAGCTGCTGACCGAGGGCACGCTCAAGCGTCGAGCGGCACAGTCCAGGGGGTTCGCGTGGCTATCCGAGCTGTCCTGGACGCGCGCCACCGGTCGTCGGAACGTCATCCGGCTTGTCGCGGAACGCCGCGCCGAGCTCGTCGAGCTTCTCGACCGGGTCTGGCCCGAGTGGAAGGGCGACCACCTCGCCCTGGTCGTCGCCGGAGAGCCTCCGACGCCCGCTGGCTGGACCCGCCTCGGCGACATGCGAAGGGCCGATGCGCTCCCAGACATTCCGGCGCAGATCAATCGGCGGACCGCGGCGGCCGCCACCGCCGCACGGGCGAAGTCCAGCCTGACCGGCGAGCGGCGAGAGGTGCTCGGCGAGGTGGAGATCACCGACGATGGCGTCGCCCGACTGCGCCCTCCACCAGGCCTCGAGGCGCATCGCCGTGGGCGACGGCTGCCGTTGGACAGGGTGGTCGCGGTCTTGGGAGAGGTTGGTATCAGCGACCGTGCCCTCCGAGACGGACTCCAGCTACAAGGGGCCATCGACGCGGTCCTCACGGTGGAGAACCTCGGGGCCTGGCGCGACCTCCCCGCACACGGGCGCTGGCTCTACATGTACGTGCCTGGCTGGAACACGACGACAGTGCGGCAGCTCCTCACGGCCATCCCCTCCGTGCCAGTCGTTCACTTCGGGGACCTGGACCCGAACGGCGTCCGCATCTACCGGCACCTGCGCGAGTGTGTCCCGAACCTTGGATGGCTCGTGCCCGAGTTCTGGGGCGAGTTCGTCCAGATGCATGCCCAGAAGCGGGAGTGGCCCGACGGCCTGGACCTGGCCGATGCGCCCGCCCTCGCTCGGTCGCTGGCGCAGCAGGACCTGTGGCTGGAGCAG
>CAZPJM010000090.1:0-16006 GCA_964586865.1 uncultured Enterobacteriaceae bacterium
TCGGCGCGGCAAGACGCAGCCGTTTCCGATCCCGGGAAGCGCAGGTTGTTGACGACCTGCGAGCAGACCCGGGCGGCCTCGTCGTCCGTGATCTCGGTGCCTTCGTAGTCGGAGGCGGTCAGCGTCCCTTCGTCCAGGCACTTGCACAGGCGGGCCCGGTCATCGGTCTTCGGGCACACATCGCACATGCGCTCTGTCACCCTCATGCACGCATCGCCCCCGTGGGCGTTCAAGCAGCCGGCAGCAAGGAGCAACGGCAGCACCATCAACATCGTCTTCATGAGTCCTCCCTTGGCCTCCCTCCGGGGCGCAGCCAGGATGGCCGGCAGACCGCGGAGGGGTGCAACGCAGGTTACCGGAAGGGTGGCGAGTCGTCGAGGGTCGACATGGAGCTCACATCGAGCTCCTCAGGCCGAACCCGAGACCCCCCGGCGCCGCAGGCCCCCGCACCCGGGGAAGCCCGAGGTCGCGCCCTCGTGCACCCGCGAACACCCCCTGCCTGTTCCGGGCCCCTTCACCGATCCAGCGGGGGCAGGGGCGATTCCCAGCCGTCTCCCTCCACGTCCACCCGCACGGGGCTCGCCATGGCCCACGGCCGGGTCCCGCCCCAGGGGCCTCCCATGGCCGTGTCACCCTCGGCCTCGATGACGTAGACGGCGTCGACCTGGGGGCGGAGGGAGAAGGTGGCGGTGGTGCCGGGGACCTCGTCGACGGGCTGGCCGTCGCGGTACAGCCGGATCCGGTCGACCCGGGCCCACGAGGCGGAGCGTGCGGTGACGGTCAGGTCGGTGCCGCCCTCGACGGTGGCCCCGGGGTCGGTGGACAGGTCCAGGAAGATGCCCCGGGAGGCGATGGTGCGGCCGGCCTCGAGGGCGTCGGCGACGGCCTCCTCGTCGGCGTCGGCCAGGTCGCCCCCGGTGCCCAGGAAGGTCACGTTGAGGCCGAGGCCCCCGCTGGTGGGCCCATGGGCATCGCTCACGCCCACGGGTGCGATCCGATGGCCCCGGGACACCAGGTCCAGGAAGAGGGGGATGTTCTCGTCGATGCCGCCGGCGTTGTTCACCTCGATGAGGTCGAGCCGGTCCGACCAGCGGTCGGCGCTGCGCACCCGGCCGGGCTGCCAGCGGGCCGCGTCGGCGATGCCGTTGTCCAGGGGATGATCGGCCTGGACGAAGACGCGGTCGCCCATCTGGGCGAAACGCGCCACCAGGGCGTCGGTCGAAGCGGGCGGGGCGGTCCACCACCGAATGGCGCCGTGGTTGGGCAGGTCGGTGCGCGGGCGCAGGGGCCAGGCGTTGAGGTGACCGCGCAGGGTGGGGCTGACCTCGTTGCCCACCACGCTCCGGAGGTGGTCCTCGAGACCCAGGGCCGCCACCAGCGGTCGGTAGTCGGCCACGTGGTCGTGGTCGGTGCCCACGTGGATCTGCACGCCGCGGGCGGCGCTGCCCAGCAGGCGGGCCTCCATGGTGGCGCGACCGTCCCCCGAGGGCGAGGCGTGGCTGTGGGGATCGACCACGAGCCAGCCCGATGTCTCGAACGCCTCGGGGAGGCGGATGTCCACGTCGGCCGCCTCGCCCGGGGCCACGGTGATGGACCCGGTCCACCGCTCGTAGCGCAGGCCGCGGTGCGCCTCGAGGGTGAGGGGGCCGGCGGGCACGGAGACGCTCACCTCGCCATCCCGGGCCCAGGCCAGGGCCCGCGTGCCGTCGGGGGCCGGGCGGACCAGCCGCGGATCGCCCTCGAGGGCGGGGCCGAAGATCCGCACCTCGAAGGGGAGGCCGTCGTGGCTGCGCACGGTGAGCCGGGCGGGCTCGGGCAGGGCGAGGGGATCGTCCGGGGGCGCCAGACCGAAGCCCTCGGCGGCGGGAATGGGGGGCGCCCCCTCGGAGAGGCTGGCGCGGGCCCGGGCGGCCGGTCCGGCGGCGGCGTAGGGCGCGCTGGGTCCCCACCCGTCGGGCAGGTCCAGGGTGAGGCCGTCGTGCTGGCCGCTGGCCCGTAAGCGGACGTCGGCCCCGGCCGGGACGTCCACGGCGAAGCTGCCGTCGGCCCCGGTGACGGCCACGGTGAAGGGCGCCCCGTCGAGGAGCACGTGGACCCGCGCCCCGGCCACGGGCGAGCCGCCGGCGGTGACGGTGCCGGTGCGGCGCTCGACCGGGGTGCCGTCGAGGGCCAGGACGACGTCGGTGATGGCGGCCAGATCCCGACCCACCCCGTATTAGCGGACGTGCTCGAGGGAGGCCCCCGGGCCCAGCACCGCCGGCTCCTCGAAGGTGGCGAGCAGATCGCCCACCGCCTGGAGCAGCAGGCCCCCGCCCCCGGTGCCGGCCGTCTCGCCGGGGGGAGGCACGATGGCCCACGCCCCCTCGTCGTGCTGACCCAGGTAGGCGGTGAAGCGGCGGGTGTCGTCGCCCGGCGCCTGAAGCCCCACGCCGGGGTCCCACGGCTCCAGCACCTCGAGGCCGCCCTGCAGCACGTCGCCCACCGCCAGCTCGGCGCCGGCGGGGCCCGCGGTCAGGGTGGTGCGCACCTCGAGGAGCGGGGTGTCGGGCCTCAGGATGTAGTCGGTGACCAGATCGAGCCCCAGGTCGGGGACCAGGCCCGGATCCTCCAGGCTGCCCGTGAACAGGGTGAGGGGGGCCTCGCGGGCGGTCACCCGGACGATGGCCACGCCGTCGCGGCCGTCCTCCACCACCTCCACGGCGGTGGCCTCGCTGATCCGCCCGAGCCCGAACATGCCGGTCCACTCGTCCACCGGATCCCGGCCGGGCACGCCGGCGGGCCGGGCGACGTCGGCGTCGATGATGCCGCCACCTACGGGCTCGTAGTAGTGGCCATCCGCCCGGGGGGCCTGGACCACGAAGCGCGCCACCGCGTTCTTGAGCAGGACATCGCCGATCCGCCCCTCGGCGGCCGAGCCTGCGAAGAGGGCGTCCTCCGTGTCGACGACGCCCGCTACGACCTCGCCGGGCGGGACGGCGGCGGCGAGATCGGGCTCTCGGGAGCCGCACGCGGCGAGCAGGGCGAGGAGGGGGAGGGTGGGGCGCACGGGACCTCCGGCGAACGCCCATCACGCGGCGGGGTCGTCGGGGCCACCCGGACCTGCGACGCGCGGACGTGCCCCCCGGGGTGGCGGGTGCTTGCCGCGAGGCGCCGTCGCGCCTACTCGGTGCGGGACGGAGGTCCCCCCATGCGCGTCCTGGCCCTTGCCGTCCTGATGGGCTGCACCACCACCGAGCCCACCCCGCCCCCCGCCTCCACGGAGGGGGCCGGCGCCGCGGCCCAGCAGGGCACGCCCGAGGGCGAGGCCCCGGTGCAGGCCACCCAGGCCTCGTCCATCGAGGTCGAGGGGGCGTGGGTCCGCGCGGTCCCCCCCGGCAGCGCCAACTCGGCCCTGTTCGCCACGCTGCACAACCGCGGCACGGCCCAGGCCCGCATCACCGGCGCCCGCTCCGAGGCCGCCGGCGCCGTCGAGCTGCACACCCACACCGAGTCCGACGGCACCATGAAGATGCGCAAGGTCGAGCAGCTCGACGTGCCGGGCCAGGACCACGCCCACCTCCAGCCGGGCGGCGACCACATCATGCTCATCGGCCTCACCGGCCCCCTCGAGAAGGGCGGCGAGGTCGAGGTGGGGCTGGACTTCGCCGACGGCTCCAGCCTCACCGTGAAGGCGCCGGTGCGCACCGAGGCCCCCGGCGGCCACGCCCATGGCGACAAGGAGCACGGCCACGACCACCACGGCGATGGCCAGCACGACCACCACGGCAAGGACGCCGAGGGCGGGCACGGCCACCCCCACACCCACGGCGACGGCACCGAGCACGACCACGCCCACGACCACGAGGGGGACCACGGCCACGACGGGGACCACGACCACGACCACCACCACGAGGGGTCGGGTGGCTGAGGCCACCGCCGGGGCCGCGCCGGTGCGCACCGCCCTCGCGGTGGGGGCGCTCCTGCTCGTCGGGTCGGCCGCTGCCGTCCTGTGGGCCTTCCCCGATGCCGTCAGCCGGGTGCGGCAGCTCGCCGCCCCCCACGCCCGGGCCCCGGAGGCCTGCCTCCTGGACGAGCGCGCCTGCACCGCCACCTTCGCCGATGGTACCGCCGTCACCCTGGACGTGACCCCCCGGGGCATGCCCGCCGAGACGCCCCTCACCTTCACCGTCTCCGTCGAGCCTCCCGGCCCTGTCCCCCGCGCCGTCGAGGTCCAGGGCCTCGAGATGAACATGGGCCTCATCCGGGCGCCCCTCGCCGCCGCCGGCCCCGAGGGCGTCTACACCGGCACCGCTGTCGTCCCGGTCTGCACCACCGAGCGCATGCGCTGGCACGCCGACGTGGTCCTGGACGGGCGCAGCGCCGGCTTCGGCTTCGACGCCGACAAGACGCCACCCGCCCCCGAGCCCGTGTACGGCGACTTCACCCTCCAGGCCGAGGCGGGTCCCCTCTCCCTGTCCGACTTCGAGGGGGAGGTGGTGGTGGTCTACTTCGGCTACCTGAGCTGCCCCGACATCTGCCCCACCACGCTCCAGACAGTGGGCGCCGCCTTCGGCCACCTCACCGAGGCGGAGCGGGCGCGGGTGCGGGGCCTCATGGTCAGCCTGGACCCGGAGCGCGACAGCCCCGAGCGGCTGGCCCGCTACACCGAGTGGTTCCATCCGCGGATCGCCGGGGTCACCGGACCCGCCGAGGAGGTCGAGGAGGTGGCCGAGCGGTGGGGGGTGGCGTGGCGGCGGGTCGAGGACACGGACTCGGCCCTCGGCTACACCCTCGACCACGACACCCGGGCCTTCCTGGTCGCGCCCGATGGCCACGTGGTGGGCTTCGTGCGGCACGGCACCTCGCCCGAGGCCCTGGCCCGGCAGATCCGCACCCTGCTCTGATCCCGACGCCGCGGGCCGTCCCCCGGTGGGTGTGCCCACCCCGGGCCCGCTATGGTGGGGGGCCCCGCCTCACCCCAGGAGGACCCATGCGCTGGATCGCCGAGAACCCGCCCCGGTGGGACGCCGCCAAGGCCCGGATCATCGGCGGTGCCCCCGCCGGGGTCTTCGACACCCGACTCACCTCGGCCGACGAGGGCGCCCTGCTGCCGGGGGACTGGTGGCGCGTGGAGGACGACGCGGGCCGGGCCGTCGGGTACGGCTGGATGGACGTCTGGTGGGGAGACGCCGAGATCCTCCTGGCCACCGATCCCGACCGCCGCCGCGAGGGGATCGGAACCTTCATCCTGGAGCAGCTCGAGCACGAGGCCCGGCGCAAGGGCCACCGCTACCTGACCAACCTGGTCCGCCCCACCCACCCCGACGCGGACGCGGTCTCCCGGTGGCTCCAGGAACGCGGCTTCGCCCCCAGCGAGGATGGGCGCCTGTTGCGGGCGGCCGCCCGGGACTGAGCCCGCTCAGGGGTTCCGGGGGGCCTGGGCCTCGCGCCACAGGCGCCGGGCCGCATCCAGGGCCTCGTCGAGGACCGTCCCTTCCGGGTAGTCCTCCCCCTCGCCGGCCCAGCCCGAGGCCCGCCCGGTCAGCAGGGCGACGGCCTCGGTCACGTGATCCACGGCCCAGACGTGGAAGTGGCCGGCCTCGCAGGCCTCGACCACGTCGCTGCGCAGCATGAGATCGCCCACATTGGCCCGGGGCAGGATGCAGCCCTGGCCGCCCGTCAGCCCCAGGGCCACGCACAGGTCGAAGAAGCCCTCGATCTTCTCGTTGACGGCCCCCACGGGCAGGATGTTGCCCTTCTGGTCGACAGCGCCGGTCATGGCGATCCCCTGGTCGAGGGGCAGCCCGGAGAGGGCCGAGAGCAGGGCGCAGACCTGGGCGCCCGAGGCCGAGTCGCCGTCGATGCCGCCGTAGCTCTGCTCGAAGGCGACCGAGGCGTCGAAGGCGAGGGGATGCCGGGTGGGCAGGAGGGTGCGCAGGCAGCCGCCCACGATGTGGAAGGCCTTGGTGTGGATGGCCCCGGAGAGGCGGGCCTCGCCCTCGATGTTGACGGCGCCCTGGCTGCCCGGGCCCACGGTGGCGGTGAGCCGGGTGGGGAAGCCGTAGGTGAGCTGCCCGGCGCGGGTGGTGGCCAAGCCGTTGATCTGCCCCAGCACCCGGCCCTGGGTGTCCACCCGCAGGATCCCCTGGCGGACCCGGTCCCGGAAGGCGCGGCCAGGCAGGCCGGCCCGGGCCTTGGTGCGACGGATGGCCTCGCGGACGTGCTCGCCGCCCACCGGGCCCTCGCCGTCCAGGCGGGCCACCCACACCGCCTCGCGGGTGATGTCGGCGATGCGCCCGAAGCGGGCGGTGAGCTTGTCGGGCTGGGCGGCGATGCGGGCGGCGTGCTCGGCCAGGGCGGCGAGGGCCTGGGCCGAGAGGGCGGGGAGGGCCTCGTCGCGGACGATGCGGGCCAGGACCCCCGCCAGCAGACCGAGCCCGCGGGTGTCCCTTGGCAGGGTGCTGTCGAAGTCCACCAGCACCTTGAAGAGGTGGGGGAAGTCGGGATCGGCGCTGTCGAGGGCGTGGTAGACGCCGGCCTCGCCGAGGAGCACCACCTTCACGTCGACCGGGACCGGGTCGGGCTTCAGGCCGGGCTGCCGCTGGGTGGTGGGGGCGCCCTCGCCGGGGGTGAGCTCGACGGTGCCGCTGCGCAGGGTGCGGGTGAGGGCCTTCCAGGCGCCCGGCGTGCTGGCCAGGTCCCGCGCGTCCAGGATGAGCGTGCCGCCGTCGGCCTGGACCAGGGTGCCGGCGTGCAGCGCCATGTGGGGCGCATGGGCCGAGCCGTCGGGGAGCACCACCGGGTCGATGGTGCCGAGGAGGCTCTGGATCGAGGGCGCATTGTCCACGATCACCGGGCGGGTCTCGTCGTCCGCGTGGTGGGCGAGGAGGTTGACGGCGTAGAGCCGGAGCCACGAGGTGTCGCCCTCGTCGGGGGCGAGGCGGTGCTCCACCACATCGTCCACCAGGCGCGCCAGGTGGGCCCGGGCCGGCGGGAAGGCCTCGGCGATGGGCGCCACCTGCTCTTTCAAGAAGCGCCGGGCCCGATCCCGCGTGTTCTCGGCCAACCGCTGGCGGTGCTCGGTGAAGAGGGCCGCCACCTTGCCGGCGAAGCGGGTCAGGTCGGGTCGGAAGGCCTGGGCCACCTGGTCCAGGCGCTCGAGCTCCTCCGGGTCCACCTGGCCGCCCTCCACGAGCTGCTGGAGGCGGTCGGGGGGGGCCGGCTCGCCGTCGATCAGGGGGACCACCATGGGCCGGGGGGGGCCGTCCTGGTTCTGTTGGAAGAGGAGGGCCAGTCCCTCCTCCTTCAGGCGCTCACGGAGGGGCGCCGCCAGCCCCTCGAGCTGCTGCTGGGCCTCGGCCCCCACCGCGCGGCGTCGCTCCTGCTGATCCTCGTCGCCGAGCACCCGCGGCAGGTCCTCCCGGAGGACCCGCACCAGCTTCTCCATGGCCTCCACGAAGGCCCGGCCACGGCCGCGCTCCAGGGTGAGCAGGCGGGGGCGGTCCGGCGCGTCGAAGTTGTGGACGTAGGCCCGGTCCGGGGCCTGGGGACGGCGGGTCTCGAGGGTGCGGAGGTGGTTGCGGACCAGGGTGAGGCGGCCGGTCCCCACCAGGCCGCGGACGAAGAGGTGCTGACCGGGGGCGTCGATCTGAAGGCCGAAGCGCAGGGCCTCGACGGCCGTGTCCTGGCCCACGACCCCCTCGATGGGGGGGATGTCGGCGGTGGACGCCGCGCCGAAGACGGCGGGGTCGCAGTGCCAGCGCAGGGCCTGGGCGTCGAGGGGGGCGGGCGCATCGGACATGGGGCCTCCGGGGTGGGGCGAGGGGGCAGGGTGGCACACCCGGACCGCGGTGGGAAGCGCGCCCACCGGTCGTCACCGCCCCGCCGAGGGGGTAGAGGGCGGGCTCGGAGGCCCCGTGACCGACGCCCTCACCCTCACCCGTCCGGACGACTGGCACCTGCACCTGCGCGACGGCGCGGCCCTGGCGGCCGTCGTCGGCCATACCGCCCGGGTCTTCGCCCGCGCCATCGTCATGCCCAACCTGGTTCCGCCGGTCCG
Source organism: uncultured Enterobacteriaceae bacterium (assembly GCA_964586865.1). Taxonomy (GTDB): domain Bacteria; phylum Myxococcota_A; class UBA796; order UBA796; genus REDI01. Next base: position 8,039 of record CAZPJM010000090.1, read on the forward strand.
CACCGTCGCCGACGCCCAGGGCTACCGGTCCCGCATCCTGGCCGCCCTCCCCCCCGATGTGCGGTTCGAGCCGCTCATGACCCTCTACCTCACCGACACCACGCCCCCCGACGAGGTGGTCCGGGCCCGCCACAGCGGCTTCGTCCACGGGGTCAAGCTCTACCCGGCCGGCGCCACCACCCACTCGGACGCCGGCGTCACCGACATCGCCCGGGTCGACGACACCCTCGCCGCCATGGCCGAGGTCGGCCTGCCCCTCCTCGTCCACGGCGAGGTCACCCACAGCCACGTCGACGTCTTCGACCGGGAGGCCGTCTTCCTGGGCGAGGTCCTGGCCCCCCTCGTCGCCCGTCACCCCACCCTGCGCGTGGTGCTCGAGCACATCACGACCGCCGAGGGGATCGACTTCGTCCGCGCCCACGAGGTCGGCCGCGTCGGCGGCACCCTCACCGCCCACCACCTCCTCATGGACCGCAACGCCCTGTTCGAGGGCGGCATCCGGCCCCACCGCTACTGCCTGCCGATCCTCAAGCGGTCGCGCCACCGCCAGGCCCTGGTCGAGGCCGCCACCAGCGGGGATCCCCACTTCTTCCTGGGCACCGACTCGGCCCCCCACGCCCGCGACGACAAGGAGAGCGCCTGCGGCTGCGCCGGCATGTACACCGCGCTCCACGCCATGCCCCTGTACGCCGAGGTCTTCGAGGAGGCCGGTGCCCTCGACCGCCTGGAGGCCTTCGCCAGCCACCACGGCCCCGACTTCTACGGCCTGCCCCGCAACACCGACACCATCACCCTCGAGCGCGTCGAGACCCCGGTGCCCGACGTCCTGCCCCTGGGCAGCAAGGAGCTGGTGCCGCTCCGGGCCGGCGGCCGGGTGGGCTGGCGGGTGGCGGGCTGAGGGCGGCAAGGACCGTCGCGCTCCGGGGCCGGCCGCGCATGCTCGCTCACCCAGCCGTCGCCGCGCCCCTCAGAACCACCACCGGATGTGGCCCCCGAACTCCACGGGGTCGAACTCGGTGCCGAAGGGGCTGGCGAGCAAGAGGTGGGGGCGCCACTCGAGGGTGACCTCGAGGGGGATGACCCGGATGTTGAACTCCAGGCCCACCACCCCCGCGATGCCGGCCCAGAAGCGGTCGCCCACCCCCAGGGCCGGGCCGGCGCCCAGGGCCCAGCCGAGCTCGAAGTCCTCCTCCTCGTGAAGGGCCGGCATCTCGACGAGGGCATCGATGGAGATGCCGAGGGTGTCTCCGTCCTCGAAGTACTCGGACCAGGGTCCGACCACGCCCTGCAGCGAGAAGGCATCGTCGAGGGTGTACTTGGCGGAGATGCCGGAGGGGCCGGTGCCACCGCCGATCCCCAGGCCGAGCTTGCCGGGCTGGCGGGGCACGGCGTCGAAGGTGGGGGCGGCGGCGGCGAGGCCGGGCACGAGGAGCAGGGGCAGCAGGCGCATGGTCACCTCCGTCGGTCGGCCGCCGGTAACGGACGGCTCCCATCCCGACCCGACGGTGAGAGGCGGTGGACAGGGGCGACCCGGTGCCGGGCCGGCGTTACGATCCCGTCATGCTGCGACTCACGCTGCGGTCGGGACGGGATGGGCGCTTCCTCGCCCGGGTGGTCGAGACGGGGGGCCGGCCCTTCGTGCTCGACTTCGGCGATCGGCGGGTGATGGCCGATCTGGTGCAGCGGATCAGCCGCGGCTTCACGATGATCCGCGCCGGGCGGCTGGTGCACGTCCACCCCGAAGACGAGGATCTGGTGCCGCAGCTCGCGGCCTTCTACGCCGCCGAGGGCGCGCTGGTCTTCCTCGAGGAGCCCACCTGGCGGGGAAGGCCCTCCGCCCCCTCCCTCCCCGAGGCGCTCCCCGACCTGGACGAGGAGGACGAGCCCACCGAGATGCTGGCTCTGGCCGATCTGCCCGAGGTGGACGAGGCGCTCACCACCCTGCTCCCGGACGAGGAGGAGGGGCCCGCGCCCGCGCCCGCCCCCGCCCCGGTGGGCTTCGAGGTGCCGGCCGAGCCCGAGCCCACGGTCGAGGTGGGGCTGTTGCCGGGGGTCCCGACCAGCCCCCCGGAGGGCCGGTGAGGGACGAGGGGGCCGGGGCGGTGGACGCGGCGGTGGACCGGATCCTGGCCTGGTGCGAGCGGTGGGCCCCCGAGGCCTTGGACAGCGTGCGCCCGCCGGCCGATCCGGCGGACGTCGCCTCGGTGGAGGCCGAGGTGGGGGTGTTGCCCCCCGCGGTCGGGCGCTGGTGGGCGCGGTGCGGTGGGCTCGATCTCCCCGGACCCCTGCCGGTGCTGGGCCTGGGCCCCGAGGCGGCCCTCGACCGGTGGCGGGCGCTGCGACGCGCCGCCCGCGAGGTGCTGGTGCTCCCCCAGGCCACCGACGTGGATCCGGGCCTCGTGGCCGCGTGGGTGCACCCAGGCTGGCTCCCCCTCACCGATGACGGGGCCGGCAACCACGCCTGCGTGGACCTGGATCCGGCCGAGGGGGGGCGGGTGGGACAGGTGCTCGCCGTGCTGGCCGATCACCCGCGGCGGCCCCTCCTGGCCGGCTCGTGGGCGGCGTTCCTGGGGCGCCAGGCCCGGGCCCTGGAGGAGGGGGACCTGGTGGCCACCGAGGATCGCGGCCGCTTCTTCGGGGTGCTGCGCCGCGTCGATCTCATCGGCCCCCTGGCGGGCCTCACCATCCGGGGCGAGGCCCCCGAGGACCGCATCGCCCGCCTGGTCTCCGGGCGCGGCGGGTCGGGGTGATCCGGCGGGCCCTCGACCGGCCAGGGCCCGCTACCCGCTGCGCCAGGACAGGCCCGTGGAGGGATCGGGGACGCCCTCCTCGGGCAGGTCGAGCACCACCGGGCCCCGGGGCCCGGCCCGGGGGTCGAAGTCCGGGACCGCGGCGGCCAGGTCGTCTCCGGACAGGCCGAGCCAGGGCAGCACCAGCCGCCACACATCCCGCGGGGTCCAGCCCGCCTCGCGGAGCAGGCCGACGTGGCTGCTGCCGTGGGACTTGGAGAGCTTGTGCCCGTCGGGGCCCAGGATGATGGGGCTGTGCAGCCAGGTGGGTGGGGTGGCGCCCAGGGCCTCCCAGAGCTGGACCTGGACCGCCGTGAAGGGCAGCAGGTCCGAGCCCCGGACCACCTCGGTCACCCCGTCCACGAGGTCGTCGGCCACCACGGCGAGCGGGTAGGCGAACACCCCGTCCCGGCGCCGCAGCACCGGATCGCCGAGGGTGCCGGGGGAGACCCGCTGGACCCCCCAGCGACGGTCCACGAAGGGGGTGGGGCCCTCGTCCAGCCGGAAGCGCCAGCTCCCGGTGTCGTGGCCGGCGGTCCGGCAGGTGCCCGGGTAGATGCCGCCGGCCTCTCGGATCATGCGGCGGGTGCAGGTGCAGCGGTAGACGCGATGGGCCAGGACGTCGAGGAGCGGCGCATAGTCCCGCGCCGACTGGGGCGGCACCTCCTCGTCCCAGTCCAGGCCCAGCCACTGCAGGTCGGCCCGCTGCTGGCGCGCCACCGACGCCCGGGCCCGGGCCTGATCCACATCCTCGATGCGCAGCAGCACCCGGCCTCCGGCGGCGCGCGCCGAGAGCCAGGCCGCGCCGAAGGCCACCACGTTGCCCAGGTGCAGGTGCCCCGACGGGGTCGGTGCCAGCCGGCCCACCGCGGTCATGCTCCCCCCGTCGTCCGCCGCCTCAATAGTCGAACCCCCACTCGAGGCCGCCCACCAGCATGGTCCCGCCGATGGGGATCCCCGAGCCCTGGACCGGGAAGCCCGGGGTGGGCACGTCGGCCTGTCGGGGCAGGGTGGTGCGGCCGACCCGGTGCACCTGCCCCACCAGGTCCAGGTGGACCGGCGCATCCACCAGCTCGAAGGGGTCCCACACCTCGGCGCCGAGGCCGAGGGTGAAGCTGGTGCGGTCGTTGTCGAGGAAGGCGCTGCCCTCGCCCTGGGCCTGCAGGGGGGTGGGCACGTAGGCGAAGCCCCCGCGGACGGTGAGCTGGAGGTAGCGGAGATCGCTGTCGATCTCCTGCCGCGGCAGGCGCAGCTCCAGGCCGCTGCGGAAGGTCCAGGTGGAGCGGAGGACCACCTCGTAGCCGTTGCGGTCGACGAAGGCGTCGTCCAGATCCACGAGGGGCGAGGTGGCGTCGGCGTCCCGGAGCTGGGTGATCTGCAGCCGGGCCTGTCGCCAGTCCTCGTGGATGAGGTCCACATAGGCGCTGAAGACGCCCTCGCTCCGCCAGGCCAGGCCCAGGCCGGTGCGCATGGGCACGTAGTGGTCGTAGAGCAGGGCATCCGCCCGGAGCGCGGCGCCCAGCACGAAGGGGTCCAGATCGCCGATCTCCTCGATCGAGACGTTGCCCTGGATGTCCAGCACCGCGTCGACCTGCACGTCGGCCGCCGGGCGCCAGGAAGCCCCGAGGACCAGCCCGTCGAGGGCCTCGGTCCACCGGCCGAACTCGAGCTGCACCCCCAGGACGGGCCGGGCGGCGTAGGCCAGGTCCAGCTCCAGCTCGTGGACGTCCACCCCCACCTCGGTGATGAGCTGCTCGATTCCCTGGTCGGGATCGTCGGGGCTGCTCACCCGGGCGTCGACGGTGCCGTACAGGTCGAAGCGGGCCCGGGGGTGGAAGTCGAGGCTGGCGCCGATGTTGACGCCGCGGACGATCTCGCCGCCCACGCCGAGGGCCAGGGAGTAGCGCTGGGTGCGGTTGTCGTGGAAGACGTAGTGGGGGAGGGCCGGCTCGAGGGTGCGCAGCCGGTAGAGCCGCTGGAGGGGGAACCAGGCCATGAAGCCCACCCCGAACTTGCCACCGATCTGGCGGCCCAGGTGCACCTGCAGCCCGGCCAGGTCGTCCACGTCCACGGACCAGTCGAGGGGCGGGTCGCGCTCGTCCAGCACCCCGTCGCGGTTGGTGTCCCACCACAGGTCGGGGACCTCGCGCAGGCGGTCCTGCCCGGCCAGCACCCCCACGGACAGGTTGGGGGTCCGGATCCGCGACAGGCCGGCCGGGTTGAGCCAGGCGGCGGTGCCGTCCTCGACCATGGCGACGCCGCCGCCGCCGGCCCCCATGGACCGCGCCCCGAAGCCGTACTGGTCGGGCTGGGTCGCCTGGGCGGGCGCGAGGAGCAGGAGCAGGGCCAGCAGGGGAGCCTCCGGACGGCGAGCGCCGGAGGATAGCAGGCCGGGACGATCGGGTCAGTGTCGGGGGCCGAGCCGGATGGGGCGGCGGAGGCGGCCGGGGCGGCGTCAGGAGTAGCCGATCTCGGGGACCGGCACGAGGGCGCTGCGCTTCAGGCTCTTGATGACGTCGTCGGCCGTGCGGCCGGCCAGGGCCTCGGCGATGCAGGCGCCCACCCCCGAGAGGTAGGCCGTGGCCACGCCGCTGCCGCGGTACTTGCCCTCCGAGCCGTCCTTCTGCATCGAGTAGCCGTGGGTGAGGAACTTGTCGGAGAGGACGCCCCACTCCTTGCGGCTGAACCGCTTGGGGTCGAAGTAGAAGTACTTGTCGAGGGGGCAGTCGGGGTGGGCGGCGACCCCGATGGTCTCGGGGAGATCGGCCGGGTAGGCGCGCTCGCCCTTCGGGTGGGCGGCGGCGAGGACCACGCTGCCGGACTCGACGGCGTTGGCGCAGCAGTCCCGCAGCAGCAGGGCCTTGCCCATGTTGGGGGTGCCCAGGGAGAGGTTGATGATCCGGGCGCCGTTCTTGGCGGCGGTCTCGATTCCGGCGGCCATGAGCTCGGCCGAGGTGCGCAGCCGACCGCCCATGATCTTGACCGCGTAGAGCTTGGCGTCGGGGGCGAGGGCGTGGACCGCGGCGGCGATCTCGGTGCCGTGGCCGTTCTCGTCGTGGCAGTCCGACGACAGCATGGCGTGGCCGGTGGCACCGAGGGTGATGGACCACCCCTCGATCTCGACGCCGGCGAGGCGAGGGTCGTCCTTGTCGATGCCCGCGTCCACGATGGCGATGGTGACGCCCTTGCCCGTGAACTCCCGTCCCATGAAGCGCATGCGGGTTCCTCCGACGCCGCACTCTACGGTGGTGCCGACGGGGGGGCAACCACGGAGGGTCCGCGCTACCCTGCGGGGTACGCCGGAGGCATCGTGGGGTCCATCGCGGAGGACATGGAGGCGCTCGGCCGGGTGGGCGGTCGCGTCGCCGGCACCGAGGGAGAACGGGCCATGCTCCACGCGATCCGCCAGCGCATGCCCGAGGGCTGGCTGGTCCGGGTGGAGGGCTTCGTGGGCCACCGCCTGCCCGATCGGATCATCGCCGCCCACGTGGTCCTGCTGGTGGTCATCGCCCTGCTCGGGGCGCTCTGGCCGGGCTGGATGGTGCCGGCGGCGGCGGTGGTGTGCGCCAGCCTCCTCGGCGAGGCCACCGGACGCTTCGCCCTCCTCCGGCGGATCGTCCTCAAGGCGGCTAGCTACAACCTGGTGGCGCGGGATGCCCGCCCCGCCCCCCTCGGCAGCGTCGTCCTCACGACCAACCTGGACGTCTCGCCGTGGCGGCGGGCCCCCCGCGGCGGCCTGCGGCTGGGCGAGCGGGCCTGGCAGGGCATGTTCATCGCCGCCCTCCTGGTGACCTTCGCCCTCTTCGTCCGGGCGGTGGGCGAGCCCTTCGGCCCCGCCACCTTCGAGATCTACCTGGGGCTGGTGGGGGTGCTGGTCGCCACCGCCCTCGTGCGCCTCGCCCGGCGGCGCAACCCCGAGGGGCGCGACCACGCCGGGGGCCCGGCGGTGCTGCTGGAGCTGCTGCGACGGTTCGGGGCCGATCCGGTGCCCGGCCTCGAGGTCTGGGTGGCCTTCACCGGGTGCGGGCATGCCTACCAGCACGGCATGCACCATGTCCTCGACCTCCACCAGCAGGCGCTGGCCGATCCGGTCCTGGTGGTGAGCATCGATGGGCCCGAGCGGGCACCGCTGCACGCCGTGGTCGCCGAGGGCCCGGTCTTCGTCCAGCCCCACCGGGCCACCGGGCCGGCCCTGGTGGAGCGCCTGCGCTGGGCCGGGGTGGAGCTGCCCGAGATCCGCCTGTTCGGCGCCACCGATGCCCGCGCCGCCCAGATCCGCGGGGTCCGCTCCCTGGCCCTCACCGGTGGCGACGGCGAGGCCTCCCCCGAGGCGGCCTCCCGGGCCGCCGATCTCATCGAGGTCCTGGTCCGCTGGTATGGCGAGGACGTGGCCATCGTGGCCGGGGACCGCCCGCGCCTGGAGGCCCTGGGGCGGGCCCTCGAGGACATGCGCGAGGGCGCCCGTCGCCGGCGGCGCAAGCGGCGCGAGCCGGCGGAGGCGTCGTGATGGGGCTCGGGCTGGCGGGGGTGGCCCTGGCGGGCAGCCTCTCGGGCACGGTCCGCGACGAGGACGGGGCCCCCCTGCGGGGGATCTTCGTGGCGGCCTACGACGCCTCCCTGGAGCAGGTGGCCGTGGACGGTCCGACGGGCCCCGACGGGCGCTGGACCCTCGAGGTGCCCGACGGCCGCATCCGGCTGCGGGCGGTGCCGGGACCCGGGGTGAACCGGGTCGAGGGCTGGCTGCCCGGCGATGTGCTCGAGGTCTGCGCGAGCGAGGTGGTCCCGGTCGAGGGGTCGGTGGGCGGGGTGGTGTTCACGCTGGCCCCCGGGGGCCGGGTCGAGGGGCGGATCGCCGACGAGATGGGCCGGCCGCTCGGCGGCGCGCGGGTCGAGGCGGTCCCGGCGGTCTCGGGGGGCACGCTCCAGCCTCGCGAGGCCCTCACCGACGCCCAGGGGCGGTTCGAGCTCGTCGGCCTGCCCACCGACCGGGCCTGGCGGGTGGCCGTGTCCGCCGAGGGGTGGCCCGACCAGCTCCACCCGGGCGTCTACGATGTCTTCGGCGCCTCCCTGGCCGATCCGGGCCCCGACGAGACCGTCGATCTGGGCCCGGCCGCACTCCGCCCGGGCGTGGTGGTGGGGGGGCGCGTCCACGGCCCCGAGGGTCCGGTGGAGGGCGCCG
>CAZPJM010000091.1:0-15947 GCA_964586865.1 uncultured Enterobacteriaceae bacterium
GCCGGAGCGCTGCCGGCGCCGGCGGGGGCCCCGCCCTGGGCGCCCCCGGTCTCACCGCCCTCGCCGCCGCCGCCACCCTGGCCCTCGCCCTCACCCTCGTCCTGGCCGCGCAGGTCCAGGTTGGTGTCGGCGTCGCCGGTGGTGTCGACGTCGTAGGTGCCGGTGAAGGTGCCGCGGGCCCAGTCGCCGAAGGCCATCTCGGCCTCGCCCTCGAGGCGCAGGTGCTCGTCCTCGTAGGTGCCGGAGAAGGCCAGGGACTCGAAGCGGACGTTGGGGCCGATGTCCATCGGCTGCTCGAGCTGGGTGGCGACCCGAGCGGTGAGGGACTGGCGATCCAGGGTCACATCGGCGGTGGCGGTGAGGGCATCGCCGAGCTGCAGCGTCAGCCCGCTGACCTGGGCGCTGACCTCCATGTCGCCGGTCCGCTCGTTCTCCTCGACCTCGAGCTGCAGGCCGCCCTCGATGCTCAGGTCGCCGAGGGAGAGGTCGGCCTGGATGTGACCGCGCTCCAGGCTGCCGTCGGCGGCCAGCTCCAGGTGGGCCACGACCAGCACGAGGCCGGTGACGGGCTCCACGTCGAGGGGGATGTCGACCTCGCCGGGGAGGCCTTCCAGGCCCACGGCGTCCACCAGCACGGTCTCGGCCAGGATGGCGAAGCTGAACTCCTCGGGAAGGGAGCCGCCCCCGGCGGAGGCCTCGGTGGGGGCCACGTCGCGGAGCGCCAGGCCCGCGTCGTCCATGGCGGTGGCGTTCACCGTGACCTGGTGCTCCTCGGCGAAGGCGTCGGCACCGAGGCCGAAGGCCAGGGCGTCCAGGCTGGCGGCCCCCCTGTCGGCGGGGGCGGGGTCCCAGCCGAAGGCGGCGCCGTAGCGGGCGGCCACCGGGGCGGGGATCCGCGCTTCGCGGCCGGCGCGCTCCGCCTGCGCGGCGGTGTCGCGGGCCTCGCGCTCCAGGCTGTCGGAGGGGTCGCTGACCTGGAGGTCGCCGGCGGCGGTGGGCAGCCGGCCCTCGGCGTGCTGGACCACGTGGGTCAGCTCGTGGACCAGGAGGCGCTCGCCCTCGGAGGTGCCGGGGCGGTAGGCGCCCTCGGCGAAGTAGACGTCGGCGCCGAGGGCGAAGGCCCGGGCCGAGAGGGCGTCGGCGGCCTCGGCGGCGGCCGCGTCGGTGTGGACGCGGGCCTCGGAGACGTCGGCGCCCAGCACCGTCGAGAGGCGGTCGGCCAGGTCGGCGGGCATGGGCCGACCGCGGGACTGGCGGATGTGATCCCGGGCCTCGCGGGTGCGGGCGGGGGAGGGGCCGTCCACGTCGCGCAGGGCCACGCCCTCGTCGGCGCCGTCCGCGTCGGCGGAGGTGGCGTCGACCGGGGGGGCGCCGGCGGCCAGGCCCCCGAGGTCGAGGGCGCCGCCGGAGAGGTCTGTGCCGGCGTCGTCCAGCTCGGTGCCGGAGGGGTCCGGCCCGTGAAGGGGGCCGCCGAGGGATCCGCCGGTGGGTCCATGATGGGAGGTGGAGTCCGCGTCGATGGTCCCACCGAGGGAATCCTCGACCGGAGCCACGTCGACCGCCGAGGTGTCGAGCCCGTCGTCGAGCGCCACGTCCTCGTCCGGGGAGACGGCGTCCCGGTCCCGGTGGTCGGCGTGGTCGGCCCCGGCCTCGGCGACACCCGAGACCTCGGCCCGCAGCTCGGCGTCGACCTGGTGCAGGCGCGAGAGCATGCGGACTTCGTTGCCGTAGGCCTCGCGCTCCAGGGGGTCACTGGGGGAGGAGACGCTGTCCTGATCCGAGCCCCGGGTGGGGATGCGGCCCTCGTCGTGCTGGACCACGTGGGTGAGCTCGTGGGCCAGCAGGCGGTCGCCCTGGGCCGTGCCCGGCGCCCAGGTCCCGCGGCCGAAGAAGATGTTGCTGCCGATGGCGAAGGCGTGGGCCTGGATGGCCTCGGCGGCGTGGCTGGCCTTGCTGTCGGTGTGGATGCGGACGTGGTCGAACTCGTGGTCGAAGGCCCGCTCCATCCGCTCGAGGTGGAGCGCCGGCAGGGGGTGGCCGCCGCCGAAGTGCAGGGCGTCGAGGGCCTTGGCGCCCTCGGGGCTGATGGCATCGCGCATGGCGCGGCCCATGGCCACGTTGGAGCCGAAGCCGCCCGTGTCCACGCCGGCCACGCCCGAGGCGACCTCGCCGGCGACCAGCGGGCCCAGTCCGCCGAGGGAGGCGCCCGAGAGGCTGTCGAGAACGGCCTCGTTGCCCAGGACCTCGTGGAAGTGGCCGAGGGTGCGCGCCTCGAGGGGGGCCAGATGGTCCGCAGAGGCGGCGCCGGAGGCGTTCCTGGAGGCACCCTGGGAGGCGTCGAGCGACCCCCCGGGCTGCTCGACACGGTTGGCGGGGCGAGAGGGACGGGCCGAACGGGCTGGGGAGCGCCCGTGGCCGGTGGCGGGACCAGACATGGAGGCCTCTCAAAAAAGAGCCAGAACAGATCACCGGCAACGTAGCACCTCGGGGCCGGGGGATCACGGCCCGAGCGCCACGTTCCGCGGCGCCCTCGTCCCTGCGCCCGTGGGTTAGGGCGCCCGTTCACGCGGAGGCGGGATGATCTACGACGTGCTGCTGACCCTGCACTCGGTCTTGCGCTGGCTGGTGCTCGTGGCCGGGGCGGCCGCGGTGGTCCAGGCGGTGGTGGGGCTGGCGGGCCGCGGCGACTTCGAGAAGCGCCACAAGCTGTCCAACCTGGCCTTTCTCGTCACGATGGACACCCAGCTCCTGCTGGGCTTCGCGCTCTACCTGGGGGTGAGTCCGCTCATGACCGAGATCTTCCAGGACTTCGGCGCCGCCATGAAGGACGGGGACCTGCGGTTCTGGGCCGTCGAGCACCTGACGGGGATGCTGGTGGCCGTCGTGCTGGTCCACGTCGGCTACTTCGTGGCCAAGCGGGCCCGGAAGCCCGCGCGCAAGCACCTCTGGGCGGCCCTGGGCATGGGGCTCGGCCTGCTGGCGGTGCTGGGCAGCATCCCCTGGGCGAGCCGTCCGCTGCTACGGCTCGGGCTCTGAGGGCGGCTCCGGCGCCTCGTCCGTCGGATCCGGCTCGTCGCCCTCGTCCTCGTCGTCCAGCTCGGCATCGTCGGTGGCGGGGGCGGGGCGGGCGGCCGCGGCGTCGTCGCCGGGCCCGCCGACCACGGATCCCTCGATGAGCGAGGGGGTGGGCATGGGCCCGGTCGAGGCGGCCAGCCACCGGGCCCGCCTGTCGCGCGCCTCGATGGAGGCTTCGGGATCCTTCTCGAGCTCGAAGGGCCGGGGGGCCGTCCCGAGGGTGATGGGGCGCTCGATGAGCCGACCGCGGCGGGAGAGGGTGAGCACCACCTCGGTGCCCGGGGGATGGTGGGCGAGCAGCGCGTCGATCTTCCCCTCGACGCGGTAGCCGTCCACCGCCACGATCTCGTCGTCCGGCAGCAGATCGGCGCTCCATGCGGGGCTGTCGCGCACCACCTGGCGCACGGTGGCCCGGGGCCCGCTGCCCACCCGGACCCCGAGCCAGCCGGCCTCGGGATCCTCGTCGGCCTCCTCGTCGGGCGTCTCGGCGGCGGCCTCCCGCAGGCCGAAGGTGGCGAGGGCCGGCCCCAGGTCCAGGGGCTCGGTGCCGCGCACGTAGGCCTCGAAGAAGGCGTCCAGGTCGTCGCCAGCCATCTCCTCGCACGCCTCCTGGAACTGGGCGGGGGTGTAGCCGGCCTCGCCGCTGTGCCGGCTGTAGGCGAGGCGCAGGGCATCGTCCAGGCTGCGGAAACCATTGCTGCGCTGCCGGATCTCGGCGTCGAGCATGAAGCCGACCACGGAGCCCTTGGTGTAGTAGCTGACGCTGACGTTGTCGTGGTTCTCGTCCTTCTCGTAGTACTTGATCCAGGCGTCGAAGGAGGCGTCCTCCAGGCTGCGCACGAAGCGGCCCGGCTTCCCGCGCACGCCCCGGATGTTGCTCTCGAGCTTGTCCAGGTACTCCTCTTCGGTCATGAGGCCGGCCCGGACCAGGAGGAGGTCGTCGTAGTACGAGGTCAGCCCCTCGGCGATCCAGAGGGAGCGGGTGTAGACCTCGCGGTCGTACGCGAAGGGGCCGAGCTCGACCGGGCGGAGGCGCTTCACGTTCCAGGTGTGGAAGAACTCGTGGCTCACGAGCCCCAGCCACCGCAGGCGCTGGGCGCGGGTCCGGGAGGCGTGGCGGCGGGTGAGCATGAGGGTCGAGGCCTGGTGCTCCAGGCCGCCCCCGGCCTCGGCGATGACGTTGAGGTAGCTGTAGCTGCGGTAGGGGATGCCCCCCCAGAACCGGACCTGCTCCCGGGTCAGGGCGGCCACGTCGGCGGCGGTGCCCTCGCCGTCCCAGGGGCCGGTGTCCCCGGCGTGCACGAGGCGGTGGGGCACGGTGCGCCCGGGTTCGGAAGGGTCCTCGACGGAGAAGGACCAGATCTCCAGGTCTCCCAGCACGATGGGGCTGTCCAGGAGCTGGTCCACGTCGGTGGCGCGGAAGCGGTGGGCCTCGCCGCCCGGGTGGGGGGGGAGGGCGGTGGCGTGCTCGGGCCAGGCGTCGGGCCGCTCGAGCCGCACGTCGAGGGGCCCCTCCCGGTCCTCGCGCAGCAGGTAGGTGGGCGCGCCGTTGAGCATGGCGAAGTCGGGCTCGACCCAGTTGCCGCGTACCGAGAGGGTGCGGGCGTAGAGGTCGTAGCGCACCACCACCGTCTCGGCGCCGTCGGCCTGGATGCGCCAGGTGTCCTTGTCGAGCTTGCGGGCCGGCAGCCGGGTGCCGTCGGGGGTGGCGGCGGTCAGGCCCTCCAGGTGGCGGGCATAGTCGCGAATCTTGTACGAGCCGGGGGTCCAGGCCACCATGGAGACGTCGAGGGTGTCGCCGACGTCGGGATAGACCGCCTCGACCGAGAGGTACTGGGTCTGGGGGGCCGGGAAGGAGAGGGTGTAGGACGCCACCGCGCCGTCGGCGGCGGAGCGGGGCTCGGGGAGGGGATCGGGCCGGGGGGGAGGCGGATCGGAGCCGCCCCAGCAGGCCGCGAGGGCCAGGGCGGGCAGGCACAGGGTCGGGAGGCGGCGCATGAGGGCTCCGGAGCGGCCCCGGAGGGTAGCGCACCGGCTCCCTCCTGTCCGTGGGCGGCACCCGGGGGGCCTTCACGGCCCGGTAGGGCGCTGGACCCCCTCGGGCCCCAGGGAGGGCTGGCGCTCCCGCGTCGGACGAAGCACCCTGAAGGGGTGGAGGAGCCATGCGGGCGTGGTGGGCAGCAGGCCTTGTCCTCGGGTGCACCGGCAGCGCCGAAGTGCCCACCGACACCGACACGGACCCCCCGGTAGGGCCGGTGCAGACGCTGGAGCCCGCCTCCCTCGACTTCCGGACGCTGGCGGTGGGGGAGAGCGCCTCGGCCGACGTGATCATCCGCAACGAGGGGGATGAGCCCCTGGACATCTACGAGATCCGCCTCACGACGGACGACACCCCCTTCGAGCTCGGCACGGTGGGGCAGGGGCAGCGGATCCGCGCCGGCTCCGCGGGCTCCTTCGTCGTCACCTTCGCGCCGGACCGGCCCGACACCTGGACCTCGGCGGTGGAGGTCCAGAGCAACGTCACCTTCGAGACCCCGGCGCAGGTCCCCCTGACCGCCTCGGCGGTGGCCCCCGCCCTCGAGGTGGAGCCAGCCCTCGTCGAGGTCGAAGCCGATACCCCGGCCCGGGTGCCGCTGGTGCTGCGCAACCGGGGCGACGCCCCGCTCACCCTGTACCGGATGGACCCGGAGGGCGATCCGGGCTTCGGCGTCGATCCGGACCCGGACACCAACGGCAGCCTGCCCTTCACCCTCGCGCCCTTCGATCCCGAGACCGGCCGGCCCACCCGCACCGTCTTCGTGACCTGGCTCCCGCGTGGCTCCGATGCCAGCGACGTGGGCAACCTGGCGATCCTGAGCGATGCCTGGCCCGAGCGGACGGTCCGGGTGGAACTCAGGGTGTCCAGATGACCGTCAGGTCGTCCCAGGCGCACCGGAGCCTGTCGGGGCGGGACATGCCGGGGGGGCAGACCCAGGCCTGGTAGCGGACCCGCAGGGGCCGTCGCACCGGGGTGAGGGGCACGTCGATGCTGTGCAGGCCGGTGCCCACCGCCTGGCGCTCCGCCGGGCCCACCGGCCGCGTGGTGCCGTAGCCCCAGGTCTGGGTCACGAAGAGGGCGCCCGGTCCGCTGGTGGCCACCGCCAGGTGCAGGGTGGTGTCGGGCTCGGCCAGGGTGTCGCCCGGCACCACGGGGCGCTGGAGCTGGTCGGTGCGGGCCTGGGCCACCAGATCCACGTCGGGCCGGGTCCACTCGGCGGTGGTGCTGCCGGCCAGCCGGGGCGCCAGGACGAGGGCGGTGAGCACGAAGCCGAGGACGCCCACCCCCGTCGCCCAGCGCCAGCGTCGGCGGGCCCGGCGCCTGTCCTCGAGGGCCTCGAGGACGTGTCCGGGGTGGAGCCGGGAGCGCGGGGCGGGCAGATCGCCGACCTCGAGGGCCAGGGTCATGGCCGCCTCGCGGTCGATGGTGCCCTCGGAGGTGGAGAGGGCCGCGATGAGGCGGCGACGCTCCTCGTGATCCAGGTCTTCCCGTCGCAGTCCCACGAGATCCTCGTCGCGGCTCGGATCGGCGGGCGGGAGCTCGGCCAGGCGCAGGCCGCTCTGGTGCGGGGTCTCGGACTCCCTCATCCGTCCACCTCCTCGCGGGGGAGGAGGTCCTTGCGGAGGCGACGGCGGGCGTAGGAGAGGCGGCTGCGGACCTGCTGGTCGGTGCAGCCCAGGATCCGCGCCACGTCCTTGCTGGGCAGCTCCTGGCCATAGTAGAGGAGCAAGGCCGCACGGTGGGACTCGGGGAGCTCGGCGATGGCGACCTCGAGGGCCCGACGGCGCTCATCGCCCACCACCGAGTCCTCGGGGGTGGTGGCCCGCTCGGCCGCGGCGGTCCACAGCCGGACGAAGCGCAGGGTCCGCTTGCGCTTGCGGAGGCGGTCGAGGCAGAGGCGGTGGGCCACGGTGAAGAGGAAGGCCCGGAAGGAGCCCCCCGGGGTCCAGGCCCCCTCGACCACCCGGCAGAAGGCCTCGAGGGTGACGTCCTCGGCCTCCTCCTGGTTGCGGAGGAGGCGCCAGGCATAGGCGACGACCCGGTCCCGGTAGCGGTCGAAGAGCCGGTTGAAGGCGGTGGCATCGCCCTGACGCCACGCCGCCATGAGGGTCTCGTCGGCGGGCCCGTCGGGGAGGAGACGGCGGGCGAAGGGCTTGGGGATGGGCAGGGAGTGGGACACGCGGTCCTCCGAGGTCACCGGGACAGGCTACCGAGGGAGGCCGGGCCTGGAAACCGGGGGACGCCCCACCCCCCGGACGACGGGGATGGCCGCGTGCGGATCCGGCTCACGCCCCCAGCCAGGCCTCGCGGCGGGCCACCGCCTCGGGCGGGGCGTCGTCGTTCAGGGTGAGGGCCACCGTGTCGCGGGGGGCCTCGCCGACGGTCATGGTGAGGGTGTGCAGCTCGTCGCGCCGGAAGACGTGGACCGGCACGATCTCGCCCGGGCGGTGGCCGGCGATGCGGGCCGCGAGATCGCTGCCGGCCTTGAGGCCGTCGAAGGCCACGATCTCGTCCCCCGCGGAGAGGCCGGCGTGCATGGCGGGGCTGCCCTCGCGCACCCACCGCACCTTCGTGCCCTGGAGGCCGATCCCCACGTCGCCGCGGCGGGCGGCCTGGGCCTCGGAGAGGGTCCCGGGCTTGCCGCCCCGATCCTCGCCCGACTCCCGGACGCGCAGGGTGGCCGTGACCCCGAAGTCGGCCAGCAGGCCGGCCACCTGCTCCCAGAGGGCGTCGCCGGTGCCGTGCAGCGCCTCTTCGAAGAAGGCCTCCAGGTCCAGGCCGGAGACCTGGCGGGTGATGGCCTGGATGCCGTCCTCGTCGACGCCCACGCCGGTCTCGCCGTGGGCCTGCCACAGCGCGCGCATCACGTCGTCGAGGCTGGTGGCCCCGTCCGTGTCGCGGCGCAGGGTCAGGTCCAGGGCCAGGGCCACCATGGCGCCCTTGGTGTAGTAGCTGACGATGGCGTTGAGGGCGTTCTCGTCCTGCTTGTAGAAGCGGGTCCAGGCGTCGAAGCTGCTCTCGGCCACCGACTGCTTGAAGCGCCCGGGGCGCCGCATCACGTCGGTGAGCTTGCGGCCCAGCAGCTCGAGGAGGTCCTCGGGGGGAATCCGCCCGGCCCGGCGTACGCCCAGGGGCTCGTAGTAGGCGGTGACCCCCTCGAAGGCCCAGAGCAGGGTGGTGTGGGCCTCGCGGGAGAGGTCGAAGGGGGTGAAGCGGGCCGGCTTGATGCGCTTGACGTTCCAGGTGTGGAAGTACTCGTGGCTGGCCAGCGCCAGGAGGGTGCGGTAGCCCGAGGTGACCTCGTCCTGGCCAGGCTGGGGAAGGTCGTCCCGGGTGCAGATGAGCGAGGTGGAGCTGCGGTGCTCGAGCCCGCCGTAGCCCTTGCCGACCACCATGATCTGGAAGAGGTAGCGATCCAGGTCGGTGGGGGCGCCGAGCATGTCGAGGTGGACCTCGCAGATGGCCTGGAGGTCGGCGCACAGGCGGTCGAGGTCGCAGCGGAAGCGGCCGGTGAGGGCGACCTCGTGGGGGATGCCGCGGGCCTCGAAGCGGGCGTGGACGAAGGTGCCGAGCTCGACCGGGTGGTCGATGAGGGCGTCGTAGTCGGGGGCCTGGAAGGTGCCGAAGCCGAGGGGCTCGCCGGAGGTGCGGGGCAGGGTGGTGGCGACGCGCCAGCCCGTGCAGGTGGGGTCGTCGGGGGGCCGGAGGGTCACGTCGTGGGGGCCACTGGCCTGGCCCACCACCTCGAGGAAGAGGCTGGTCCCGTTGAAGTAGCCGTGGGTCCTGTCCAGGTGGGCCTTGCGCACCGAGAGGTCCCAGGCGTAGACCTCGTAGACGACGGTGACGGGGCCGTCGATCGGGTCGAGCACCCAGGTCTGCTTGTCGCGCTTCCGGGCGGTCACCGGGCTGCCGTCGGCGGTGCCCGCCCGGAGGTGCACGATGTGCATGGCGAAGTCGCGGATGAGGTAGGAGCCCGGGATCCAGGCCGGGAGCCGGAGGACCTGCCCCTCGGGGTCGGGGCGGGCGATGTCCAGGGTGACGGCGAAGAGGTGACCCGACGGGTTGGCGGGCACGACCGTGTATTGGACGGGGGCGTCGGGCATGGGACCTCCGGGGGAGTGCGGGGCGTAGGACCGCCGGGGGCCGCCGTCAAACCGGTCCCGGACGCAGCGCGCCCCGCCGCCGTCGGTGGGGACGGGGCGGGGCGCGGGGCCGGCGAGGGCCTACTGGGTCCAGGCGTTGAAGGCCGCCACGCCGGGGATGGCGCCGAAGAGCCCGCCCTGGATGGTGAGGGTGGGGTGGGACACCGAGTAGCCGCCCACTTCGCCGGGGACGATGAGGGCCAGGCCCACGCCGGGCTGGGTGGCGGTGTTGGGGCCGGTAGCGCTGGCGAGCAGGCCACCCTCCGGGTCCAGGTCCACGTAGTAGTACTCATTGGCGGTGCACATGCCGCAGTCGACCGTGGCGTCGGCCACCGGGTTGCCCTGCTGGTCGAGGACGAAGGCCATGATGGAGCCCCCGGCCAGCGTGGCCGAGGAGCCCACCCCGGCCAGGGACTGGTCGATCTGGCCGGCGGTCTCGAGCGTGACGAAGCGCAGGTCGCGGGTGAAGGTGTCGCCCGCCACGGCGCTGGCGTACTCGTCGGAGGCGATGCCGGTGGCCGAGGGGAGGATGGTGGTGGGGGTCTCGCTGCAGTCCGAGAGGATCAGGAAGACGGCGAGCGGCGCCTGGCTCACGTCCACGTCGGTGATCTCGTAGGCGCCGTTGGCGTCGAGCTGGGTCTCGCCGAGCACGTTCAGATCCCCGCCCTCGAGGGCGGCCGAGGGGTCGACGGCCTGGACGCAGAGGCCCTCGGCCCCGGTCGCCCCGGTGGGGGAGAAGGCGTCGACGGAGGAGCCCGAGATGGTGACGAGCGGCGGTCCGACCTCGTCGGTGTCACCGTTGTCGGTGTCCTCCACATCGGTCTCGTCCGGGTCGTCCTCGCCGTTGCACGCGGAGAGGGAGAGGGTCGTCGCGGCGGCGGCCGCGAGAAGCAGGGTGCGGGTCATGGCGTCTCCATCGTCGGCCGGCCGACGGGCCGGCATGACACGCGGTGTACCACGCCCGACGGGGGATTGTCGCGGGTTCGTGGAGAGGTTGTGGCCCGGGTGTCGGTCCTGCGGCGTGCGGGAGGGCGTCGGGGACGGCATCGGCGGGGTGGAGTGGCCCCTAGTAGGCGGCGAGATCGAAGGGGCCGAGGGCCGTGGGCAGGGTGTCGATCACGCGACAGGCCGCGGGGTCGATCCGCCACAGGCCCGGAGCGGGATCGAGCACCACCTCGCCCGCGTCCTGGGGCCGGGTGGAGGGGTCGGCCCAGCCGGTGCGCACCGCGACGGTCACCCGCCCATCGTCGGTGGCCTCGGCGGCGGGCAGGTAGGCGTCGGTGAGCCTCAGGGGGGTGGTCCGGCCGGCGGCGTCGATACAGGTGATCCGGTGCCACAGGCCCGCGTCGCGGGTGATGACCACGCCCGGGCCCCCGCCGCCGAAGGCGGCCGTGCTTGCCGGGTGGTCCAGGCGCGCCGTCCACCGCGTCGCTCCGTCGGGGTCCCGCACCCTGACCGAGCCGTCTCCGCCCAGGATGGCCACCGATCCGCCCGGGCCGGGCACCAGCCGCGGGTTCTCGGCCACCTCCCAGGCGTCCACCACCTCCAGGTCCGGGCAGCTCACGTGCAGGACGGTCCCCGGGCCCGCCGGGGTCCACACCGCCGGGTCGGTGGCCCGGTCCAGCCGCTGGAGCTCGACCAGCACCCCATCGCCCCGACGCACCAGGGTGGAGGCCTCGGGCAGGCCGTCCGCGTCCGCCCAGGGCGAGAGGTCCACCCGAGCGCGGATCCGGCCCTCGTCGTCCAGATGGACCAGGTGGTCCCGCTCGTACAGGCTCACGAGCCAGCCTTCGCCGCAGCGGGCCAGGTCGTGGGGGTTGGTGGCGTCGCCCAGGGAGACCTCGCGCAGGGGCGCCTCCCAGCGGCCGGGCTCGAACCAGCGCAGGCGGTCGGTGCCCAGGCGGTCCACCAGCACCACGCGGTCATCCACCACCTGGACCGCCGAGTCGCCGGTGGCGGTGACCACGTCGTCGCAGACCTCACCCGTGGCCAGATCGACCACGGTGAGGGTCCCGGCGTCGAAGGCCTGGGTCAGGGTGCTGACCGCCAGCGCCACGTCGCC
The DNA here is from genome assembly GCA_964586865.1 of uncultured Enterobacteriaceae bacterium. Taxonomy (GTDB): domain Bacteria; phylum Myxococcota_A; class UBA796; order UBA796; genus REDI01. The sequence continues at coordinate 11,318 of CAZPJM010000091.1, forward strand.
CGGCCCGGCGAGGGGGCCGGCGCAGCGGGGGGCGTCCGGGTCGTCGCCGGCGCAGGCGAGGAGCAGGAGGGATGGGGCGAGCCGGATCATCGGGCCTCGGCGGGGGTCCAGCGGAGGGTCAGGAGGGCGGTGCGGCCGGGGAGCGGGTAGGCGGCGAAGTCGGTGAGGGCGCGCAGCACCCGCGGACCCTCCGGGTAGCGCGGATCCCGGGGCATGGGCAGGGCGAGGGTGTCGGCCAGGTTGCGCACCTCGACGATGAGGGCGGGCCAGCCGGGGGCGGGGTGGACCCGCAGCAGGAGGCCCGCCAGGAGGCGGGGGGCGGCCCGGGTCAGGTTGGCCTCGTCCCAGGGGTTGCCGGCGGCGGCATCGAGGGAGAGCCCCAGCCGCGCCCGGTCCCGCCACGACACCCCCACATCGGCGGTGCCGGCCCAGCGGGGGATCCGGGGCAGCGCGGCCCCGTCGAGGCCGGGCACGTCGCTGCGCACCGCCGTGTCGGTGAAGGTGCCAGCGAGGCGCGCATCGATCGGTCCCACCACCCCGTCGGCCGCCAGCTCCACGCCGGTGGCCCGGCTGCGGCCCACGTTGATGGGGACGAGGGTGCGCTGGCCGTTCTGGACGAAGACGATGCGATCCACGGCGTCGTGGTGGAAGACGCCGGCCTCGGCGCGCAGGCCACGCCCACCGAGGCGGATCCCGGCGTCCGCCCAGGTGCCGCGCTCGGGCCGCAGGTCGGGGCGCCCCTGGACCACGCCCCGGTCGCCGAAGCGCTCCACGAAGTCGGGCGGCCGCACCGCCCGGCCCCCAGCGGCGTGGACCACCACCCCGTCCCGGGGCATCCAGGCCGCCGAGAGGCGCGGGGAGAAGGCGGCGCGGAGCGCCCCGTCCTCGCCTTGGCGGTCCCACCAGGCCCGCCCGTGGAGGACCGGCTCGATGCGGAGCACCTCGCCCAGGGGCCACCACACCGCGTCGAGGGCCAGGGTCCCGGACCAGCGGGTGGCGGCGGGGTCGGAGGCCTGACGGGGGCTCCGGAGGCGCAGGTCGTGCCGGATCCGGGCGGTGGCGCCGAGCTGGGCGGTGGTCAGGGCCCGGCGTACCCCCAGGTGCAGCCCGCCGTGGCCCAGGCCCTCCACTCGGTCCGGGCGTCCGGGGGCGTCGGTGCGGCCCTCGGCGCGGGCCTGCACCCAGCCGCGGGCCACCCAGGCGGTGCCCCCCACGGTGCGGCGCCGCTCCAGGGTCCCCAAGGCCCAGCCGGTGCGCAGCCGGCCCTCGGGAAGGCCCCCCACGGGACCGGGGAGGCCCTCGTCGCGGAGGGTCCCGCCCACGAGCCCCACCCAGCGATCGCCGGGGTCGCCGGCGCGGAGGCGGAGCAGCCCGCCGGCCTGGTGACGATCGTTGCCCTCCCGGCGGCGGAGGGCGTCGTCCAGGCGGTCGCCGTCGGTGCCATTGTCGTCGTAGAACCGGAAGTCCGCCTGGCTGGTGAGGGCCGAGGCGGCGCCCAGGACCTCGACCCCGCCGGCGGTGGTGGCCCCCTGGAACTGGAGCTGGCCGGTGGACCAGGAGCCGCCGCTCACTGCCACCGAGAGGGGCGCGCGGGCCTCGGGGGCGGTCCGCAGGTCCACCACCCCGCCGAGGGGCGCGGCCAGCAGCCAGGCCGGACCCCCTCCCCGCCATACCCTCACCTCGCCCAGGGCCCGCAGAGGCAGGGCCGAGAGGTCCACCGCCGCGCTGCCGTCGGGGTTGAGGGGGATGCCGTCCAGCAGGACCTCGACCTGGCGGAGGGCGGCCCCCCGGAGCGAGACCGCCGAGAACGCGCCCAGGCCGCCGAGCCGGCGGACGGTGGTGCCGGGGGCGCGGGCGACGGCGTCGGCCACGTCGGCCCCCTCGGGCAGGCGCTCGTCCACGGGGACCACCGTGACGCTGGCCCCGGAGCGCTCGGGATCGGCCGGGTCCCGGGCCGCGCCCCGCACCACCACCGTGTCGCCGGCGTCCGGGGAGCCCTCCTCCGCGTGGTCGTCCTCGGCGGCGGGGGGCGGTCCGTCCGGGGCCGCCGTCGCGGGGGCCCCGAAGAGGCCGGCGAGGGCCACGATGACCGGGAGCGGAGCACCGGGGCGGGTCACGGGGTGCAGGTCCCGGCGGAGGCGCTGCAGGTGAAGGTGGCGCCGGCGCCGTAGGTGTCGTAGGCGCTGCCGCCGTCGACGACCACGTCGTCGGGCGTGTTGTCCACCCCGCTCGCCCCCAGGTCGACGCCGTCCACGTCGAGGGTGCCCGCACCCAGCCACACGCCCCCGCCGGTGGCGGCCTCGTTCTCGCGGATCTGCCCGCCGGAGATGGTCACGTCGCCACCGCCCACCGCGACCCCGCCCCCTTCGTCGTCGGCCTCGTTGCCGTCGATGACGCAGGCGGAGAGGCTCACCGTGCCCCCGCCGCTCGCCACCCCGGCCCCCCGGCCCGCCACGTTGCCCGTGAGGGTCAGCGTCTCCAGGCTGGAGCCGGCCTCGGCCCAGACGCCGCCGCCGGCGCCCACGGCCCGGTTCCGCCGGACGATGCCGTCCAGGAAGGTGGCGCCCGGACCGAGCCAGACCGCGCCGCCATCGGCCCGGGCCAGGTTCTCGTCGTAGGTGCCGAACTCGAGCAGGTGGGGGCCGACCACGGCGACGGCCCCGCCGTCGGTGGTGGCGGTGTTGCCGAAGAAGACGGTGTCGGCGTCGAGGATGGCGTCGCCCCCGTCGAGCAGCACCGCGCCGCCGCGATCGGCCCGGTTGTCGCTGAGGGTGCTCCGCTCCACCTGCAGGGTGCTGGCCCACACCGCCCCGCCGTCTCCGCCGGCCTCGTTGAAGGTGAGGGTGGTGTCCACCAGGGTCACGGCCCCCAGGGCCGAGCCGTGGACGGCCCCGCCATCCTGGTCCGCCCGGTTGCCGTCCATGGTGCAGGCCTGGACCGTCACGTCGCCCCCCTCGCGGGCGTCCACCACCGAGCCGTAGGGCGCGTCGCCGTCGGTGAAGGTCAGGTCGACCAGGGTGAGGCTGGCCCCGTCGGAGAGGGTGAACATGGGGGAGCCCGCCGCGGCCGGGGTGAGGGTGGTGGCGGCGGCGCCCCCGGGGCCCTCGATGCGCAGGTCCATGTCGAGGGTGGCCGACAGGGTCCATGCGCCGGCGCAGATGGCGAGGGTGGAGCCATCGGCGGCGCTCGAGAGGCCCGAGGCCGGATCGGCCACCGCGACCCCGTCCAGGGCCACCAGACCGTCCTCGGAGGTGGTGGGGTCGCAGTCGTTGTCCAGGCCGTCGCAGATCTCGTCACGCCCCGGGTGCACCCGCGGCTCGGTATCGTCGCAGTCGTCGTCCACGTCGGCCCAGCCGGGGAGGCTGGGACACCCGGTGCGGGTGGCACCCGCCGGGTCGCCGTGGCCATCCATGTCGGCGTCGGGCCACAGGGTGACCGGGTCCACCGCGTCGGCCTCGTCGACGGCCTCGTCACAGTCGTCGTCGATGCCGTTGCAGCGCTCGTCGCGGAGGGGGCCGCGGGCCGGATCCGCGTCGTCGCAGTCGCCGGGGGTGGCGACGTAGCCGTCGGGCGGCGCGCAGGCGAAGACCGTGTCCGCGTCCGTCCCCACGCCGTCCTCGTCGCCGTCGCGGAACCACTCCGGGGCGTCCTGCGCGTCCTCGTCCACGTCGCCGTCGCAGTCGTTGTCGAGGCCATCGCAGACCTCCGTGCCGCCGGGGAAGACGTCGTCGAAGAGGTCGTTGCAGTCCTCTCCCCGGTCCACGTACCCCTCGGCGGGGGGATCGCAGGCCCGGATCGCCGTGTCTTCGTCCCCCCACGTGTCTCCGTCCACGTCGCGGTACCACTCCTTGTCGTCGACCGCCTCCTGATCGATCAGGCCGTCGCAGTCGTCGTCGATCCCGTTGCACCGCTCGGTGGCGCCGGGATTCACCGCGGGGTCGTCGTCGTCGCAGTCGGCGGGGGCGGGGAAGCCATCCTGGTCGAGATCGGTTCCGACGGGTTCATCGCCGTTGCAGGCGGCGAGCAGCAGCAGCAGGAGGACCGGTCGAGCACGCATCCAGGCTCCATCGGGGTCGCGGCCCCGCAGGGTAGCACCGCCGCGGCCGGTTGGCCCGTGATGGGGGTTGCGCGGGGGGGCTTGATGCGTCAGGGTGCGCCGCCCCGAACCCTGGAGGGATGGATGTCCCAGGTCGCCCCCGAGCCGACCCTGCCCGAAGACGAGTACCTCACCCCCGAGGAGCTCCTGAAGCTCCACCGCGTGCTCAGGACCCAGCTCGAGCAGATCCTGGGCCGGACCCACGAGGCCGTCAGCAGCCTGACCGCCGAGGAGGAGACCGAGGCCGACGAGCTCGATGTGGCCGTCAACGCCTCCAACCGCGAGTTCATGCTGCGCCTCGCCGACCGCGAGCGCCGCATGCTCGGCCAGATCAAGGCCGCCCTGTCCCGGATGCAGGAGGGCGAGTACGGCGTCTGCGACGGGTGTGGCGGCGAGATCACCTTCGGCCGACTCCTCGCGCGGCCGGTGGCCACCCAGTGCATCGACTGCAAGACCGAGGCCGAGCAGCTCCGGGGGTCGCGCCGGGCCTTCTGACGGGCCCGCGGCCTGCGCCCGCGGTCGGGCCCCGTGCCG